>CAZTQL010000019.1:0-34150 GCA_964615665.1 uncultured Woeseiaceae bacterium | reverse complement strand
TAAATAGAAAGATGAAAGATGTAGTGAAGAGCTATCGACCAGGTGATTCTGGATATTGCATCAACCTTGCTGCGTGTTGAAGACAGACTTGACCACCAGCTGTTGAAACTGACGGTACCGCGGCAAGCGGAGGTGGACGCTGGCGACGAGGCTGCGAATGACGACGATCACTTTCAACAGATCGCCGAGTCGGTTATGCGCGAGTGCATTATTAATCTCGCGCGCATCAAAGAGACCATTACGCAGAGCATGTCGGCCGAAGCGCCGTCGCAAGGACTTGATAGCGTCCCGTCGCTGATACAGGGCATCAAAGCCGGTTTGCTGATGCTCGAGAAGCCACGCGCGATGGAAGTCGTCGAACGTATTGGCCGGCTGGTTACGGCCATGCTCAACAGCGGCGATCCGTCGCAAATGATGCAAAGCGAAACCGACCGGCTGGCTGATGCGATTGTCAGCCTTGAGTACTACATGGAGACCGTCAAGGCGGGTCGCAGCGAGCCCTGGTACATGCTGGATAACGCCGAGGCCTGTCTCGACGTACTGCGCGAGGTTGAGCAGCGGTTACTGCAGGCGAAACCTGCCGTCCTGACAGAGCCGGTCAAGACGATCAGAATGACGGCGGCAGAAATTGCCGAACAGGCTGAGGCTGGCCTGCTCACGCCACCGCCACCGCCAGCGCCGACGGAGATCATTCCGTTGCCAGTCTTCTCACCGTCTGCGGAACAGCTTGACCCGGAATTGCTCGAGCTGTTTATCGAAGAGGCCAAAGAAGAGGTCGCATCCATCAAGCGGCGCTTGCCGGACTGGGTCGAGACTCCCGACGACATGGAGTTACTGACCACAGTGCGTCGCTCGTTCCATACGCTGAAGGGCAGTGGTCGCATGGTGGGTGCCGAGCGCATCGGTGAATACTGCTGGGCGGTCGAAAACCTTCTTAACCGCCTTATCAATCGCACGCTGACGCGCACGCCGCCGACGGTTGATTTCGTGTTGCGCGCCGCGGCGACGGTACCCGAATTGATCGAGCAGCTCGAGGTAGGCACCGAGCCGGCAGCGGACATCAACCTGCTGATTACCCAGGCTAACGCATTCGCCGATGGCGACCCCAACGCAGCACTGCTGACATCACCGAAGCCCGCCAGCGAAGCGCCACCCGCGGAAGAAGTACCGCTGGATATGGACCCGGTTCTTTACGATATTTTTTCGAAAGAAACGGCCGGTCACGTAAAGGTCATTGCCGATTACATTGAGGCCTGCACAGAGCATCAGCCGCCGTTCGAGGTCACCGACAAACTCTATCGTGCCTGCCATACGCTGCACGGCAGCGCCAATATGGCGAACGTCGAGCGCGGCGTCACTGTGACGGCCGCTCTGAATCGCTTCGTCCGACATGTGCATGACCACAAGGTAGGGTTTCAGCAGTCCGGTCTCGATGCATTGAGCGCCGCCGCGAATGCCATCGAGCGTATCGTCGGCGACATTAACAACCCCGATCGCGAAGACGCCGATTTCGGCGAATTGATCGAGCGACTGTCGACACTCTGTGACGAATTGCAACCGCAAGATACCGACGACACGCCAACGCAGACTCGGCTAGAACCTGCGGTTGAGACAGGGCCAGCGACGGTTGTTGAGCGAGGACTTGTTGATCAAGAATCGGCCGAGCGAGCATTTGCTGAGGGAGCATTGGCCGAGGAACAATTCGACGAGCCTGGCTACGACGCAGAAATAGCGGCGATTTTTACCGAGGAATCCGCCGAGCTCCTGGAGGCGGCCGAAAAGGCGCTGTTGCAGTGGGTGAAGGAGCGATCGGCACAGCCAATGGGCGAACTACGCCGGCATCTGCACACGCTCAAAGGCGGAGCTCGCATGGCCGGCATTGCGGCCATGGGTAATCTCAGTCATGAGATCGAGACCTTGCTGATTTCGATCGACGATCGTCGTGTCAAAGCGACACCAGCCGTGGAAGACTTGCTGCAGCGCAGTATCGATGAGCTGAATCGCATGCGTGACGCGGTGATTGCGGGCAGGCCGGTTAGAGCCGTTCCGGAACTGGAGCAACGTATTCAGCACGCCAACGCCGGCTTCGAGATAGTCGATGAACACGAAGTCGAGCTCGAGCTGTCGGAACAGCGCGACGAAGATACGCCGTACGGCGAATTCACGTCGGAGCCGGACGATGCTGTCAGCATGGTTATCGTCAACTCGCCAGTCGTCGAGCAGCTGCAGGTGGATCGTGAGCAGCAGGCCGCAGGGCCCGCGGAAGAGGAGCCGGTGGCGAGCGAGGCGCTGTCAGCCCCAGAGCCAGGACTGGAGCCAGAGTCGGAAGACGTACCGGAGTTTGAACTCGAGTCCGAACCCGAACCCGAACCCGAATCCGAATCCGAATCCGAGTCCGAACCCGAACCCGAACCCGAACCCGAACCCGAACCCGAACCCGAACCCGAGTCCGAACCCGAACTCGAGCCAGAGCCCGAACCGGCGCGCGAGCCGCAGTTTGTACTACCGCCTGCGGCCGACGTTCGGCCGATACCGACGCCCGAGCAGCGCCAGGAGTTTGCACGGGTCGATGCCGAGCTACTCGAGGACCTGCTGAACGCCGCTGGCGAGATCAGCATTTATCATTCGCGGCTGAACCAGCAGGTCAGCTCATTCGAGTTTCACGTCGACGAGCTCGAGCAGACCATCGCGCGTTTGCGCGAGCAGCTGCGCAAGCTCGAAATCGAGACGGAAGCGCAGATCATGCATGGCCACCAGGACACGGTTCTGGTGCGCGACTTTGATCCGCTGGAGCTGGATCGTTACTCCAATATCCAGCAGTTATCACGGGCGTTGGCCGAATCGGCGAACGATCTCGGCAGTCTTAAGGACCTGCTGCAATCGGTGACCAGCGAGGCCGAGGGTCTGTTGGTGCAGCAGTCGAGAGTGACTGCTGAATTGCAGGACGGGCTGATGCGCACTCGCATGGTGCCGTTCGAAAGGCACGTGTCCCGACTAACGCGCCTCGTTCGGCAGGCGTCCCAAGAGGCCGGCAAACGCGCCGAACTCGCGGTCGAAGGCGCTTCCGGTGAGCTTGACCGGCAGGTTCTCGACAAGATGCTGCCACCGTTCGAGCATATGTTGCGCAATGCGGTTATTCACGGCATTGAGGACGCTGCGGGGCGACAGACCATCGGTAAACCGGCGACCGGGCGAATAACCATTCGGCTGCACCGGGAAGGTGCCGAAATGGTAATTGATGTTGCTGATGATGGTCGCGGCCTCGAGGTGGATGCGATCCGGCGCAAGGCGTACGAGCTCGACATGCTCAAGCCGGACAGCAAGGTCACGGATGACGAGATCATGCAACTGATCCTCGCGCCCGGTTTCACAACCGCGGCGACCGTCACGCAGTCGGCGGGCCGCGGCGTGGGTATGGACGTAGTTGCTAACGAGGTAAAGAAGCTGGGTGGCTCTCTGCGCATTTCCTCAGTCACCGGGCAGGGCACGAATTTCACCGTGCGGCTGCCATTCACGCTGGCGATCACGCAAGCGCTTATTGTGCGCACCGGTGAAGAGGTCTACGCACTGCCGTTGCCGACGGTTGAAGGTGTGGCGCGGTTGCCGCGCGCCGAGCTTGAGAACCTGCTAAGTCAGGACGAGCCGGCATACACGTATGGCGAGCAGACCTACAAATTCCGCCATCTGGGCATGTACCTTGGCGGATCGGCCGCTGATCTGCCGAAGGATGATGCCTCGGTGCCCGTGATCCTCATCAGGGCCGGTGACTATTCGGCGGCGTTGCTCGTTGACGAGATGCTGGCCAGCCGCGAAATCGTGGTCAAAGCGGTCGGTCCGCAGTTGGCCGCGATCCGTGGTGTTTCAGGAGCGACCATCCTGGGCGACGGCAGCATCGTACTGATCCTGGATATTAACGCGCTCGTGCGAACCGGTGCACCGATCGTCGAGATCAAGCAGGCGCGCCCGGCGCCAAGCGACAACCGTCCGCTGGCGCTGGTTGTCGACGATTCGATCACCGTGCGTCGCGTAACCGAGCGCCTCCTGCAGCGTAACGGCTTGCGCGTTGCGACCGCCAGAGACGGCCTTGACGCCATCAGCGTCATGCAGGAAGAAAAGCCGGACGTCATATTGCTCGACATCGAAATGCCGCGCATGGATGGTTACGAGTTTGCATCGCACGTTCGCAACGACCCTGAGGTCGCGGAGGTGCCAATCATCATGATTACGTCGCGTGTCGGCGACAAGCATCGAGCCCGCGCGATTGAACTCGGCGTTAACGATTACCTTGGCAAGCCCTATCAGGACTCGCAGCTGCTCGTGGCTATTCAACGGCAGCTTGAAGAGCGCGGGATCGAACTGTCATGAGCGCAGCAACCGAAGAGCTTTATAGTCTCCTGGTGCCTTTGTCCGAGGAACGTATGATCGTGCCGCGCGCCTGCGTCGCCGAAGTCGTACGTTTCTCCACGCCTGAGAAAGAGGTCGGTGCGCAGGAATGGATGCTCGGTACTGTCGACTGGAATGGACGCGCGTTACCGGTTGTGTCGTTTGAGGGAACGATCGGTAACGATGTGCCAGAACAAAACAGCCGCACCCGTATCGTTGTGTTTTACGCCGACTCCGGGAAGTTGAAGGCGGGTTACTTCGGGTTGCTGACGCAGGGGTTTCCTCAGCTCGTACGGGTTAACGAGGAAGTGCTGAAGCTGGAGTCGACCCAGGGCTGGCCCGACGCCGCACCGGTTCTATGCCGCGTGCGCATGATTAATGAGTACCCGTTGATTCCCGATCTGGAGCGACTCGAAGACATGCTCGCCGATGAGCTTGCCGAGGCCTGACTAGCTCAGGTCGCCGCAGCGCGCCTGTAAGACGGCCAGCGCTGCGACCGCGGCGGTTTCAGTCCGCAACACGCGCGGGCCGAAAGAAACCGCTCGAAAACCTGCCGCTTCTGCCATCGCGTATTCAGCGTCGCTGAAGCCCCCCTCCGGGCCGATGAGAATACACACCTTGGTTGCCGGCACGTCGATGGTGGCAAGTGCCTCGGTCGCGCCCGGTTTCAGCAAGATATCGATGTCGGCATGCTGCGTCTTGTCGGCGAGCCACGTGTCGAGACGCGCCGGCGCATCAACAAGCGGCAGCCGTACCCGTCCGCTCTGCTCGCAGGCACTTATAGCCACTTGTAGCCAATGCTGCTGCCGTTTCTCGGCGCGTTCGGCCGCCAGTTTGACAACGCCGTGTTCGGTCAGTAACGGAGTGATGCGCTTGACGCCGAGTTCGGTCGCTTTTTGCACGACGAAATCCATGCGCTCCCCGCGCGAGATGCCCTGCGCGAGATGCAACTTGAAACCGGATTCCGTCGCAGCCGCAAGCGCCTCATGTACTGTGAGCATCGCGCGGGACTTCTGCAGCGCTGTAATACTGGCCGAGAATTGCGCACCCGTGCCGTTGAAGATAACGATGGTATCCCCGACGCGCAGGCGCAGGACGCGGCTCAAATAATGTGTTTTTTCGGCATCGACTTCGAGTTCCGAGCCGCTGTCGTATTCGCCGTCCAGGTAGAGTCGAGTCTGACGCATGGTTTACTATCGTAGTTCTTCGCCAGTCACGCAACCGTGCCCGTTGGTATCGACCATGGCAGCAGCACCGCAGACAATGTTCAAAGTTTCGACCGACAGCGGGTTGGTCGAGCCGGCCCGGCAACAATCAAGCCCGAATCGCGACCCACGGCCGGACGGTGCTGAGCCGTCGATGGTCGTGCTGCACGGCATCAGCCTGCCGCCGGGCGAGTTCGGTGGTCCGGAAATCGACGCTTTATTTACCAATACGCTGGATTTTGATGCGCACCCTTACTTTCAGGAGATTCGCGGCCTTGAGGTCTCCGCGCATCTGCTGATTCGCCGGGACGGTGCGGTAACGCAGTTTGTGCCCTTCACCGAGCGCGCATGGCATGCCGGGGAGTCTTGCTTTCGCGGAACGACGAGCTGCAACGATTTTTCAATCGGCATCGAACTCGAGGGTGAGGACGAAACTGCATACGACGATCGACAGTACACGGCACTCGCGGCCG
The DNA here is from genome assembly GCA_964615665.1 of uncultured Woeseiaceae bacterium. Lineage (GTDB taxonomy): Bacteria > Pseudomonadota > Gammaproteobacteria > Steroidobacterales > Woeseiaceae > UBA1847. The sequence continues at coordinate 28,089 of CAZTQL010000019.1, read as the reverse complement.
TTCTGGGGGCGATATTTGCGGCTTATCCGGCGATTTCAGCCAGAGAAGTGGCAGGCCACTGCGATATCGCGCCGGGACGTAAAGTCGACCCGGGTCCTGCTTTCGACTGGCTGCGCTTGTATGATGACCTCGGCGCACGAGCATGAGCGCGTCGAGGACGAAACCGCTTAACTCAGACAGAGCGTACACACGATGAATTTGATTGCCCTGCTCATAGGACTGGTCGTCGAGAGACTGGCGACGCAGCTGTTTCACTGGCGCCGCATGCGCAGGCTGGACCGTATTATCGATTCGGGTTTTGCCCAGGCTCGCCGGTTTGCTGCCTGGCCACCGCTGCTCCTGATTGTATTGCTGGCCATTGTCCTGGTGCTGCCGGTCTTCGCCGTCATCGTCATTCTTGGCGGAACGCTGGCAGGTTTTACTTACCTTCTTTTGGCTGTCGTCGTGTTGTTTTTCTCATTGGGGCCGCATGATATCGGCGAGGATGTCGATGAGTATTGCGCTGCCCTGCAGTCGGAGGAAGAAAACGACATTCTGAACGCCGCCAAAGCGATCGTCGAAGGCGACGTTCCCGAGGACGCGCTGCAGCGGATCCATTGCGTCGAAGAATCGGTCTGTGTGCAGGCGAACAATCGGCTGTTCGCCGTTATTTTCTGGTTCATGCTGCTCGGGCCTCTGGCGGCGTGGGCCTACCGCGTGACGGACCTGATACGCCGGCGCGCCGTGTTCAATGCGTCTCGCAGTGAGGGAGATGATGTTGATGCGGGGCGCATTCGTGACGCAGCGGTCATGCTGCACGGCTGGCTGGCGTGGGTGCCGGCGCGCCTGACGGCGGTTGGCTACGCGACTGCAGGCCACTTCGATGACGCCATTGCTGCCTTACGGGCACCGGCCGAGCAGGCCGACGCGACATTGTCCGAGCACAACGAAAAATTGCTCGCAAGAGTAGGTGTTGCGGCGCTTGCGCTGCAGGACAATCCCGATGAGTCGATGACCGAACGTGGTGCTCGCGGTGCGGCCGCCGCCAACCGCCTGGTCTTCCGTCTATTAGTGATCTGGGCAGTTATCATCTCCGCCATGACGTTGTATGGCCTGACGCAGTGACGCGAGCGCTTGCGCTCGCATGCCTGGGCGCGGTTCTGTGTGCCTGTGCTGATCCGCCGGGAGACTCCCGTCCCGCAGGCAATTACCAACGCGTCGTTACGCTCGCACCCAGTCTGACCGAACTCGTTTTCGAAATCGGCGCCGGCGATACTCTGGTCGGCGTCAGTGCCTGGTCGGACTATCCTCGGGAGGTTCTCGAGCTGCCGGTCGTCGGTGACGCATTCTCGGTTGACCACGAGCGGCTGGCGATGCTGCGTCCCGATCTGTTGCTCGTGTGGGAGAGCGGCACACCGGCACACACGGTCGATGAGCTGCGAAGCCTCGGTTACGACGTCGCGGTGATCCGCACGCGCGGTCTCGCGGATATCGGTGCGGCGCTGCTGCAGATCGGCTCACTCGTTGGCCGGTCGACCGAAGCGAGCGTCGCGGCGGAGCGCTTTGAGCAGCAGCTGGCAACGCTGCGCGAAGCGCATCAGGATGCCGAACCGATCAGCGTTTTCTATCAGGTCTCGGCGCGGCCGCTGTACACGATTAATCGCGAGCACTACGTAAGCGAGCTGATCGCAACGTGTGGCGGTCGAAACATCTTCGATGACCTTGACGAACTGGCGCCGACAGTGTCGGTGGAGGCCGTGGTTGAACGCAACCCTGAAGTCATGCTCGCGAGTACCGATGCCGGCGACGACGGCTTTGCCGAATGGCAGCGCTGGCCAACAATCGCGGCGAACCTCTATGGCAACCAGTTCCTGCTGGCTGCAGACGAACTGGCTCGTCCAACGCCACGGTTGATCAAAGCCGGCGGTGCGATGTGCCTGGCACTGCAGCGAGCGCGCTTCAACCGGGCTGCCTTCTTCGGCGCCGACGAGGGGCAGGCTGCTACAGTCGCTCGCGATCCCAAAGCACTTCCTCTCCCCCACCCAGACGGGCCAGGACGCGAGCAACCACAAACAGCAGATCCGATAGGCGATTGAGGTAGCGGATCACTTCGGGGCGCACGGGTTCCGTGGTTGCGAGCGTTTGCGTGCGGCGCTCGGCACGTCGCACGATCGTGCGCGCCAGGTGACAGGCTGCTGCCTGATTGCCGCCGCCCGGTAAGATGAACTCCTTCAGGCGCGGCAGATTGGCGTTGAGTGTGTCCAGGTCGGCCTCGAGATGATCGATGAACGCCTGCGTGACCGCGCTGTGACCGGGGATGCACAACTCACCGCCGAGTTCGAACAGGTCGTGCTGAACCTCGGTCAACAAACTGCAAATCGGCTCGGGCACTGCATCGCCGGCGAGCACGACGCCGATGGCACTGTTCGCCTCATCCACGGTGCCATAAGCTTCCACGCGCGCACTGTCTTTGGAAATACGGCTGCCGTCGCCAAGACCGGTCGAGCCGTCGTCGCCCGTTCGGGTGTAGATACTGCTTAATCGATTGCCCACGCGTTACTCCGCATTATTGCCAGCGATATTGAAGTTCAAGGAAGCCGCTGCGTTTCTGCATGCGGTAGTTCGCAGCGGTCTGGTATTCGGTGTCAAACAGGTTTTCCAGTCGGGCATTGATCTGCCACCGGTCATTCAGCTGCAATTGCCCGATCAGGTTGGCGAGCACGTAGCCGGGCAGACGGACCGCGCCGAAGTCCTCGCGATCACCGCTTGCCAGTATCGACAGCCCGAGTCGATGCGGCCCGATTAACTGTGTGTAGCTCAGCGTTGCTGATTTTTCGGCACGCCGCAGCAAGCGCGCATTCGTTAGTGCATTGTCCGCGGTCTGCCGGACCACGTCGGCGCGCAGCACAAATTGCTCGCCCCGATATTCATAGCCGAGCTCCGCACCGCGAATTTTCGCTCTGCTGATGTTTTGCAATGTGAAGCTCTGCAAATCAAATTCGATCAGGTCGTCGATGTCGTTGGCGTAGACCGCGATGTTAACGTTGTGCGCATTGCCCGGCGCATACCGCAACCCCAGCTGCACTTCGTCAGCCAGTTCTGGCTGCAAGTCAGGGTTCCCGCCAAAGCCAAAGCGGTCGGTCGCATCGGGCGCACGGAACGCATGCCCGAGACCCGCATTGACGGTCCACGCTGCGTTGATCTCGAACGCGTACTCGACATTCCATGTCGTATGCCGACCGAAGCTCTCGTGGTCGGACAGCCGTACGGCAGCAAACCCTTTGTGTCGACCGAGCGTTAATTGGTCCTGAGCAAACACGGCGCGCAGTTCGGTGTCTTCATCGAAAGAAGAGCCGAATGACAATGAGCTGGCATCCTCGGCGACGGCGTACAGGCCACCGGTCAGTTTATGCTGCTTGAACGCGTGGCTGTATTGCCAGTCGATGCTCAAGCGCTTCGAGACGACATAGTCCGGAACCTGGGTCTGGCGTACCTCGTCCTCCATGAAAGAAACGAGCAGCTTGCTGGAGCTATCGCCGGCCAGCGCGGTATCCAGTCCGACTGCAGTCACCGCGTTCTTGTAGTCCTGATCGACCGGGCTTAGAAAGAAATCCAGGTATTCGACATTGCCCTCGCTTTGCCAGTGACGAACGCTGATTTCGTTCGAGGCAAACTCGCGGGCAGCGTACAGGTTGGCGGACCGATTCTCGTAGCCACGCTCTACGTCGGATTCGACGCGTGGCGCGTAACCATCCGTCGACTGCCAGTTGAGGCTGACGCCGAACTCGCCATTCGCGCCGCGATCGCCAGCGGAGACGTGCCCCGACTGTGATGCAAAACTGCCGGCGCCGAAGCCACCTTCGACGTAGGCTTCATCGGTGCGACGCGTGATGATATTGATGACGCCGCCAATGGCATCGGTGCCGAATAGTGCCGAGCGCGCGCCTTTAACAATTTCCACGCGCTCGATGATGTCGGGAGAGATGTTCTGAATCGCCGCGCCGCCGATTGTGCTCGGATTGATGCGCACACCATCGACGAGGACCAGCGTGTGGTTGCTTTCGGTACCGCGCAAAAACATCGACGTTGCCTGTCCGGGGCCGCCATTTCGGCCGATGTCGATACCCGCTTCGAAGCGCAGCAACTCCGCGAGGTCCTTGGCCATTGACAGCTCGATCTCGTCACGGGAGATGACCGTGACCGGCACGGTTGCATCGCTCAAGCGTATCTCTGTCCGCGTCGCCGTTACGATCAGTGTGTCGCCCGGTGAAATCTCGGCCACGTGCCCTGCGATCGGCGGTGACAGCAAAGCTGCCAGCATGACCGCCCGGAAAAATTTCATTGTAAGCATCCTCTGCGTGCCGCCCGCACACCAAATCGTTGTGTTGATGAATGTGGCGACAGGGAAGGGCGCCATGCAAAAGCGCCCGAACATGCGCCCGCCGCGCCATTCGCTATGTCATCGGGCCGGTCTCCGGGCTGACGAGCGGACTTCTCCTGACGTAGCGCCTTCCCACGGCCCTTGCGGGCGGCAGTGGCTCTGTTTCCCGAAGGAAAACAGGGGCTACGGCTTAACTCGATCACCGTTGCGGGGGCAGCGCCGGATTGACGCAGTGTTCTGCGTGACACCGGCTTCCCGTTCACCCGAAACAAGCCATTTCGGGTTCACCTGATGAGGAGCAGACGATAGGCAGCTGTCGACGGAGTGTCAAGCCGACGGCTTGTTTCTTATTCAAGTTGCCGCCATAGTGGCGCCGATCGATCAGGACCCCAGGGCAGCCGTGGATAGTCAAATCACCAGCAGCGCGTCAGAGTACTTGCAGGTTGCGCTGCGAGCCGCTGAGGAAGCGGCAAAAATCAGTCGTCACTATTACGCCGGCAACTTCACGGTGACGACGAAAGCCGATCTTACGCCCGTGACACAGGCCGACGTCGAGTGCGAGCAGGCGATACGCCGCATTATTCTTGAGCAATTTCCGGAGCACGGTTTTTACGGTGAGGAGACCGGGCGTACACAGGAAGATGCGGATTACCTGTGGCTTGTCGATCCGATCGATGGCACCAAAGGTTTCGTTCGTCAGTACCCGTTTTTCTCCACGCAAATCGCGCTGCTACACAACGAGCAAATTATCGTCGGCGTCTCTTGCGGCACGATGATGGATGAGCTGGCCTGGGCGGAAAAAGGCCAGGGCGCCTTTCTCAACGGCGAGCGACTTGGTGTGAGCAACATCGAGGATCCGGATCGTGCGGCCGTGTCAGTCGGGAATCTCAAATCTTTGGCAGCGAGTCCTGGCTGGGCGTCGTTGGGCAACATTGTCGAGCGTGCCGATCGAATCCGCGGCTACGGCGATTTCTATCACTATCATCTGCTGGCGGCGGGCAAGATCGAAGCGGTGATTGAGTCGGACGTGAACATCCTCGACATCGCGGCGTTATCGATCATTGTGAGCGAAGCGGGCGGCGTCTTTACGGACCTCAACGGTGCCGCCATCTCATTGCAGACGCGATCAGTCCTGGCAGCCAATCCGGCACTGCATGCGACCTATTTGTCGACGCTAGGCGGGCACGTCGCCTGAGGCGAAGAACAGTTTCTGTGAGCGCCAGTCGAGCGCTTCTATTCTCGTGCCGTAAAGCTCGCTGAGGCGATCGCTGTCCAGAATGTCGGCCGTTTTTCCCAGGTCCCATTGGCCGTCTCCATACAGCAGCAAACAGCGATCGGCATAACGTACGCCGAGGTTCACATCGTGGAGATTGGCGATGACAACAGCGCCGTTATTTGCCTTGTCACGAAACAGCTGTAACGCTTCGAGCTGGTGTTGCGGGTCGAGATGATTGGTTGGCTCATCCAATAGATAGACGGTCGGCTGCTGTGTGAGTATTTGCGCGATTGCCAGTCGCCGGCGTTCACCGCCCGAAAGCGTCAAAACGTCGCGGGCAGCAAACCCGGCCAGACCCACCGCGTCGAGCGCCGCATGTGCAATGCGGAAGTCATCGTCGGATTCCCAGTCGAAACGGCCAATGTGAGGATGCCGTCCGATCATCGCGGTATCTAATGCGGTTGCGGGAAAAATGTCATCCACATGCTGCGGCAGCAATGCCAGGTGTCGGGCGATTTCCTGTCGCTTCGATGCCGCAGTATTCTGGCCGTTCACCCGAATCTCCCCGGAATCGGCAGTGCGCAGGCCCGCCAGCGTGTGCATGGTCAGCGTTTTGCCGACGCCATTCTGCCCGATAACAGCGAGGAACTCGCCGCGCTCGACTTCGAGCGAGAGGTCGTTGACCAGGGCGCGTCCGGCTACGCCGACGTAAACGTTAGAACAGGAGAAAATTGCTGCGGACGAGTTGGCCATACCGTCAGCGTAGCGCAGCGGGCACTACAGCAAAAGCGGCGTCAGTCGATCAGGTTAATCTCGCGAGCCGTCAACGGGCCGATCACGGCATAGTCGAGACTTTTCGGAATCATCGAGTCATCCACGGCGACCGCGATGCGTCCGCCCATAATCTCGGCATAGCGCTGCGGGTAAAGCGGTTCGCGCTGCGGCTCGGCCAGGCCATCGGGGCCAATCGGCTGCCCGCTGGCGAGGCTGTACTTGTCGGTGGCGCCGAGTGTATGAAGAAATTCATGCGCAATGACGAAATTGTTTGTGCCGCGGTGACGACGACTGGCGTAGCCGTTGACGATACCGACCATGCCTTTTTGCAAGCCGACCGAATCCTCGAGCATTACGGCAATATCGGGCGCGTGGTATCGAACAAAAATGCGGGCATCCGGTTCAATGCGATCCTGATCAGAGGTCACGCTGTTCGCCCACCAGCGCATTTTCAAAGACCAGAGCACGACCTTCAGAACGTGCGGCGGATCGCCGAGTTGCGGAGGCTGCTCAGGAATGGACTCTCCGAGTTCGAGACGCACGGGGCGCGCAACATCGATTGCGTACTTCGCCGCTTCGCGCGTCAAAAACGATTCGATACCGTCGAAGTCTCGGAGCTTGAGGTTCGCGATGTACTTCGTGGACTCCCGGCTGCCATCGGCGTTGATGGGGTACACCTTTACCCAAAGGCTGTTATTCCAGTCCGTGCTCCGGGCCTGCGTCAGCCAGGTACTCACGGCGACGAAGAACAGGATAAACAGCAATATTGAAATGCGAACAGCTTTGAACATTCAGTTGACCGGTAATCAGTCGAGCGACGGGGCTTTTCTTGCCTCCGTAGCTTGCTCAAATGCGTAGGCGATCTCTATGAGCTGTTTCTCATTCCAGGGCTTGCCGATAAACGAGAGTCCGACCGGCAGGCCGGCCGCGAAGCCCGCGGGCACCGTAACGGTCGGGTAGCCCGAAATGGCGGCCAGCGACGAGCTGCCGACGCCGAAGCTGTCGCCGTTGATGTGGTCGATCATCCACGCCGGACCGTTGGTCGGCGCAATCAATGCGTCAAGTTGGTTCGTCGCGAGAGCGTCGTCAATGCTCGTTCGGGCTATGCGCCTGCTGGTTTCGAGTGCCTCCAGGTAGGCGGGTTCCGTCAGCGGGCCCTTTGCCTGGGCTTCGATAACGATGTCCTGTCCGAATATCGGCATAACGGTTTCTGCGTTGGCGTCGTTGAAGCTGATCAACTCGGCAAGACTGCCGATCGGAGTGCCGGACTTCTGGAAGTAGGCATTCAGATCCGCGCGGAATTCATACAGCAGTACCTCGTACTCGGCTGCGTACATGTCGCCCGCATCGATTTCGATGTTGTCGATGACTGTCGCACCCTGCGCCTCGAGTGCCTGGATGCTGGCTTCCAGGATTTTCTCGACGTGTGGATTTGAGCCGGCACCGTAGTATGACCGTAGTACGCCGATACGCTTGTCTCGCAGTCCGTCTGCGGTCAGGTTCGAGGAGTAATTATCCACTGCCGGCGCGTCGGTCGTCGCGGCGTCGTCAGCATCCACGCCGGTTATCGCTGCCAGCAGAATCGCGGCGTCGCGTACCGAGCGCGCCATTGGACCGGCGGTGTCCTGGCTGTGGGCAATCGGAATAATGCCGCTGCGACTAACAAGTCCGACCGTCGGTTTGATACCGACGATGCCGTTGATGCCTGACGGGCATACGACTGAACCGTCCGTCTCAGTGCCCACGGCGACCACGGTCAGATTCGCGGCGACGGCCACCGCCGGGCCGCTCGACGAACCGCACGGCGAGCGGGCCGTATCGTAAGGGTTGCGTGTTTGGCCGCCAACACTGCTCCAGCCACTGGATGAATGCGAAGAGCGAAAATTAGCCCACTCACTCAGGTTCGCTTTGCCTAACAGCACGGCCCCGGCATCGCGCAGGCGCTTGACCAAAAAAGCGTCTGCCGGTGGGACATGCTCGGCGAGCGCCAGTGAACCGGCGCTCGTGTGCATCTGGTCCGCCGTATCGATGTTAGCTTTCAGCACTATTGGAATGCCGTGCAGCGGGCCGCGCGGCCCGGACATTTTCCATTCGCCATCCAGTGCACGGGCAATCTGCAGCGCGTCCGGATTTATTTCGATGATCGAATTAAGCTGCGGCCCCGCGTGATCAATAGTGTCGATGCGATGCAGATACCATTTCACCAGCTCCTCGGAGGTTAGCTCGCCGCGCTGCATCGCGTCATGCAGGCCCGCGATGCTCATTTCGCTAAAGTCACGTTCGTCAGCGGCGCAGGCAACCATTGCCAGACCGACCAGGAAGACCAGCCAAATATTTTTCATCGCCACACTCCCGATTCCAGATAACAGATAGTGAATGCTCAACGCGGCCCTTGCAGCGCGAGCTGACGATCATTCTGCCAAAGAAAAAGCCCCGTGGCGTTAGCGGCGGGGCCAAATTCTCTTTTTTATCAAAAGAGGTAACTGTGCAGACGGTAATCGGTTGCGACGGTTTTTATTATAATTGGATCTCGATCTTCTTATTTTTATAGTTATTTTTCTTCTGGCGTCTAAATCCTGTATCGAACCGATGTGCTTACTGCCCACAGTTACACTTCGCTTGGGCAGTATAGAGAAAGCAATTTTCGTGCCAGCTACCTACTAATTACCCAATAATCAGCGACTTACCTATAATCGGGTCAAGCGTTGTGGGGTGACCCCCACCATTCTTGTAAATAAAATCGACGAAATTGACCGCGAAACATCACGTATTTAATGAGCAGTATCGCGTAACAATCTGATAAGTCGATGAAAGTAAGGGAGAAAGTACGTATTTCGGTCAAACCGACACGGTGGCGCGTGCTGTAAGAATCGCCGTCAACAGAACGGATATGGTCGATTGCGACCTAATCATCCGATTTATTGTCAAATTATTCGACACCTGGCGCGTCGCCGGCCCGCTGGATGAGGCCTGCAACGCTGAAAAAGCGACCGTTTCTGACGACCGCCACAACATTCAGGAGTTCGGCGACATCTTTTAGCGGGTCGCCGTCGACCAGTACGAGGTCGGCGACAGCTCCCACCGCGATCCGGCCGAGGAACGGATCGGTGCCGAGTGCGGCGGCGGCGTTGACGCCAGCGGCTCGTAACGCCTGTTCAGGTTTCAGCCCGGCGGCGACCCTTGCACGAAGCTCGGCGTGCAGAGCGAGGCCGGGTGGCAGACCGTTGTCGCGACTGCCCAACTGCAACGATGTGATATTCGTTCCATTGATCGGCGGCCGAGCAAAACGACGCGCTACCGTTTCTGCGGCACCGAGCAGTCGCGCCTGTCGTGATTCCAGAAGATCGGGTAAGCCTGGCGTCTGTGAATCAGCGATGGCCGGGGCAGGGCTGCTTTGCCAAACCTGTGCGCTCAAGAGGCGCGGCCCGGGTATCTCCTTACTGGACCAGCGCTCGTTCCAACTCGCCGCATCCTTTGATTGAGCGACCATGGTCGTCACTCCTGTTGTCAGCAGGAGTGCGCCGAAACCATCGTTCGGCACGGCCGGAATAACGGTGTTCGAATCAATGAGCCCGGGGACCACGGTCAGGTCTCCAAGGTCGATGACAACGTCGTCGGGACGTGCCTGATGAGGCTCGACGGCGACGATGCGCCCGCCCTCGATAACGATGTCACTGTCGTAGCGATAGCCGCTGGCCACGCCGTCGAACAGCCGCGATGCCCTGATGACTATCCGCCCCCGCGGCTCATCAATGCGCGGCAGCGGCCGACGAACGGGCGTGGTTTGCTGCTGCGTCGGCGCAGCCTCCCTTACTGCCCGAAAGGGCAATAACGAGGAGCCCCAGGCATCAAACTGACGCTGACGAATCCTGCCGTCCGCGGTGTAAACCATGTGATTGCGGTCACTCCAGCTGACCGGCGCGCGTTCAAATTTCTCGTGGTTTGCGTAGCTGCGTACCAGTCTGGGCTCGGAGAGAATCACTATCTCCAGGCTACTGCCAGACGGGCGTTCGGCAAGAAACGTGATCAGGCTGCCATCCGGGCGCCACGATGGCGCGGCGAGCGGCTCCAGCGTCGTCAGCAAGGTCTCCTCGGGCTCTGCGCGTCGGCGCAGAATCAACGACCATATTCCATCAAGATGATGAACGTAAACGAGGTCCCGCCCATCGGCCGACCAGGCGGCTTCCATTTCGTCGCCCGCGCGGCTACTGAGTCGCCACAGGATGCCAGTTGGCAGGTCGACTTCCCAAAGGTCCAGCCCGGACCCGGATCTGTCGGAGGAAAACACGAGGCGCTCGCCATCCGGGTGCCAAGCCGGATACATGTTAGCCGCACCGTCGTCGCTGACCCTGGTCGTTGTGCGCTTTGCCGCATCGTAAAGCCACAGTCCGGCAACGCCGTCTGTGGTCGCGCCAAAGACAATGCGTGACGCGTCTGCTGACCAGCGCGGCTGTTGTGCCGCCTTGAGTCCCCGCGTTATCGGTTTTGCCTCGCCGCCATCCTTGGGCACAATCCAGATGTCGCCTTCGAGGCCAAGGGCGATGCGACCGTCGCTGGAGACGTCCGCGGAGAGGCCAGCGCCGCTTGTGATGGTCTCGCCGGCTGCAACGCCTGACGCGGCAACGATCAGCATACCGGTGATGGCCGCTGCGGCTCTGCGCGACATCGTCATCTGCCTGACACGTACACTCCGCCCTCGCGCCGCGGATCGGCGGCGGCATCGAAGCCTGTTGCCTGGTCGAAGACGGCCGCGCCGACACCGCCAAAATACATGACGAGTTCCGGAAATTCTTTCAGCGGCAGCTCAAGCTCTGGCAAGTCGAGTCCGGGTTCAGCCATTAGTCGAATGACCTCTCCGCTGGTATCAACGTGCACGCGTGGATGGGCAATCGCATCGCGCAGTGGCATTTCGAAATGCACGTAATTGATCAGGAACTGTTGCAACGCCGTAGTGATGCGGTCAGCGCCGGGTGAGCCAACGGCAAGCACCGTGCCAGCGCCTCGCGCGACGCAGGGTGTCATGTTGGACGGCAATCTTGCGCCGATCGGACCTGCATCGAGACCGCGCCGGTTCAGCTCGATCTCGCCGAGGCAATTATTCAGCCACAGGCCGGTACCAGCGGGCATTTCGCCGGAGCCGTATCCGGAAGATGCGGTGATCGAACAACCGCTGCCGGCATCATCCACGACCGACGTATGTACCGTTGAGGCTGACGTCCATCGCGCGAGCAGCTGGCCGTTGCGGGCTGAGTCGAGCAAGCGGGCAGCGGCGACCGATACATCGTCCGCCAGGTCCATGTTGAGGCGGCGAAAATCAAGGCAGGCGCGCTGCGTCGCGATAAGTTGCGCGAGCGCCGCACGACTCCAATGCTTGTCGGGAAGATCTGCGCACGCCAGCAGCATGGCGGCAAGTACGCTGCCGCCAACCGCAGGTGGCGGATTACTCGCGATGCACCACTCGTCCACATCGATAAGCATTGGTTGGCGCTCGACGGCACTGTAGTTGGCAAGATCTGCGGCTGTCAGCATACCGCCCCCGTCGCGGCAGTGGCGCACGATTGCGGCAGCGATATCGCCCTCGTAAAAAACACGCGCACCGTCTTCGGCAATAGCCTCAAGGCTGTCCGCAAGGTGTGGCACGATGACGCGCTCGCCGGCGTTCAGCAATGTGCCATCGTCATGGTGCAGGGCGGCGAAGCCATCTTTACTGCGATTAAAGATGCAATCGGCCGCGTAACCGAGGTAGTAGCGGCAGGCTGCCGACAGCGGAAAGCCTGCCCGGCACGCACGAATCGACGGTTCAAAAATTGTCCGCCACGATACGCTGCCGTATTTTTTCCAGGCGTGCTCGATCGCAGCGAGCGTGCCGGGGATGGCAACTGCGCCCGTCCCCGCCAGTGTCTTTATGCCACCGCCGTAATCGATATCGACCTGTACGGCGCCGCCTTTGCGTTGCCGTTCGTCGAGTCCGGTACCGGGCACCGCGACGTTGCCGTCAACGGTGACCGGGTCGCCATCGGCGGGCCAGATCGTGATAAACGCGCTTCCGGCGAGGGCGCAGACCCCGGGTTCGGTATTGATGGTGACGAGTGCTGCGGCGAGCGCACAATCCACGGCATTGCCGCCGTCGTCCGCAACTTCCCGTGCCGCGTCGGCGGCGCGTTGCGAGGTTGTCGCGACAGCAATCTGGCTCACTTCAATTCCGTGTTCTTGATGGGTTCGAACGCGTCCGTCAGAAATGAATCACTGAGCGAATGCTTTTGCCTTCGTGCATGAGGTCAAATGCCCGGTTGATATCGTCCAATGGCATCGTGTAGGTAATGAACTCGTCGATTTTGATGTCGCCGTGCAGGTATTGCTCGACCATGCCGGGCAGTTGCGAACGGCCCTTGCAACCCCCGAACGCTGTACCACGCCAGACGCGTCCGGTGACCAACTGAAACGGCCGTGTCGAAATTTCCTGACCGGCCCCGGCAACGCCCACGATGACGGACTCACCCCAGCCCTTGTGGCAGCATTCCAGCGCGGAACGCATGAGGTCCGTGTTGCCAACGCACTCGAACGAGTAGTCCACGCCGCCGCCGGTGAGGTCGACAATCACATCCTGTATCGGTGCGTCGTAATCCTTTGGGTTGACCGTATCGGTGGCGCCCAGCTGCCGTGCAAGTTCGAACTTGTCCTCGTTTAAGTCGACAGCCACGATGCGGCCGGCTTTCGCCATCGTCGCGCCCTGGATCGCGCTCAGTCCGACGCCGCCCAGTCCGAAAACGGCGACCGATGCGCCGGGCTCGACTTTGGCCGTATTGAGGACAGCGCCGATGCCGGTCGTAATGCCACAGCCCAGCAGGCAGACTTTTTCAAGCGGTGCTGCTTTGTTGACCTTCGCGATCGCGATTTCGGGTAATACCGTGTATTCACTGAACGTCGAGGTGCCCATGTAGTGATAGAGGGTCTCGCCACGCAATGAAAAACGCGATGTGCCGTCCGGCATCAACCCCTGGCCCTGAGTCGCGCGAATGGCCTGGCAAAGATTGGTTTTGCCCGACGTGCAGAAGCTGCACTCGCCGCACTCGGGCGTATACAGTGGAATGACGTGGTCGCCAACTTTCAGCGAAGTGACACCGGCGCCGACTTCCTCAACAACTGCACCGCCTTCGTGTCCGAGAACAGCGGGAAAAATGCCTTCTGGATCTTCGCCCGACAACGTAAAGGCATCGGTGTGGCAGACGCCGCTCGCGATATTTCTGATCAGAACTTCCCCGGCTTTGGGGCCGTCGAGATCGACCATTTCGATTGCGAGAGGTTCGCCGGCTTTCCAGGCTACCGCGGCGCGAGTCTTCATGAAGGTTGTACCCCTGCTGTCGTGATTTTTGTAGGCGTTCGTTATTTCGGGAGTTTCGCATGATTGCCGGGCATGCGACAGGGGAGGGTCGCAGCGGCGTTCATGTTGTATTCATAAAATCAATAAAAACAGATAGTTGTGTTCATATCGGGTTCATGCGACCGGATCTATCCTGATGCTGCACTGGGACAAACCGGAGATCGATATGAACAAAATGATTGTTACAACTCTGCTTGCCGGTGCCCTGCTGCTTTTGGATGCTCCCGAGGCCGCAGCGCACAAACAGGTACGTAATCACGCTCAGACCTGGGACCACTACGGGGTAGAGCGTCGACGGACGCAACAAATGCCTCGCTGGCTGAAACGCAACAGGACATTCCGTCACTGGTATACGCATTCGCGCGTCCGACGGGATCGTCGACTTGGGTGGCATAAGCTGTTCGACATCTATCGCTGGGAGCGCAGCTACAAGCGTCGCTACCGAGTCGATTACAACTATCGGCCACAACGCGATTTTCGCGACGGGCGCAAGCGAGACAGCCTGCAGTCCCGGCGGCGCAAACACTAGTCCGAAGCGCGCACGTCAATCTTGACCAGCCGGCCCGAAAATTCTCGGGTCGGCTTTCACTGTGCTCGAGTCTGCTGTAAAACGGGAAACCGGTTTTTCAAACAGCGCGATGCCCCATGACTCTCGATGAACTGCGCAAGACACTTTCGGCACTCGACGAGCGCCTCGTCGATATGATTGCCGAGCGGCAGCGGATCGTCGCTGATATTGGTCGGACTAAGCTCGACTCAGGCACCGGCACGCGCGACTACGCGCGCGAGAAAGATGTCCTCGACATGGGTCGCCGGCAGGCGGCCGAGCGCGACGTCGATCCGGATCTCGTCGAGGGCATATTGCGGCAGCTGATTCGTACGTCGCTCGAAAGCCAGGAACGCGACCGGGTCATCGCCGAAGGCAAGGGTAACGGCCGCAGGGTTCTCGTTATCGGCGGTGCGGGAAAGATGGGTCGTTGGTTCGTCGATTTCTTTGCGTCGCAGGGATTCGCGACAACGATTGCTGACAGCAGCGTTGCCAAAAGCAGCGTTGACGATAGAAGCGTTGATGATAGCACTGGCCACTTCGCGAACTGGACTGATGCCGGCGTCGATTACGACGTTATCGTGGTCGCGACACCGCTGGCCGTGTCGGGACGAATCCTTGCACAACTTGCCGTGCTGAAGCCCAGGGGGCTGATCTTCGACATCGGCTCATTGAAATCGCCGCTGCTTGACGGCCTGCGTGAGCTGCAGTCAGCCGGCTGCAGCGTAACCTCCTTGCACCCGATGTTCGGCCCGGATACGCGCCTGTTGTCCGGAAGGCACCTGATTTTTTGCGACGTCGGTGATGCTGCCGCAACGGCCGCAGCCAAGGAGCTGTTCTCTGCCACTATGGTCGAACAGCTGGACATGGGCCTCGAAGATCATGACCGCCTGATCGCATACGTTCTTGGCTTGTCGCATGCGTTGAATATAGCGTTCTTCACAGCGCTGGCCGAGAGCGGCGAGGCCGCGCCAAAACTCGCGCAGCTGTCATCGACAACGTTCGATTCGCAGCTGCTCGTATCGGGCGCAGTGGCCCAGGATAATCCGCATCTCTATTTTGAAATTCAAAACCTCAACAAATTCGGGCTGGGCCCACTCGACGCACTGTGCGAGGCTGCCAGCAGAATCCGCGAAACTGTCGCTGCCGGCGACGAGCAGGCGTTCGTTGATCTGATGGAGAAAGGCCGCGCCTACCTGGCGTTGCGAAGCTAGTGGCTCGTGCAATCGGTGGGGTAACGGCATAAGGCAATGCAGTCGGTAGCAAGTGACATTATGCAGGGCGCGCGGCGGCGTGAGTTGCAGCTACTGCAGGCGGCCACGCTTGGCGCGTTGCCTGAGGCAGATGATCTGAATGACGACGCTTACCGATTGTGTCGTGTCCGGCTCATGAGTACCAGAAACAGCGGCACGCCGATCGCCGCAGTCAATGCGCCGACCGGTAACTGACGCGGCGCCATGATCGTTCGCGCCAGCGTGTCGGCGACAATGAGTAACGCGCCGCCGGCCAGCGCTGATGCCGGCAAAACGATACGGTGATCGCTACCGCTCACGAGCCGCACGAGATGTGGCACAACAAGTCCAATGAAGCCGATAACGCCGACCGTGGTGACCGACAGTGCCGTGGCGAGTGCCGCGGCAACAAATATCAGGTAACGAACGCTCTGCACTGGTAACCCGACGATCGCTGCCTGTAGCTCGCCACGCGCCAGCACATTCAGGTGGCGCGCGCCAAGTGTGCCGGCGAGAACGAGTAGCGTCAGCAATACGAGGCAACGTGCCGGATCGTAAGCGAAGCTAAGGTCGCCCATCAGCCAGAACAGCATGCCGCGCAGATTCTGGTCCGGGCTCATGGCCAGCAGCAACGTTGTGGCGGCGCTGAAACCGGCCGCCAGCACCACGCCGGTCAACAGCAACCGTGCCGGAGCCCAGCTGCCCGTGCCGTGTGCGATCGAAAAAACGAGCAATGTGGCTGCCATCGCCCCGGCAAATGCGGACACATCAATAATGGCGCTGCCGAACCCCATGACCATTGCCAGCAGCGCGGCGACCGCAGCGCCACCGGAGCTGCCCAATATGTAGGGCTCGGCCAGTGGATTCCTCAGAAGGACCTGCATTAGCACTCCGGCGACCGCCAGCAAGCCGCCAACCGCAAAGGCGGTCATGGCGCGAGGCAGTCGCAGCTCGAGAATCAGGGATCGCGCCTGTTCACTGCCGCCGCCGGTCAATATCCGCAGCGTCTCTCCGATGCTGATGTCAGCACTGCCGGCTGCAAGGGCTGCCATGAAGGCCGCTGCCACGAGCAAAAGCAGAACGCCAAAAAAGGCTCCGTTGCGGCCTTTGAACAAAGAATTCTCCTGGGGTAAGCGGCAACAGATAGTGTAAAGTAAACCACAGTTAGAGTTTCAGTACGGTTGCTATGAGCAACGATTGGATTGACGCCGAAGGGTTTCGTGCAAACGTCGGCATCATCCTTGCGAACGCCGATAACCACCTGTTGCTGGGCGGCCGGATAGGCTCCAAAGGCTGGCAGTTTCCGCAGGGAGGGATGTACGAAGGCGAGGAACCCCGCGAGGCAATGTATCGCGAGCTACATGAAGAGGTCGGCCTCGAGGAGGGCGACGTCGAGATGCTGGGCGTCACCAGCAGCTGGTTACGCTATCGCTTGCCGGACAAGTTCGTGCGGCGTAACAGCAAGCCACTTTGCATCGGTCAGAAGCAGCGTTGGTTCATCTTACGGTTCGTTGGAGACGACGACCGGATTTGCACGGACCGCTGCGACAAGCCGGAATTTGACCGCGTGCGCTGGGTGCAGTACTGGCGGCCCGTTAACGAGGTCATCTACTTCAAACGACGCGTCTATGCCCGCGCTCTCCATGAGCTCGGACCGTTCGTTTTTCCGGATGGTCTGCCGCGACAGCCGCGCTGGTGGCCAAAACGCTGGCGCGCCGCCTTCGACAAGGACATTGCGCGTATTGGCGAGACGAGCGATGAGCTGCAGATTCCGTGACGTCGCGCACTTCTGTTCGCACGAGTCACCGCGTAACATAAACCCCCTCTATTATTGGCAGGACAACTGACTGGATGGCAACGCATCCGCACATACAGAGGCACGGTCCGGGGAGAACCTGGATGGTTCGCGGCTTGTTGCTGGGGCTGGTTATTGTCAGTGCTTACCTGGTTTTCGAACTGGGCCGCATCAAAGCCGGTTACGATATCGTTGAGGCCGCGAATGATCGACATGCTTACGAGGACCTCATCGAGGAGCTCGAGGACGAGGTTGTCGGGCTCAAGCAGGAGGTCGCGCTGCTGGAAACGCATCGAGATATCGACCGCGAGGCCTACAAGGAGGTCGAAAGCAGCCTGTCTTCACTGCAGGCGAAGATCGTGGAGCAGCAAGATGCGATCGCTTTTTACCGCGGCATCGTCTCGCCGGCCGACGGCAAACCGGGTCTGCGCGTCCAGGATTTGACGTTGACCCGCGGTGACGAGGAACGACAGTTCAAGGTTCGTCTGGTGCTGGTACAGTCGATGAAGCATGATCGCAAGGTGTCAGGTGACGTTCGCATGAGCGTGCAGGGCAGCCAGGATGGAGAAGAGATAAGCTACGAGCTGGCGGAACTGTTGCCGGACGACACGGACAGTGGTTGGCCATTCTCGTTTCGGTACTTCCAGAATTTTAACCGGCAGTTGTTGTTGCCCAACGGTTTTACGCCGCGCCAAATTCGTGTCGAAGTTCGCTCAAAGACGCGGTCAATCGCGGATGTCGAAGCCAGTTTTGACTGGGTGACTGCCCAGGGTTAGTAAACTAGGGTTAGCAAACTAAGGCGGCGGTGGCTGGCCTGGAGAATTAGATGTTCGGAAAGAAACAACGCAGACATACGGTTGTCGAGACCCTCGTCGGCTCAAACAGCAAAGTGCACGGAGACATATACTTCCTTGGCGGCTGCCATGTTGACGGTACGGTCAACGGCAACGTGACGGCAGATCCGGACACCGAATCCGCGCTGAGCATCAGTGATATCGGCTGCGTCGATGGCGGCGTGACCGTGCCTTATGTCGTATTGAACGGTATCGTCCGCGGCGACCTCTGTGCGACCCAGCGCGTGGAACTCGGGCCGACGGCGCGGGTCATTGGCAATGTGTATTACAACTTAATTGAAATGGCGATAGGCGCCGAGATCAACGGCAAACTTGTCCATCAGCCGGAAGGTCAGGTACCGTTGCTCGAACAGACGGTGCGCATTGACAAGGCGGCCAGCGCCAGCGAAGCGTAAGCAAACAGGAATTACTATGAACATGGCTACACCAGAACCCACAGCACCACAGCCGCCGCCCAGCGTCATCTTTACCGATGCCGCAGCGCACAAGGTTGGCGAGCTCATCGCCGAAGAAGACAACTCCAACCTCAAGCTCAGGGTCTTTATCTCGGGGGGGGGCTGCTCGGGATTCCAGTATGGATTTACTTTCGACGAAGATGTTGAGGATGGCGACAGTCAGGTTGAAAACCAGGGTGTGACCCTGCTGATCGATCCGATGAGCGTGCAGTATCTTATGGGTGCTGAAATCGACTACAAAGAGGATCTGCAGGGAGCGCAGTTCATCATCCGGAATCCGAATGCACAAACCACCTGCGGCTGCGGATCGTCCTTCACCGTCTGATCCGCCCGAACACCCAGTCATCGCGGCCGTCGATCTCGGCTCCAACAGCTTTCATATGATTGTCGGCGAGCTGCGCCACGGCCAGCTCGCTATCCTCGATCGCATTCGCGAAACGGTGCGGTTAGCTGAAGGCCTGTCCGATAGCGGTGATCTCTCGGACGATGCACGCGCCCGGGCGATCGACTGTTTGTCACGCTTCGGCGAGCGCCTGCGCGATATGCGTGCGAGCAATGTCCGGGCAGCGGGTACGAGCACGATTCGACGAGCGCGCGAAGACTCCACCTTCATGTCTGAAGCGGAGACGGCGCTCGGTCATCCCATTGAAATCATCTCGGGTATCGAAGAGGCACGTCTCATCTACAACGGCGTCACGCACAGCCTGCCGCCGACGGACGGACTGCGGCTCGTCATGGATATTGGTGGCGGCAGCACCGAACTCATTCTTGGCGAGGCCGCTCAGCCGAAGGCGCTGGAAAGCCTGCACATGGGCTGTGTTTCGATGACGGAGCGGTTCTTTCCGGACGGCCGGCTGACGCAGCGGGCGTTTGAGAAGGCGCGCCTGGCTGCGCGTCTTGAATTGCGGCCAATCAAGGCGTTTTTTCGCGGCGCCACCGACGTCGAAGCAATAGGTACCTCCGGCACCATTCGTGCCACCGAGGCTGTCGCCGTGGCGCTGGGCATGACCGAATCGGGCGTTACGCCGGCGGTCATTGAGCAGCTGATCGAGCGCGTCCTGGCCTTCGATACGATCGATGACCTGTCGCTGGACGGGCTCTCGGAGCGTCGTTCTCAGGTTTGGCCTGGCGGTCTGGCGATTCTCGCGGAGCTCCTCGGGGTGCTGCGTATCGAGAAGATCAATGTCTCGGGAGGCGCGCTTCGAGAAGGTCTCCTTTACGACCTGCTTGGCAGGCTCCAGCACGAAGATGCGCGGGAGCGAACCGTGCAGGCCATGGCAGCGCGTTACCACGTCGATATGGGGCAGGGCCGCCGCGTTGCAGAAACGGCGATGCGACTGCTTGAGCAAAGCGATGAAGATTGGCAGCTGCAATCGAAACTGGCATCGCTCGTGCTGGATTGGTCAGCAAGGTTGCACGAGATTGGCCTCGACATTTCGCACGATGGCTACGAGCGGCATGGCGCCTACATCGCCGAAAATGCGGACATGCCGGGATTCCCCCGCGCCGAACAACGCTACCTCGCGTTCATGATCGGTAGCCAGCGTCACAACATCTGGATAGCACTGCTCAGGCAGCTGCCAAAAAGCTGGCGGGATTCGGCGCTACGACTCGTAATGCTGCTGCGCCTTGCGGTATTGCTGAACCGTAGCCGCAACGACGATATTTCGCCGAATCTTGAACTGCAGATCGCGGAGGATTCACTAACGTTACGATTCGATGCCGACTGGCTTGAGGCAAACCCGCTGACCATCGCCGATTTGGAGCGCGAGCAGGCCTTGCTTGGTGCCGTCGGTTATTCGTTGCGGTTCGGCTGAGTGGCCTAGCTTTCGGCGGCGAGCAGTTCCAGGAAAGTCTCTTGAGCGGCGATACGTTCGTCACCTGTCGGTGACAAGCGCTCGTAGCTGCCATCCGCGTTCAGGACCCAGGCCTGGCAGTTGTCCGCGAGGAACAGGTCCAGATCATGCCGAATCTGCTCCTTCATCGCTTTTTGGCGGATTTCGAAGCAGGACTCGTTGCGGCGGAACATATTGCGATCCATCCAGTCTGCGCTCGAGCAGTAAAACTCTTCGTTGCCGTCGTTCAGGAAGTAATAGACACGCGAGTGCTCGAGGAAACGACCGACGATAGAGCGTACGTGGATGTTCTCCGATAAACCTTTGACGCCCGGTCGCAACGAACAGATGCCGCGCACGATCAGGTCGATAGTAACGCCAGCCCCGGAGGCCTCGTAAAGCGCGTCGATAAGCTGCGGCTCGTTGACCGAGTTAACCTTCGCGACAATTCGCGCCGTTTTTCCTTCCCTGGCGTTACTCGCTTCACGTCGAATCTTTTCGATCAGCGCGTCGAACAGAGTGAACGGTGAGGCCAGCATGCGTGTCATGTCGCTGGCTTCTGTGAGGCTCGTGAGCTGCAGGAACAGCTTGTGCACATCCTCGCCGAGCTTCTGGCTGCTGCTCAAATAGCCGTAATCGGTGTAAACCGAGCTGGTCGCGTGGTGGTAGTTGCCGGTGCCGAGATGCATGTAGCGCACCAACACATTGTCCTCGCGCCGCACCACCAGTGTCATCTTCGCGTGTGTCTTGAATCCGACCAGGCCGTAAACCACATGTGCGCCAGCTTCCTGCAGGCGATTTGCCAGCGCGATATTCGCGGCCTCGTCGAAGCGTGCCATCAGCTCGATGACAACCGTCACTTCCTTGCCCGACCGCGCAGCCGTGACGAGGTGGTCGACGATGGGCGACTCGGCGCCGGTGCGATAGAGCGTCTGCTTGATTGCCAGCACGTTCGGATCCGACGCCGCCGCAGAAATGAAGTCGATGACCGGCGCGAACGACTGGTATGGGTGGTGCAGCAGTACGTTTTTCTTGGCCAGGATGGAGAAGATATCTTCGTCGCTAAGCAGCTCATCGGGCAGGCCCTGAGTGAACGGCTTGTAAAACAGCTCGGGCTTGTCGTCAATGCTGCAGACGGTGACGAGCCGGTTCAGATTGACCGGTCCACGGACCAGGTACAGGTCGGATTCTTCCAGGCTGAAGTGGTCGAGTAGAAAACGCTGTAAGTCCTCGGGACACTCGCGGCCAATCTCGATACGCACCGCAGCACCGTAGCGACTGGCTTCAAGCTGACCTTCCAGCGCGCGCACCAGGTCGTTGACCTCTTCGTCATCGACATAGAGATTGCTGTTGCGGGTAACGCGAAACTGGTAGCAGCCATCGACATTCAGACCCGGAAACAGTCGGTCGACGTGCACGCGAATAATGGAAGACAGGAACACAAAGCAATGCTCTTCGGACTTGCTCAGGTGCTCCGGCAGCGGAATGATGCGCGGCAACGATCGCGGTGCCTGCACCATGCCACGATGGCGTCGTCGGCCGAACGCGTCCTTGCCCTGCAGGCGGATAATAAAATTCAGGCTCTTGTTGAGAATGCGCGGGAACGGGCGCGACGGGTCGAAGGTCAGTGGCGTCAAGACCGGGACGACCTGCTCGTCGAAATAATCGCTAAGCCAGGCTTGTTGCTCTTTATCCCATTCCTCGCTTTGTACGAAATGCACGCCCGCGGCGGTCAGTTGCGGGAACATCACGTTGTTAAGAAGTTCGTATTGCTGCGCAATGAGACCAGCAACCTCCTTGCTGACTTCATCGAACACCTGCCGAGCTGGAACTTTCTCAGGCCCCTGAGCGGGTGCCCCGATTTCCATCCGCTGCTTGAGTGCGGCGACACGAATTTCGAAGAATTCATCGAGATTGGTGCAGCTGATGCACAAAAAGCGCAGTCGTTCGAGCAGCGGAACCTCTGGGTCCTGCGCCTGGGCAAGCACGCGCCGGTTGAATTCGAGCAGGCTCAGCTCGCGATTGATGTAATGGCTGTCCATATCAAGAATAGTGTATCGCGCCAAGCACCAGTTTGCGGCCTGCACCAGTCACACTTGGCAGATTGCCGCTTTGTTTATTCAGCGTGCGCATCGCGAGCCAGGCGAAAGCCGTGGCCTCGACCCAGTCGGGATGCAGTCCCTCCTCGGCGGTGCTCAACACGGTTCGCCCGGGCATGTATCGTCGGAGGCGCTGCAGAAGATCATCATTGTGGAAGCCGCCACCACACACGAGCACCTCATCGGCCGTTGCAGCATGCTCGTCGATAGCCGCCGCGATCGTGCGAGCACTCAGCTCAGCCAGCGTTGCCTGCACGTCGGCGGGCGCATAGTCGCCCGCTCTGTGGAGCATCAACCATTCGAGGTTGAAGTGCTCGAAGCCCGTGCTTTTCGGTGGCGACAGACGAAAATAGTCGTCCGCCTGTAAGGCTTGCAGCAACTCAGTCTCGACCCGGCCGCTCGCCGCCCAGTCGCCGTTGCGATCATACGGTTTGTTCAGTTTGGCCTGGATCCAGCCATCAAGCAGCGTATTTCCTGGCCCGGTATCGAAGCCGAGCGGCGCTTCATTGCCTTCACCGAGCACCGTGACGTTCGCGATACCGCCGATATTCAGGATGACACGACGTTTGCCACTCTGACCAAACAACCACTGATGAAAGGGTGGCACCAGCGGCGCTCCCTGCCCACCCGCCGCGATATCTGCGCGCCGGAAATCGGCAACAGTCGTGATGCCGGTGCCCACCGCGATCGTGGCCGGGTCGCCGATTTGCAGTGAGTACGGCGTCGGTGCGTCGGGACGGTGTCGCAAAGTCTGGCCGTGACTGCCGATCGCGACAATATCCGACGCCACGAGACCGTTCCTGGCCAATACGGCGAGCGCCGCATCGCGAAAACTCTCACCAACCTGGCGATCCAGCGTGCCAACATCATCAATGGTGCAAGATCCGGGGTCGCGTATAGCCTGCTGCAGTTTCTTACGTAATGGCTCCGGGTAGGGGTGCTCGAGTGATACCAGCAGTTGCGCGTCCTGCTTGCCGAAGCGCACAACGATAGCGTCGATACCATCCATGCTGGTGCCGGACATCAAGCCAATAAAACAGTCGGGCATTGCCGCTTATCGATCGCTGACTGCAACGGAGGCGATCTTCGTGCTCTTGAACTGTTCAAGTTCCCGAAGAATGGGGCGCGCCGTCGCCAGGAACTGCTCCCGATATTTCTCGGCGATGGGATCGGCATCGGGCAGCGATACGGTACGCGGATTGCGATGCACGCCATTCAAACGGTATTCGTAGTGCAGATGGTTAGCGGTCGCGAGCCCTGTCGCGCCGACAAAGCCGATCGCCTGTCCCTGCCGCACGCGGGCGCCAACCCGCGCACGGGCGGCGTAGCCGGACATGTGTGCATACAGCGTCGTAATGTTGCCGCCGTGCTGCAGAATCACGGTCTTGCCGTAGCCCGATTTAGTGCCACGAAATATCACTTTGCCATCACCCGACGCTTTGATCGGCGTGCCGCGCGGTGCTGCGTAATCAACGCCACGATGTGCGCGAATCTTATTCAGTATGGGATGACGCCTGTTCGGGTTGAACTTCGAACTGATGCGCGTAAAGTCGACCGGCGCTCGAATAAAAGCTTTGCGGACACTATTACCTTCGGGCGTGAAGTAGTCGCTGTTGTTGTTGTCGTCCTGAAATCGGATTGCCTGAATCGTACGACCGTTATTATTGAATTCGGCGGCGATAATCTCGCCATCAGTGACATACTCACCGTCCTGCCAGATTTGCTCGAACTGCACGTAGTAGTTATCGCCATTGCGAATGTCGAGCACAAAGTCGACATCCCAGGCGAAAATGCCGGCAATATTCATGATGACTTTGTCCGACAGGTTCGCTTCCGCCGCGCTTTCAAACAAAGAGCTTGAAATAATGCCGTAAGCGTGGCGTTTGCGTACCTCGATAGGCCGCTCGACAACGTTGGCGGCAAAGCCCGTATCCTGCTTCTCGATCTCCAGCGCGCTGGTCAGGTCCAGCTCTGAGTACATCTTTACGAGCTGGCCGTTGTCGTGAGTGATTTCAAAAACATCACCCGGCTTGATCTTGCGAAACTGTCGATTCGCCTCGTCGAGCTGAGCAATGGCCATGAGGTGGCCAAGGTCGAGATTGTTTCTGCGGAACAGCTTTTCCATCGTGTCGCCGCGGCCAACCGTGAGTATCAGCTTGTCGAGCTGCAGTTCAGGCTCCACAGGTTCAGCGGGTTGGGTGGTCGCGAGTAACAGCTGCGCAGCCTCCTCGCGCGCGGCAATTGCGTCGTCAGCTACCGGGTCCTTGTCGGTAGCCGTCATGATGGGCTGCTCGGGCGGCGTCTCACCTGGAGAATCCGTGTTTAGCGCGGTGACAAGCGCGAGGCCCAGCAACGGGATCCCCAAACCGACCGCGAACCACTGCAGCGCCTTGGATTTTGCGGGCCTGTTTTTGGCGCTTGGCTTGTAATCGTGTAGCAGTGGGCTGACCGGACGACTCAAGTCTGCGACTCCGCGTAACTGGGAGCTGCTACTCTACCGTGCAGTATTTTTGAGGTCAAAGAAAAAGGGTTATAAGTCATGGTGTTAACGTACCCGGGAATGCTACAGTTTTGCGGCGAAAATAGAGCGTGCGCAGAAGGGGCGGACAAGGTCAGGCAATGACAGGTATCAGGGAACAAATCGCAGAGTTGTTACGCGGCACCGATGAGGTTTTGCCGGAAGACGGGTTGACGGCCAAGCTAAAACTGGGCCGACCGCTGATTATCAAGGCCGGCTTCGATCCTACGGCTCCCGATTTGCACATCGGCCACACGGTGCTGATCAACAAAATGCGCCAGTTTCAGCAGCTGGGCCACGAGATCGTCTTTCTGATCGGTGACTTTACCGGCATGATCGGCGACCCCTCCGGGAAGACCGCAACGCGCCCGCCGCTGACGCCCGAGAAAATACAGGCCAACGCGGCTACCTACGAGGAGCAAATTTTCAAGATTCTCGACCGGGACGCCACGCGAGTCGAGTTCAATTCAAACTGGATGGGCAGTATGGACGCCGCGGGTTTAATCAAGCTTGCCGGCCGGCATACCGTAGCGCGCATGCTCGAGCGGGACGATTTCAACAAGCGGTATAGGAGTGGTCAGCCGATCTCGATCCACGAATTCCTCTATCCGCTGGTGCAGGGATACGACTCTGTCGCTCTCAAAGCCGACGTGGAGCTCGGTGGCACCGATCAGAAGTTCAACCTGCTCGTCGGCCGCCAGCTGCAGCAAGACTATGGTCAGCCGCAGCAGATTGTAATGACGATGCCCCTGCTCGAGGGGCTCGATGGCGGGCAGAAAATGTCCAAGTCGCTCGGTAACTACATTGGCATCACGGAAGCGCCTGGCGAGATGTTCGGTAAGATCATGTCGATTTCCGACGATCTCATGTGGCGCTACTTCGAGCTCCTGAGCTTTCGGCCGATCGACGATATTGCTGCCCTGAAGCGCGCCGTCGACGATGGATTGAATCCGCGCGACGCAAAATTTGAACTTGGGCAGGAAATCGTTGCCAGATTCCATGACAACGCGGCGGCGGAGAGTGCCAAGCAGGAGTTTATTGCCCGATTCCAGCAAGGCGCGATGCCGGACAAGATTTCCGAGGTCACGCTCGAAAGCGAGGATGGTTCGCTCGGTATTGCGCACTTGCTGAAGGCGGCGGGCCTCGTTAGCAGCACGTCCGACGCGTTTCGTATGATCAAGCAGGGTGCGGTGCGGATCGATGCGGAGCGCGTCACAGACCGCGCGCTCGAAATCAAGGCCGGTACCACGGCGGTCTTTCAGGTTGGCAAGCGCAAGTTCGCACGCGTCAGCCTGACCTGACGCGCGGCACCGTCGGCGCCCGACTTGGCCGGATTGCAACCCGGCAAGGGGAGTAAAGAGATGGGAACGGTTCGTGCTTTCGCGGTTTGGTCAATTACAGCTGCACTTGTAGTGATGGCGCCACCTGGCGCAGTGGCCGATGACGCCGATACGGCGCGTATCGAGTTCGAGAGCATCATGCAGGGCCTCAACGACAATTCATTCGATCGCTTTAGCCGCGCCACGGACGAAAAATCCCTGACTTCGCGGATTTTCGATGGCCGTATGGTTGGGGCGGACGTCAAGAGCGCGTTTACGCAGGACTTCGATGGTTCGATCGAGCGAATGTTCGCTTCATCATTTCCCGAATCAAAATCCGACATCCTGGCGACAATTGTCGATTTTCGGGTGCGCGGCAATGAAGGCCGCGCGGTTGTCCGTTACGAGGCCTCGGGCTACCGATATTCCTATCATGCCTACGAGTTCGGGCTGGATGCCAAAGGCCGCATCGCTATCGTCGACTGGATTGACTATTATCAGGGTGATCGGTTTTCTGCCGAGGCAGGTCTGGCGCTGGTTATGGCGATGCCGAGCAAGCCGGCGACTCGAAATCTTCTGGGAAACAAGACTATCAGTGATCGCGATGCGTTCCAGGTCGGCGAGCTGTTCAAGGCGGTTCGCGACCAGAACGGAGCGCGGTTCTTCCAGATTTACGATGACCTCGACGAAACGCTGCATCGCGAAAAGGTCATTGCGCGCCTGAATCTGCAGGTGGCGCTGCAGGCAAGCGACAAAGCCCGGACAGAGAGCGCTTTGCAGAATCTCCTGCAGGCCTTTCCGGATGATGCTTTACAGAGTCTCAGGCTGGTCGAATTCTATATCCCGATGCGGCGCTATCAGGACGCAATCGATGCGCTCGCGCTGCTGGAGGAGGACCTCGGGATTGCGGACGGGGCACTCGGCTCACTAAAAGCGATGGCCGCATTGGCTGAGGGTGATACGGAGGCTGCTCAGGCCTACGCCAAACAGGCCACGGAGGCCGAACCGACGCTGGAGGTTGCCTGGTGGTCGCTGCTGCGAGCCCGCACCGCTGCCGAGGACTACGCCGGTGCAACCGAGGCAATGACCCGCCTGGAGGATGACTTTGGGCTTACGCTCAATTCGCAAAAGCTCGCCAGGGACCGTTTTCTGAACGTGCTTGCCGATAAACCCGAGTATCTGGCCTGGCGATCCTCCCGCGACTAGCGCGGGAAGGAGAGAATCGCTGCCATCTGACGATTGCTGAGGGTCCGGCCCGTTCCTGGGTAGCTGCCTGCCCGCAATGGCCGAAATGGGCGTTTCCCCGCAAAAAAGTAGCCGCTTTGACGCCTGACGGAGAGGCTTGGAAGCTTTGCCGACCGGGCATCTGAGCTAATTTCAAAAAAAGCAAAGAAATGTGTTGACGGCCTGCTGTTCGCCGCTATAATGCCCCGCTCGCTGAGGTCACGGTGTACTTCAGTCGACCCCCAAAGAAACGCAGGCGCCCGAGGGCTGTTATTTCGCCCCCTATCGCCTGTATAATTGTGGGTCAACTCCGGGCAACCGGAATCGTTCTTTAACAATTCAATCAGATAATTTGTGTGGGTGCTTGCGCTGGAATTTGCGAAGGCAAAATCAAGCGTAAGAACCACCCTAAATTCTAAGTAATAGTAATTTGGAGTGGGGATTGCGTTCTTTAGATTAAGCTAAGAAGCTTTAAACTGA
>CAZTQL010000018.1:0-34181 GCA_964615665.1 uncultured Woeseiaceae bacterium | reverse complement strand
GATCAAGACATGGTCGCGCCGCTCAATGGTGCTGCCGGATATGGTCGGTCTGACTATCGCTGTGCACAACGGGCGCCAACACGTCCCGGTCCTGATTTCCGAGAACATGGTCGGTCACAAGCTCGGTGAGTTTGCTATGACGCGTACGTTCCGGGGTCACTCCGGCGATCGCAAGACGAAGTAGGGGAGCGGGTTCATGCAAGTTGCAGCAACACTCAAATATGCGCGTATCTCGCCCCAGAAGTGCCGTTTGCTAGCCGACATCATTCGCGGCAAGACGGTCGATGAGGCTCTGCGTACGCTGACGTTCTCGCCGAAGAAGAGCGCTCGAATTGTCAAAAAAGTGCTGGAGTCGGCCGTTGCCAATGCCGAGCACAATCATGGCGCAGATATCGACGAGCTGAAAGTGTCGACCATCGAAGTTAATGAAGCGCCGACGTTACGTCGCTTTCGCGCTCGCGCGAAAGGCCGCGGCGCAAGAATTATCAAGCGCAACAGCCACATCACCATCCGTGTCGGGGACGAGTAAGTAATATGGGCCAAAAAGTACATCCAACAGGCATTCGCCTCGGCATCGTCAAGGATTGGGCGTCGACGTGGTATGCAGATTCGAAGACCTTTCCGGAATATATTCGCTCCGATCACCTGATTCGCGTGTACATAAAGAAGAAGTTGAAAGACGCGTCCGTCAGCAATATCGCCATCGAGCGGCCGGCGAAGAAGTGCAACATTACGATCTTCACGGCACGTCCCGGCATCGTCATCGGCAAGAAGGGCGAGGATATCGAGAAGCTGCGCTCTGAAGTCTCGAAGATGATCGGCATGCCGATTCAGGATGTTCGTATCAACATCAACGAAGTGCGTAAGCCCGAAATGAATGCACAGCTCGTCGCTGAGGGCATTGCCCAGCAGCTGGAGCGCCGTGTCATGTTCCGCCGCGCTATGAAACGAGCCGTTACCAACACGATGCGTGTCGGTGCCGAGGGCATCAAGGTCAAGGTTGGTGGTCGTCTGAACGGTGCGGAAATCGCACGCTCGGAATGGTATCGCGAAGGTCGAGTGCCGCTGCACACGCTGCGCGCGGACATCGACTATGGCACTGCCGAGGCACACACGACGTATGGCGTTATCGGCGTGAAGGTCTGGATTTTCAAGGGCGAAATATTTGATAAGCCTGAAGTGGTCGCGGCAGAGCCAGCCGAAGCGGCTCCCGGCGCACGTTCGTAAGAGAAGAGAACAATGTTACAGCCTAAAAGAACAAAATTTCGCAAGCAGATGAAGGGCCGCAACCGTGGCCTGGCTTTGCGCGGCAGCACTGTTGCGTTCGGAGCGTTCGGACTCAAAGCAACCGGGCGTGGTCGAATGACGGCTCGCCAGATTGAGGCGGCTCGTCGCGCGATGACGCGTTACATCAAGCGTGGCGGCAAGATCTGGATTCGGGTGTTCCCGGACAAGCCGATCTCCAAGAAGCCACTTGAGGTTCGTCAGGGTAAGGGTAAGGGCAACGTCGAGTATTGGGTTTGCCAGATTCAGCCCGGACGCGTCCTGTATGAGATGGAAGGCGTGAGTGAAGACGTCGCGCGCGAGGCGTTTCGCCTTGCTGCTGCGAAAATTCCTTTCGGCACGGCGTTTGTAAAACGGCAGGTAATGTAATGAAAGCAGCTGATCTTCGTAGCAAATCGGTAGAGGAGCTCAACGACGAAATCGTTGCGCTGCGCCGTGAGCAATTCAACCTGCGCATGCAGCACGCAACCGGCGAGATGACGCATAACCATGAGCATGGTCGCGTCCGGAAAGCGATTGCGCGCGCCAAAACAATTCTGAATGAAGTCAAGCGCGCAGCGGGTGACAGCAAATGAATGAAGAAAAGAAAACGCAGCGAACGGTCGTCGGCCGCGTCGTCAGCGACAAGATGGACAAGACCGTGTCGGTCGCAATCGAGCGCCTGATCAAGCACCCGGTTTACGGCAAGTACATTCGTCGTACGTCAAAGGTGCTCGCGCATGATGCGTCGAACGAGTGTAAGGCGGGTGATCGCGTGGCGATTTCCGAGTCTCGTCCGATTTCGAAGAATAAGTCCTGGTCCGTCGTCAACGTCGTTGAGCGGGCGGCGGATAAGTCATAACTCTTAGGATGCAGTCATGATTCAGATGCAGACAGTTTTGGACGCCGCGGATAACTCCGGTGCTCGTCGCGTTCAGTGCATCAAGGTGCTCGGCGGCTCGAAACGCCGTTACGCCGGTGTGGGCGACGTCATCAAGGTTAGCGTCAAGGATGCTATTCCGCGTGGCAAGGTCAAGAAAGGCGAGATTTACAACGCCGTTGTCGTACGTACGCGCAAGGGTGTGCGTCGTCAGGATGGCTCGCTGATCCGCTTCGATGGTAATGCGGCCGTTTTGTTGAACGCCCGACTTGAGCCGATCGGCACACGTATTTTTGGCCCGGTTACGCGCGAGCTACGTACCAGCCAGTTTATGAAGATAATTTCGCTGGCTCCCGAAGTTCTGTAGGAACTTCGGCTTTTTTGGATGAATCAAGTGAACAAGATTAGAAAAGGCGATGAAATCGTCGTGAAAACCGGTAAGGACAAAGGCCGTCGTGGCACTGTTCTGCAGGTATTTGATGATGGCCGCGTGCTGGTGGAAGGCGTGAACCTGGCGAAGAAGCACATCAAGCCGAACCCGAATATCGGTGAGATGGGTGGCATTCGCGACACGGCAATGCCGATGGATATTTCGAACGTGCTGGTGTTTAACCCGAAGTCCAAAAAGGGCGAGAGAGTGGGTTTTACGGTGCAAGAGGACGGAACCAAGGTACGTGTGTTCAAGAGCGGTGACGTAGTCGATATTTAACTGTTGGAGCGGCTCTTAGCCGCGATCGCGCGCAAGGCGCGCTCCTACACGGAAAGGTTTTTAGAGAGACACAAGATGTCGAGATTACAAGAAAAATATCAGAATGAGCTCGCTGGGGAGATCCAGACGAAGCTTGGCCTGACGAACCCGATGGAAGTACCGAAGATCACCAAGATCACGGTCAACATGGGCGTTGGTGCTGCGGCTACCGACAAGAAGCTCATGGAAAACGCGCGTGCTGACATGCAGAAAATTACCGGTCAGCGGCCCGTTACGCGCTTGTCACGTAAGTCGGTTGCGACCTTCAAAATTCGTGACGGCATGCCCGTGGGCTGCAAGGTCACACTCAGGCGTGAGCGCATGTATGAGTTTCTCGATCGACTCGTTAACATCGCGATCCCGCGAATTCGTGACTTCCGTGGTCTGAACCCGAAGTCTTTCGACAAGCAGGGCAATTACAGCCTGGGCGTCCAGGAGCAGATCATTTTTCCGGAAATCAATTACGACGAAATTGACGTGCTGCGCGGCATGGACATCGTGATAACGACGACGGCACGTAATCCCGAGGAAGGCAGGGCGCTTCTGGAAGCGTTCAACTTCCCGTTCAAGAAATAAAGCGGCAGGAAACTAAGTATGGCCAAGAAATCGATGATTCAGCGCGAACTCAAGCGCGCCAAGCTGGTTGCACGGCAGGCGGATAAGCGTGCTGCTTTGAAAGCGACCATTCGCAACATCCACAGCTCTGACGAAGAGCGGGTTGCTGCGCAGGCAAAGCTGAACACGTTGCCGCGTGATGGCAGCCCGACCCGCCAACGTAATCGTTGTGCGATCACGGGGCGGCCGCACGGCGTATACCGAAAATTTGGACTGGGCCGCAACAAGCTGCGTGAAGCAGCGATGAACGGCGAAATTCCCGGCCTGACGAAAGCCAGCTGGTAGGCGGAGACAGAACATGAGTATGACCGATCCCATTGCAGACATGCTGACTCGCATTAGAAACGGCCAGAAGGCGCGTAAGGTTTCCGTGCCTATGCCGGCATCGAAAGTGAAGGAGGCAGTCGCGAAAGTACTGCAGGACGAGGGCTACATCGTTGGTTACTCGACAGCCGGTGATGGAATCAAGAAAGAGCTGACCATTGAGCTCAAGTATTTTGAGGGCACGCCGGTCATCGAAACGATTCAGCGTACCAGCAAGCCGGGTTTGCGGATTTATCGCGGCAAGGAAGCGTTGCCGAAGGTGCTGGGCGGCCTGGGCGTGACGATCGTATCGACGTCGGCTGGTGTCATGAGTGACCGTCAGGCGCGTGAAAAAGGTATTGGCGGGGAGGTTCTTTGCACCGTTTCGTGATGCAAGAGCCGAACCAGGATAGAGACTTAGACTATGTCAAGAATTGCTAAAGAGCCGGTTGAGCTGCCCAAGGGCGTCGAGTTCAAGCAGAACGGCAACGTTGTGACCCTGAAGGGCAGCAACGGCGAGCTGTCGCTCGAGCTGAACTCCGAGGTTGAGCTGACGCAGGAAGACAACCTGCTGAAACTTGCGCCGCGTTCCGGATCTCGCTTCGCGGCGGCCATTGCCGGCACGATGCGATCGATACTCGCGAACATGGTGACCGGAGTGTCGGCCGGATTCGAGCGCAAGCTGCAACTGGTCGGAGTTGGCTATCGCGCGAAGGCGGAGGGCAAGAAGCTCAACCTGACACTCGGTTTCTCACACCCGGTGGAATATGAAGTGCCGGAAGGCATCAGCGTTGAGACGCCGAGCCAGACCGAGATCGTTATCAAGGGCGCTGACAAACAGAAGGTCGGTCAGGTCTCTGCAGAAATTCGTAGCTTCCGTCCGCCGGAGCCCTACAAGGGCAAGGGTGTTCGATACGCAGATGAGCGTGTGATGCTGAAAGAAGCGAAGAAGAAATAACCGGGTAAATACACCATGAAGCTTGATAAAAAACAAAATCGTTTACGGCGTGCTCGCAAAACGCGTGCAAAGATCCGTGAACTGGAGGCCAATCGCCTGACGGTCCATCGTACGCCGCGGCATATTTATGCGCAGGTTATCGGTGGTAATAACGGCCAGGTGATCGTTGCCGCATCCACTCTTGAGTCCGAGATTCGCAAGGGCATCAAGAACGGCGGCAATGTCGAAGCTGCGACTATTGTTGGCGCACGCATTGCGGAGAAGGCAAAAGCGGCCGGGATCGACAGCGTTGCGTTCGATCGTTCGGGCTTTCGTTATCACGGCCGAGTCAAAGCTCTGGCCGACGCAGCCCGCGAAGCGGGTTTGAAATTTTAATCTAGAGAATATTGGTAGCACTTTCGCCACCAGGACCGAATTATGGCTAGAAACGACCACAATCAACCGAGCGATGACCTGATCGAAAAACTGGTCACCGTTAACCGCGTCGCCAAAGTAGTGAAAGGCGGCCGTCAATTTGGCTTCACCGCGCTAACTGTTGTCGGCGACGGACAGGGCCAGGTTGGGTTCGGCTATGGCAAAGCGCGTGAGGTGCCGATCGCTATTCAGAAGGCGATGCAGGCAGCCCGCAAGAACATGATCAACATCAATCTGAACAACGACACACTGCAGTACGCCAAGAAGGGACGCCACGGCGCCACGCTTGTCTACATGCAGCCAGCCTCTGAAGG
Organism: uncultured Woeseiaceae bacterium; assembly: GCA_964615665.1. Lineage (GTDB taxonomy): Bacteria > Pseudomonadota > Gammaproteobacteria > Steroidobacterales > Woeseiaceae > UBA1847. The sequence goes on along the minus strand of CAZTQL010000018.1, from coordinate 28,686 downwards.
TACTGGCGTCATTGCCGGCGGTGCAATGCGCGCTGTGTTCGAGGCGGCCGGTGTTCGTAACGTGTTGGCAAAGAGCTACGGTTCGCGCAACCCGATCAATGTGGTACGCGCGACGATCAGGGGCCTGTCGGAGATACATTCACCGCAGGCTATTGCTGCCAAGCGCGGCAAGAAAGTAAAGGAAATCCTGGCCTGATAACGGGTTAAGGGTTCACGAAGAAAAGTTACTAGAGACAAGAACATGGCGAAACCAAAAGAGCTGAATGTCACTCTGATCAAGAGCAAATTCGGGCGGCTAAAGAACCACAAAGCCTGCGTTGCCGGCTTGGGCCTGCGCAAAATTCATCAAACGGTGACGGTTATCGATACGCCGGAAAACCGCGGCATGATCAATCGTGTTTCGTACCTGTTGTCGGTAGAGGAAGCCTGACATGCGTTTGAACGATATGTCACCCGGTAAGGGTGCAAAGAAAGCCGGTAAGCGGCGGGGCCGAGGACACTCTGCTGGTCAGGGCAAGACCAGTGGTCGTGGCCACAAGGGCCAGCACGCGCGCTCGGGCGGCTACCATAAAGTGGGCTTCGAGGGCGGTCAGATGCCGCTGCAACGTCGTCTGCCGAAAGTCGGTTTCCGGTCTCGCATGGCGCGCCTCACGGCCGAGCTGCGTTTGCACGAGCTCGAGATTCCGGCGGCTGACGTCATCGACATTGATGTGTTGAAGAAGGCCAACCTCGTGCCGGCTTTTGTGACCAAGGTCAAGGTCATCAAGTCCGGAGAAATCAAGAAAGCGGTCAAGCTCAAGGGTCTCGCGGTCACCAAAGGTGCGCGTGCGGATATCGAGAAGGCCGGCGGCACAATCGAAGCTTAATGTAGGAGCGGCTCTTAGCCGCGATAACTGAAGACAGGAAGAACTGTGGCGAAGAAGCCCCAACAAAATCCAGCAGATTTAGCAAAGCAAGCGAGCAAGCTTGGTGAACTCCGTATTCGCCTGCTGTTCCTCGTTGGCGCGCTGATCGTATACCGGTGCGGCACCTACATTCCGGTGCCCGGCGTGGATCCGGCTGCGTTGGCGAATTTCTTCGAACAGCAGTCCGGTAACCTGCTGGGCATGTTCAACATGTTCTCGGGCGGCGCCCTGTCGCGCTTTGGCATCTTCGCCCTCGGCATCGTGCCTTACATTTCGTCATCGATCATCATGCAGATGGCCAGTCACATCGTTCCGAGCCTGCAGCAATTGCGCAAGGAAGGGGAGTCCGGCCGTCGCCAGATCGTCAAATTCACGCGTTACGGCACTGTTGCGTTGGCAAGCTTTCAGTCGATCGCCGCAGCGTCATGGCTGCAAAACCAGGTTGGGCTGGTCGTCAACCCGGGTCCGGCGTTTCTGGTTACCGCGTGCATTACGCTGGTGACCGGCACGGTGTTCCTGATGTGGCTCGGCGAGCAAATCACAGAACGTGGCATCGGCAACGGTATCTCGATGATTATTCTTGCCGGTATTGTGTCGGGTCTGCCTGCGGCTATCGCCGGCACGGCCGAGCTGGTGCGAAACGGTGAGATGAGCGCTATCACGGCCATCCTGATGTTGCTGGGTGGCGTTGCGGCCATCATTTTCGTCGTGTATATGGAGCGCGCGCAGCGGCGTATTACCGTCAACTACGCAAGGCGTCAGCAGGGTCGCAAGATGTTCCAGGCCCAGAGCACGCACCTGCCGTTCAAGATCAATATGTCCGGCGTTATCCCGCCGATTTTTGCCTCGAGCATCCTGATGTTCCCGGCAACCATCGCGCAGTTCTTCGGTCAGGCGGCGGACCCCAATGCAGTGCAGCGGGCATTGCAGACCATTGGCGCGAACCTTGGTCCGGGCCAGCCGGTTTATGTATTGCTTTACGCGGCCATGATCATCTTCTTCTGCTTCTTCTATACGGCGCTGATGTACAACTCGAAAGACACGGCGGACAACCTGAAGAAAGCTGGCGCGTTCCTGCCGGGCATTCGGCCAGGCGCACACACCGCTGAATATATCGATCGGGTCCTGACTCGCTTGACATTCTGGGGTTCGATTTACATTGCGGGCGTCTGTCTTTTGCCCGAGTTGTTACGCATGTTCTACCCGAGCATGCCGTTCAGTTTTGGTGGCACGTCGTTGCTGATTCTGGTTGTTGTCACGATGGACTTCATGTCGCAGATGCAGGCACATGCGATGAGCCATCAGTACGAGGGCATGATGCAGAAAGCCAACCTGCGCAACTACGGCCGAGGCGGACAAGTACGCTGATCTCGGTCAGCACTTTGGAGAGAGCTCATGAAAGTAAGAGCATCAGTTAAAAAGATTTGCAGAAACTGCAAAATCATTCGCCGCAACGGTGTAGTGCGGGTGATCTGCACCGATGCAAGGCATAAGCAGCGCCAGGGTTAATTCCCGCGTTATTTGATAAGGAAACGTTAAGTGGCACGCATAGCAGGAATAAACATACCGCTGAACAAGCATATCGTGATCGCACTCACGTCGATCTTCGGTATTGGTAGCACGCGCGCGCAGCAAATTTGCGCGGCGGCGGACGTCGCCCCGGCAACGCCGGTCAAAGACCTGGCGGAACCCGAGGTCGCGAAGCTCAGAACGGCAGTTGCAGTATTTACCGTAGAGGGCGATCTGCGCCGCGAAACCTCGATGAATATCAAGCGTCTTATGGACCTTGGTACCTATCGCGGTATTCGTCATCGACGTGGTTTGCCGTTACGTGGTCAACGGACTCGTACCAATGCACGCACACGCAAAGGCCCGCGTCGTCCCATTAAGCGATAGCGATTTAAATTCGTAGGAGCGCGCTTTGCGCGCGATCGCGGCCAAGGGCCGCACCAACAGGTAAAAGACATGGCAGAACCGAAAAAGAAGAAGGTTAAAAAGCACGTGGTTGACGCGATAGCGCACATCCATGCTTCCTTCAATAACACGATCATCACAATTACCGATCGCCAGGGTAATGCTCTCTCGTGGGCAACGGCCGGCGGTTGTGGATTCCGTGGATCGCGTAAATCGACCCCGTTTGCAGCCCAGGTTGCGTCGGACAAGGCCGGCAAAGCCGCGCTCGAGTTCGGTGTCAAGAATGTTGACGTTCGCGTTCGTGGGCCAGGCCCCGGTCGCGAGTCTGCTGTTCGTGCCCTGAATGCTCTGGGATTCCGTATTCAAAATATTGAGGACGTCACACCGATTCCTCATAACGGCTGTCGCCCGCCGAAAAAGCGCCGCGTGTAGAGGCTGAGTAATGGCAAGATATCTAGGACCAAAGTGTAAACTGTCCCGCCGCGAAGGCACGGACCTGTTTTTGAAGAGTGGCGTCAGGCCTCTCGAATCGAAGTGCAAGCTCGATGTACCGCCAGGTGGACCGACGCAACGTCGCCCGCGCATGTCGGACTATGGCTTGCAGCTGCGTGAAAAACAGAAGCTCCGTCGCATGTATGGCGTACTGGAGCGGCAGTTTCGTAACTACTACAAACGTGCTGCACAGTTGAAAGGGTCAACGGGTGAAAACCTGCTGCGCCTTCTCGAAGGCCGTCTCGATAACGTTGTTTATCGAATGGGCTTCGCGTCAACGCGTGCAGAGGCTCGCCAGCTTGTGAGCCACAAAAGTGTCGAGGTGAACGGCAAAGTCGTTAACATCCCGTCCGCGCAGCTCAAAGCTGGAGATGCATTAAACATCCGTGAGAAGGCGAAGAAACAACTTCGCATTCAAAGCGCGATTGAAATTGCGAGCCAAGTCGGCCTTCCCGAGTGGGTTGAAGTCGACGCCAAGAAGATGGCAGGCGTTCTGAAGTCGTTGCCGGATCGGGAAGACATTCTCCCGGACATCAACGAAAACCTTGTCGTCGAGCTGTACTCGAAGTAGTCAGGAGGGTTATTACCCATGCAGGAATCAGTACACGAGTTTCTGAAGCCGCGCGTAGTCAAAGTAGCGCCGGTCAACGATCTGTTAGCAAAGGTCACCATCGAGCCGTTCGAACGCGGTTTCGGCCACACGCTCGGCAACGCGCTGCGTCGCATCTTGTTGTCGTCGATGCCGGGTGCAGCGATTACGGAAGCGGAAATCGAAGGCGTACTTCATGAGTACACGAGCATCGAGGGCGTGCAGGAAGATGTCGTCGACATTTTGCTGAACCTGAAGCAGGTTGCCGTCACCATGAATACCCGTGACACGGCGGAGCTGCGCGTCTCGAAGAAAGGCCCGGGCCCGGTTACGGCTGGCGACATCCAGCTCGATCATGACGTTGAGATCATGAACCCCGAGCTGGTCATCGCTAACCTCACGAAAGCTGGCGAGCTCAATATGATTCTGAAGGTTGAGCGTGGCCGCGGTTACCGCCCGGCAACGCAGCGTCCTTCATTCGAGGAGCAGGGCGGGCCGATCGGGCGTTTGCAGCTGGACGCGTCGTTCAGCCCAATCGTACGTGTGACTTATAACGTCGAAGCCGCGCGCGTCGAGCAGCGTACTGACCTCGACAAATTGCTGATCGAGGTCGAGACTAACGGCACGATTGATCCGGAAGAAGCGATTCGTCGCGCTGGCAGCATCCTCAAGGATCAGCTGTCGGTGTTTGTCGATCTGCAGGGTCAGGAAGAGGGCGTTGGCGATCAGGCAGAGAGCCAGGTTGATCCGATTCTGCTGCGGCCGGTCGATGAGCTCGAGCTTACCGTGCGTTCGGCCAACTGCTTGAAAGCAGAGAACATTATGTACATCGGTGATCTGGTACAGCGCACCGAAGTAGAGCTCCTCAGGACACCCAACCTTGGCAAGAAGTCGTTGACGGAAATCAAGGAAGTGCTGGAGGGACATGGCCTCGGCCTGGGCATGCGCCTGGAAAACTGGCCACCGCCAAGTCTGCGCCCCGAGCATGAGCTCTTAATGTAATTCAACTGATTTTTGGGAAAGACAAATGCGTCATAGAAAATCCGGTCGTCGGCTGGGTCGTAACAGCTCTCATCGCAAAGCCATGTTTCGTAACATGGCGGCTTCGATGCTGAAGCATGAGACCATCAAGACCACATTGCCGAAAGCCAAAGAGCTGCGTCGTGTCGTAGAACCGCTGATTACGCTTGCCAAAGAGGACAGCGTTGCGAATCGACGTCTTGCGTTCGATCGCCTTCGCGACAAGGAAGTAGTCGGTAAGTTGTTTACCGAAATCGGTCCGCGTTTCAAGGAGCGCCCGGGTGGTTACCTGCGTATTTTGAAAGCAGCGCCGCGTGCCGGTGATGCGGCACCCATGGCAATCGTCATGATGACCGAGAAAGCTGAAGAGGTCGTTGTCGAAGACTAGACGTTTCTCACGTGTGCAGACAAGAAAACCGGGCATCGCCCGGTTTTTTTACTTCAGGCCCTGGTCCTTCGTATTTTCCATAAGTCATTAAATGTTAACGAAAACTGACTTGTTGAAGTTGTGAGTCGACGCACAACGGACGACCGCGAGTCGGTCTATAGTGAGCCCTTCCAACGCACAGGGACGTCGAGACGATGAGTGGCGACAAGGCATATGATGATTGTGTGATCCTGTCGAAAGGGGCATTCGACCCTGATGCCGTATTCATGGATGACATTGTCGATGACGATGTATTGCCAAACGCTAACCTGGCCGTTGATGGCCTTACGTCGACTTGGCAGGCTCGCCGTGGAAAACTCGAATTGCGTTCGGACGACATCGCCGCAAATGAGCCGATCGAGCCCGACCCCGAGTTTCCGGTGATCACGACGGAACCACATGAGCTGGAAGTTTACGGCTTTGAAACCAGTCTCTGGAAGAAGCTCCGAGGCTATATCGGTTTCTAGGTGCATCGCCTAAAATGGCGGGATGATTCTTAACAACAAGACCGTGATCATCACGGGCGGATCGGAGGGCGTGGGTGCGGCCACGGCACGCCTGTTTGCCGAAGCCGGCGCCAACCTGATGCTGGTGGCGCGGGGCAAAAAGAAGCTCGAGGCTATTGCTGACGATCTGCGTGACAAAACCCGCGTCGAGATCTTTGCAATGGATGTATCCGATACTGATGCTTGCGTAGACGTATTCAAGAAGGCCCAGTTCGAATTTGGCAGCGTCAATATATTGGTCAACAATGCCGGCTATCATGCCCGCGGCCTGGTTGAGGAAGTTGCTGCTGACGAACTTGCGCGCATGGTCGACGTCAATCTTCGCTCACCAATTATCTTAAGCCGCATCGCGTTGCCGTATCTACGCGAGGCGGGTGAGGGCGCGATCATCAATGTCGGTTCGCTGGCGGGCCGCGTCGTTTATCCTGGGGCTTCAGTTTATTCTGCAACCAAATCCGGCTTGCGCCTCTTCACTCTCGGGATGGCCGAGGAGTTGCGCGGTACAGGCATCAAGATCGGTCTGGTCTCGCCCGGACCGGTCAGTACCGGCTTCATCATGGATGATATGGACAAGGTGTCTGATATCACGTTTTCTCAACCTATCACCAGTGCCACCGACGTTGCACAGGCGGTGTTGGATCTCTGCAGTAACACGATCCGGGATGATGCGCTGCCGAAAATCAGTGGTGTACTGACGACCTTAATCGGCCTGATGCCATGGCTCGGTCGCGCGTTACGGCCGACGCTGGAACGCAAGGGCCAGCGGGTCAAGAAAGAGCTGAAAGCCAAGGCGCGGGCCGCAGCCGAAAAAGAATAAAAAGGAGTCTCGGAAGGGGGTTCCGACCATTTTAGTGAGCAACTAGGATGCAGCGTCAAACGCGTCGCGAGTCAGGTTCTCGCGATCTTTGACCAGCACGCGTACGTCATCCTCGATGCGGATGCCACCAAAAGGTCTTAGCCAGCCGACCGTGTCCCAGTTGACGTGACGCTCTGCCGGCGTATCGCGCAGCTGTTCCAGCAGCATATCGATGACGTAAAGACCCGGTTCAATAGTCAGCACCATATCCTTCTCGAGAATACGGGTCAGGCGCAGAAACGGATGCCCCTCTGGAGTTTCGATCGTGCCATCGGACTCGTTTGCCATGAAGCCCCCCACATCGTGCACCTGGATACCCAGCAGGTGTCCGAGTCCGTGCGGGAAAAACGCAGTCGTCACGCCGTTTTCAAGCAACGTATCCGGGCTGCCGTTCGCAAGCTCCGCATCGACCAGGACCTCAGCAAGCATTCTGTGCGTGTCGATGTGTAACTCACGATAATCCAGCCCCGCCTCGACCCGGTCGACAATCGCTTGCTGCATGCTATCCATGCGATCAATCAAATTCTGGAAGCGCTGATCGCCGTTCGAATAGGTACGTGTGATATCCGAGGCGTAGCCATGGACCTGCGCGCCGGCATCGATCAGAAACGAATGGATACTCGCAGGAGGCTCGTGATCGAGATCGGTGTAATGCAGAACGGCGCCGTGATCGTTCAGCGCGACGATGTTGCCGTAGGGCAGCTCCGGATCCGTGTGACCGACCGCTTTGCAGTACGCGCGGTGGATCTCAAACTCGGAGAGACCCTCGCGAAAGGCCACTTCTGCGGCACGATGCCCTGCCACACTACGCTTTGACGCCAGCCGCATCACGGCAAGCTCGTACTCGGTCTTTGAACCGCGTGCGTAATGCAGGATGTTCATCGCCGACTTCGGATTGATGCGGTCGATGCCGAATGCGTGTGCATCGTCCTCTATCTCGCCGATGAGAATGCACTGGTCCCGTTGCTCGGGTAACTCGGCGGCAACGTCTTCGACGGCGTGGACGATGCGGACGTCAAAGTGACTCGTCCAGTAACCTGAGGGCGCGCCCGGTACAACGTGCCAGTAATCACGTGGTTGATAATAGACGAGTACCGGTGTCTCTCCCGCGGTGTACACGACGTAAGAAAACGGCAGGTTTGTCAGCGGCGCCCACCCGACAAAGTGCGGGTTCGCTTTGAACGGGTAGTAATTGTCATCGAGAAAAGCGACCTTGGGGGTTCCCGAAAAAACGACAACATGACTGGCGCCGGCTTTCTCGAGTGCGCTGTCATGCCGCGCGGTAATGGCCGCTAAATGTTCCGCATACAAAGGTCCCAGCGTCGGACTGCTAGCGCTGTAGTCGTTGTTCATGCGAGGAATCATACCTTGTTGCCGGCGATGGCGGCGAGTGCGATCATTGAGGTCCCTGACCCGGGGGTGTAGAGGGAAAGGATGAAACGATTCGCATGCTTGTTTGGCACTTTACTGGTGATCTCGGGATGTTCCATCTTGGCCTCTGAACCTGGCTACGATCGCGTCGCCGGCCGCGCCCTTGCGTCGCGTTCTGAAGTTATCGCTCCTCATGGCATGGCGGCAACGAGCCAGCCTTTGGCGACCCAGATCGCGCTCGACATCCTCAAAGCCGGCGGCAGTGCCGTTGATGCGGCAATCGCTGCGAACGCGGCACTGGGTCTTATGGAACCGACCGGCTGCGGCATTGGAGGAGATCTCTTTGCCATTGTCTGGGATGCCGAGAATGGCGAACTTACGGGTTTGAATGCCTCCGGGCGTGCACCCAAGGCGATGACGCTGGGGTATTTTCAACAGAACGGCATCGACGAGATTCCGCCCTATGGGCCATTACCGGTCAGTGTTCCAGGTGCGGTAGACGGCTGGTTCGAGCTCCATGACCGTTACGGCCGTCTGTCGATGACAGAGATTCTGGCGCCGGCTATCGGCTATGCGCGCAACGGTTTTCCAGTAACCGAAGTCATCGCGTATTACCTGTCGGGCAGCGTCGCTGTGCGGGAAGAATACCCGGGTTTCACTGAGACATTCATGCCCGACGGACGCATGCCGAAGAAAGGCGAGATGTTCAAAAACCCGCGTCTCGCGAACACCTACGAAGAGATTGCCAAAACGGGCAGGGACGCGTTTTACAAAGGCGACATCGCCCGAAAGATCGATGCTTACATGGCGGAACAGGGCGGTCTTTTGAATTATGACGACTTGGCGGCGCACAAGTCCGAGTGGGTGACGCCGGTCTCGACCAACTACCGAGGTTGGGACGTTTATGAGCTACCACCTAATGGCCAGGGCATTGCTGCACTGCAGATCCTGAATATTCTCGAGGGCTTCGACATCGCGGCAATGGGGTTCGGGAGCGCTGAGTATTTGCATACGCTGGTTGAAGCAAAAAAGCTGGCATTCGAGGATCGTGCGAAATATTACGCTGACATGGACTTTGTTGACGTGCCCGTCACGCGACTGATTTCGAAAGACTATGCCGCCGAGCGGCGTAAGTTGATCTCTCCGGATCGGGCTGCGAAGAAACTGCCGGCTGGCGACGCGATACTCGAAGATGGGGACACGATTTACCTGACGGTGGCCGACAGCGACGGCAACATGGTGTCACTCATTCAGAGTAACTACCGTGGCATGGGATCGGGGATGACGCCGGGCGAACTCGGCTTCGTCCTGCAGGATCGCGCAGAGCTTTTCGCGCTGGATCCGGGCCATGCCAACGTCGTCGAAGGCGGCAAACGGCCGTTTCACACGATCATCCCTGCATTTGTCATGCGGGACGGCAAGCCATTAATCAGTTTCGGGCTGATGGGCGGCGCGATGCAACCACAGGGGCACGCCCAGGTCATCGTCAACATGGTCGATTTCGGCATGAACCTGCAGGAGGCGGGTGATGCGGCGCGTATCAACCACACCGGTTCGTCAGCCCCGACCGGTGCGATCATGACCGATGGCGGCACCGTGCATCTGGAAAGCCAGTTCAGTGATGAAACTCGCAAAGGTCTGGAAGCGCGCGGACACGTATTGGGTTCCAGCGACGGCAGTTTCGGTGGCTACCAGGCGATCATGTGGGATGCGGAGCAGGGCGTGTACTATGGCGCGTCAGAAGTACGCAAAGACGGCCAGGCCGCGGGATACTAGGCATGACGCAGGAGATTTACCTCACAGGGATTACGACGACCGGGACGCCGCACATCGGCAACTATGTTGGCGCCATTCGCCCCGGCATAGCGGCGAGCAAGGATCCACACAAGAAGAACTTCTACTTCCTTGCCGACTATCACGCGCTGGCGAAGAACGAGGACCCGGACAAGATCAGTCAGTCAACCCTCGAGATCGCGGCTGCCTGGATGGCGCTGGGTCTCGATACCGACCACGCGACGTTTTACCGGCAATCGGATTTGCCGGAAATCCCCGAGCTGACCTGGGTATTGACCAGCATGACAGCGAAGGGCCTGATGAACCGCGCCCATTCCTACAAAGCAGTAGTACAGGCCAACGTCGAGGGCGGCGACAAGGATCCCGACAAGGGTATTACGATGGCGCTGTACAGTTACCCGATCCTGATGGCCGCCGATATTCTGATGTTTAAGGCAACCAAGGTTCCGGTTGGCCGTGACCAGAAGCAGCATGTCGAGATGGCGCGTGACATCGCGCAGCGTTTCAATCATCACTATGGTGATGTTCTTGTGTTGCCGGAGCCGGTGATCGACGAGCACACGGGGGTGCTGTCCGGACTTGATGGCCGCAAGATGAGCAAAAGTTATAACAACACGATACCGCTGTTTGCGCCCGAGAAGTCGTTAAGAAAGCTCATTATGAAAATCAAGACCAACAGCCTCGAACCGGGTGAGCCGAAGGACACCGAGGGCAGCACGATTTTTGACATTTACAAAGCATTCGCCATGCCCGAGGAAACGGCAGAAGTTGAAACGCTGTATGCCGAAGGCATTGCATGGGGGCAAATGAAACAGAAGCTGTTCGAGTACATCAACGACCATATCAAGCCGGCTCGTGAGGAGTACGAGCGACTAGTCGCGGATCCGGCTATTGTCGAAGCTGAGCTATTGAAGGGTGCCGAAAAAGCACGCGATATATCCGCACCGTATATGGCACAGATTCGCGCGGCGGTAGGCATTCGAAAACTGGGGTAGCCGGGCATGAGTAACAAAGAAATCAAAGACTTACTGGGTAAGCTGCGTAACGAAATCGGCAAGACTGAGCTCGATGACGACACGCTTTCGCTGGTCCGCGATCTTGATGCCGACATCGACGATCTGCTGGATCCGGAAGGCGATCGCGCTGAAACGGATTCGGTGATCGAGAAAGCCAGAGAACTGGAAACCAATTTCGCGTCTGAATACCCGACCATTGAACGCTTCATGCGCGAGGTTATTGACGTACTCGTCAGGATGGGTATTTAGGCACAACTTCAGCAGCGCCGCCGCGGCGCAGGAGGAATGAAATGTCGAATCAACAGTACTTTCTGATTTCCGGGCTGCTTTTTACTCTGGTTGCCATTGCGCATCTGCTGCGACTCGTCCTTGGCTTGCCTGTGCAGGTTGACAACGTTGCAGTACCGATGGCTGTCTCGTGGGTCGGTTTTGCAGTGCCCGCAGTGCTGGCCTACTGGGCCTTTCGATTGCACCGTGCTTCGGGCGCGGTTTAGCGAGTCTGACCGGCCGTTGCTTTACGCCGCCTACGGTTCCAATCTACACCCAACCCGGTTAGCCCAGAGAGTTCGTTCGGCCCGGAAAATCGGCACCGGTTTTGTGCCGGACTGGTCCCTTAACTGTCATAAACGGAGTAAAGACGGGTCGGCGAAATTCAATATTGTCGCCGGCGGTAACGGTGTGTACGTTGCGGTTTTCGACATTAGCGCTGACGACAAAATAAACCTGGATCGCATCGAGGGCGTTGGTAGTGGCTATCGGACTGTTGACTTGTCCGTTCCTCAAATTGGAGATTGCGCAACGTACGTTGCCGAAGACTCGCACGTAGACGAGTCCCTGCGTCCGTACGAGTGGTATAAGAAACTTGCGATTCTCGGCGCTTGCGCACAGTGCTTCCCCGATGCCTACGTGCGGTTGATTGATCAAATACCGACCAGCGAGGATCCGGACAAAGCCCGACATGCGACGAACTGGCGCCTCGTAGAGGCTATCGAAAGTGGCAGTCGGCCGGATGCGCTTTGATGACAACCCAGGGTTACTTGCTTATTGCCGACGCGCTACTCGTTACTCATGTGCTTTTCGTCGCATTCGTTGTCGGTGGACTGCTGGCCATTGTCGCCGGCGGACTGTTGTCGTGGCCCTGGGTGCGAAATCCATGGTTCCGCCTTGCGCATCTTCTCAGCATTGCCGTGGTCGTAGTGCAGTCGTGGGTTGGCGTTATCTGCCCCCTAACGACGTGGGAAATGGCAGTTCGGGCGCGAGCGAATGGCGCAACATACGGTGGCGCCTTCATTTCGCATTGGCTCAATAAACTGCTGTACTATCAATTACCTGAGTGGATATTCATGGTTGCGTACAGCGCATTCGGGGCACTGGTTCTGATCACCTGGTACTGCGTTCGTCCACGTCCGTTCAGCAGTCGCGGGCAACGCGATGAATCGTAACGTGGGGCAGATTTGAGGTCACTATGACCAAAACCTATCGCAATTATGTGCTGCTGGTTCTGATGGTCGTCTACATATTCAATTTTATCGATCGTCAGATTCTTGTGATTCTGCAGGAGTCGATCAAGGCGGAGCTGGATCTCAGCGACCAGCAGCTGGGGCTGCTGTCCGGTTTTACGTTTGCCGTTTTCTACGTCGTGTGCGGTATCCCCATTGCGCGGCTCGCCGATCGTTACAACCGCGTGAATATCGTGTCGGCATCGCTCGCAATCTGGAGCGCGATGACAGCTCTGTCGGGCTTCGCGGGAAACTTCCTGCAATTGTTGGCCGCAAGGATCGGGGTCGGGGTTGGCGAAGCCGGTGCCAGCCCACCATCGCACTCGATCATCTCCGACTATTTCCCGCACGAAGAGCGTGGTCGCGCGTTGTCGATCTATTCCATCGGTATCTATATCGGCATATTGATCGGTTTTCTGGCCGGGGGGTGGATCAACCAGTATTTTGGCTGGCGCACCGCGTTCCTGGTTGTTGGTGCCCCGGGAATCCTGCTGGCGTTGGTTGTCAAACTGACATTGCGTGAACCGCTCCGTGGACAGCTCGATGCCGGCAATCATGGGGCCGTCCCAGACAGCCAGTTTCTGCCCGATATCAAGCGTATCTGGTCGTTACGGAGCTTTCGTTATGCGGCGCTGGGCGCCGGTCTGAATGCGTTTCTAGGGTATGGCGCGCTGAACTTCATGCCGTCATTCGCAATGCGGATCTACGACGTGCCGGTCGGCATTGTCGGTACCTGGCTTGCGTTAATTGTCGGGCTGGCCGGTGCCGCCGGTGTCTACGCAGGCGGATACATGAGCGATCACCTCGGCAGACGTGACCAACGCTGGCCCTACTGGATTGCGGGAATAAGCACGATGCTATCGGGCCTGATCCTGGTACCCGCGCTGCTCGCCGCAAGTCAGTACACAATGTGGGGGACGTATGTTTTTGTCGTCCTCACCTCATCGATGTTTCTTGGGCCGACGATCGCGATGGCACATGCGCTGGTCGGTCCGCGCTACCGTGCGCTTGCTTCGTCGCTGCTGTTTTTTGTTCTCAATATCATTGGCCTCGGATTCGGGCCACTGACTGTGGGAACGGTCAGCGATTTGCTGGCGCCATCGCTAGGTGTAGAGTCGATTCGCTGGGCGATCATGACGACGAGCGTCGCAGCGGTCTTGGGTGGTGGCCTATATCTGCTGGCTGCCCAATCTGTACGGGAGGACCTCGAATAGAATGAACAGCGCGCGCAGCAATCACTGGGAGCAGGTTCATTCGAGCAAGGAACCGACCGGGTTTTCCTGGTATCAGGTCAGGCCGGAGGTTTCACTGCGCCTGATAGCCCAGACCGGCGTGCAGAACGACGATCCGATTCTGGACGCTGGCGGCGGCACCTCGACACTGGTCGATAGTCTGCAGGAGCAAGGCTTTCGCGACATCACCGTACTCGACATTTCTGCGACGGCGCTCGAGCGAGCCAAGGTCAGGATGGGCGACAAGGCCGGGACAGTGCACTGGGTTATGGCGGACGTGACAGCATTCTCGCCGACACGTCGATATGCTCTTTGGCACGATCGTGCCGTTTTTCATTTTCTTGTCGAACCACGCGATCGTCAGCGCTATATCAACACGGTGCTCGCGACATTACGGCCGTGGGGTCACCTGCTATTGGCGACATTCGGTCCGGACGGGCCTCAGCGATGCAGCGGACTCGAAATTTGCCGCTACAGTATCGACCAGTTGCAGGAGATCTTCGATGAACACTTCGAGTTGAGGCATCATGAGCTTCACGACCATGTGACACCAGCCGGCGCGAGCCAGCAGTTCATTTATTCCTGGTGGCAAGTCAGGACACGATGAATCAATTCGAGAACCGCCCACTCAATACCAACCAAACAGGCGGCATTGCTGAAACGCCGCGACTGCATGAAGTTGAATTGAATTGAGCAGAGACGGCATGGAGTTCCTCAAGAGCGACGGCGCGCGGACCGGTATCTTTTTCGGTGCGACCTCCGGCGTAATCACGACCATCGGTTTGCTTGTCGGGCTGAATTCCGGCACGGGATCGATCACGGCGGTACTCGGCGGTATCCTGGTTATTGCGGTCGCCGACGCGATGTCCGATGCGCTTGGCATTCACCTGGCGGAAGAATCGGACCCCAATACGACGCACAGCCACGTGTGGTCGGCGACAATCATGACCTTCATTACCAAGTTCGTCTTTTCGATCAGCTTTGCCGTGCCGCTGCTCCTCCTGCCTCTGTCGACTGCTGTCATCGCGTCAGTTGCGTGGGGTATGCTGGTTATCGTTGTGTTGAGTTATCTGCTGGCGCGCTCGCAGAATGAGCCGCCCCTGGCCATCGTCGCGGAACACCTGGGTATTGCTATTCTGGTCGTCGTGCTGTCGCATTTTATCGGCGTTTGGGTAGCCGCAACATTCGCATAGGAGAGGGCGTTGAGTGCTGAGAACCAGATCGACTACATAGAGATTCCCGTTACTGATTTGCTGCGGGCCCGAGAGTTTTTATCTGCGATGTTCGGCTGGGAGTTTCAGGAGTGGGGCGACGATTACGCGAGTTTCAGGGATGGCCGACTGGACGGTGGCCTGCGACGTGCTACGGAGCCGGCGCCGGCTACCGGCGTCCTGCTCGTTTTCTATAGCGAAGACCTCGAGCGCGATGTTGCCCGGGTGCAGGAACTTGGCGGGACCATTAGTCAGGAGACGTTTGCATTTCCTGGCGGGCGTCGCTTTCACTTCATTGACCCCGTCGGCACCGAATATGCGATGTGGACAGAAAAAACCGAGAATAACAACGGAGCCTGAGCATGGCAGAATTAGTTGAACACCCTTGCGTACAGCACAAGCTCGCGATCATTCGCGATGTCGAAACCGGGCATAAACGTTTTCGTGAACTGGCAACGGAGATTACCGAGTTTATCTGTTACGAGGCGCTGAAGAACATAAAGACGAAAGAGATCAGCGTGCAGACACCGGTTGCCGTCGCCACCTGCCGGAAGATTGATACCGACATCGTAGTTGTTCCGATTCTGCGTGCCGGTGTCGGCATGTTGGACGGCATTCTCGAACTCGTACCAACCGCCAGAGTAGGGTTCGTCGGTCTTTACCGCGATGAAGAGACGAAGCTGCCCGTCACCTATTACGAGCGATTTCCCCCGCAGATCAAGGGTGGCACCTGCATCATCATCGACCCAATGCTGGCAACAGGTGGTTCGACAGTTGCGGCTATCGACCAGCTCAAAGAAAAAGGTGCGGACAATATTATTGTGATTTGCATCGTCACCTGCCCGGAGGGTATCGAGCTGGTGGAGGCCGCGCATCCTGACGTGAAAATTTATGCGGCAGCGATCGATACGAAACTCAATGAGAAGAAGTACATCGTTCCTGGACTCGGCGATGCCGGTGACCGGCTGTTTGGTACTACGGATCCGGAGTAACGAAGTGGTTGAAAATAAAACGCAACCGACACGACAAAACGTTACGGAATTCGAGCCACTGATGAAAAAGCTCGGCAAGTTCAAGACCGGTAAATCCTGCTTGTACATCAAACGCCTGTCTGACGTCGATGAGACCGTGTTACAGCGCCTTATCGCAGGCTCCGTTAAACGGATGCGCAAGAAATATCCGGCGGGCCAGGGTCGATAGCGGCCGATCGTGGACCAGAGTTGCACCCTGGAAATTGCGACGGCCGGGGATATCGACGAGCTGATGGGTTGGTTTCCGGATGCGGAGTCTGTCGGCATCTGGGGTGGTCCGAGATTTCGTTACCCGTTTACGCGGCGCTCTTTTATCAAGGATTGCCGCATCAAACGCATGACTTCCTATAGCCTGCGGCGCGCCGATGGATCAATGCTGGCATTCGGCCAGGTTTATGTTCGTGAAAATCGCGCCCATCTTGCGCGGCTGATTGCCAATCCTGCGCTGCGCCGGCTGGGTTACGGTCGGCTACTCATCGAGAAGATCATCGGCGTGATTCGTCAGGAGCGCGAGTATGCCGAGGTATCACTGTTCGTTTATCGGTACAACGAGCCGGCGTACCGTTGCTACCGAAGCCTGGGGTTTTCGGTGCAGGATTATCCGCCCGACGCAGCGCTCCAGGGCCAGTGTTATTTTCTGACGCGGCCCATCCATATTGACCCAGCCATATATTGACGAGACGCCGCCGGCTTAACGTTGCAGCAATTGTTGCTTCGATTCGAGCTCACTCCAGCGCTCGACACGTTCCTCGAGCTTGTTTTCCGCGTCGCTCAGGTCTCGCAACTTAGCCGCGACGTCGTCGCTGCCCTGGGCATAGAAGGCAGGATCTGAAACCTCGGCTTGGAGTGTGCTGACCACTGCCTCAAGAGACTCGATTTCGGCCGGCAGCTCGTCGAGCTCGCGCTGGTCTTTGTAGCTAAGCTTGCGCGCGTTGTTCCTGCGCCGCGCCGCGGCTGCCGCGCGTTGTTTTTGCTCCGCCTCGAGCGGGTTGTCGGTTTCGGCGAGCTTGTGACCCTGGCGCACCCAGTCGCTGTATCCGCCCACGTATTCCTGAATGACGCCGTTTTCCTCGAAAACGATAGTGCTGGTAATGACGTTGTCGAGAAACTCGCGATCATGGCTGACAATGATCAACGTGCCGCTGTATTCGCAGAGTTTCTGTTCGAGTACTTCCAGCGTTTCTATGTCGAGATCGTTGGTCGGCTCATCAAGGATGAGTAAATTAGCGGCGCGCGTGAACAGTTTGGCCAGTATGACGCGGTTGCGTTCACCGCCTGACAAGGACTTTACCGGTGTCATCGCGCGTTTCGGGCTGAACAGAAAGCCACGGAGGTAGCCGACAATGTGTCGGTCTTTCCCGTGCAGTTTGATGTAGGTGCGCCCCTCACCAACGTTATAGGCGACCGACTTTTCCAGGTCGAGGGTCTGGCGCAACTGATCGAAATAACCGATCTCGAGGTTGGTACCGCGCTTGATGGTGCCGGTCTGGGGTTCCAGTTCACCGAGCAGCAAACGCAATAACGTGGTTTTACCGACCCCGTTGTTGCCGATAAGACCGATTCGGTCGCCGCGCACGATCTTGATCGAAAAGTCGCGAATCACCTGTTCGTTACCATAGCTGTAGCTGATGTTGCGAGCGCGCAAGACTTTCCGCCCCGACTGCTCCGCCTCTTCGATATGGATACGCGCCTCGCCTTCTTTGGCGATTCGGCCCTCGCGCTCTTCCCGCATCTTCTGCAGCGTGCGCACGCGACCTTCGTTGCGCGTGCGCCGCGCTTTGATGCCCTGGCGAACCCACTCCTCTTCCTGCTCAAGTTTCTTGTCGAAGCGGGCATCGGCAACCGCCTCGTCTTCCAGAGTTTTTTCCTTGCGTCGCAGAAAGTTCTTGTAATCGCCCGGCCAGCTCGTCAGCTTGCCACGGTCGATCTCGATGATTCGTGTAGCCAGGCGCTGGAGAAAGGCGCGGTCGTGCGTAATAAAGAGCACCGCGCCAGGGTAGTTATAGATCCGATCTTCCAGCCATTTGATCGTTGCGATGTCCAGGTGGTTGGTCGGCTCATCCAGCAGCAGCAGGTCCGGCTTTTGCACCAGGGCTTTCGCGAGCGCCACCCGCCGTCGCCAGCCGCCCGACAGCTCATTCATATTCTTGTCGGCCGGAAGGTTGAGTTCCGTAATCGTGGTTTCGACGCGCTGCTCCAGATGCCAGCCATCGTGCGCATCGATCTTCGCATGCAGCGCTTCGAGCTCCCGCAGGCCGTGCTTATCGAGTTCGAGTGCGGATTTTTCCCGATATTCGCAGAGCAGCTGTTCAACGTCAGTCAGGCCTGAGCGAATGACGTCCGTGACCGGCAGATCGAGTGCTTCGGGCAGGTTTTGTTCGAGCTGGCTTACAATCAAACCGGACTTGTTGATGATCTCACCGCGATCCGGGTCAAGCGTCCCCATGATTAACTTCAGCGTCGTTGACTTGCCGGCGCCGTTACGCCCGATGAGGCAAATACGCTCGCCGGCATCGATCGAGAATTCAGCGTCGCGCAGAATTAACTGCTCGCCGAATTCGAGTCCGATTGCGTCAAAGCGCAGCAACGTCATACAGGGTCCTTCAGGAGTTAGCGGTGTATCCTAAGCGCATGATTCACGACCTACGACGGCAAATGCAAATTACTGACGAGGATGCGCATGAGTGAGGACCGCTTTATTGATCTGGAGAGCCGCCTGGCCCACCAGGACCAGTTGCTAAACGAGCTCAATGAGGTCGTGACTCAACAACAAGCGAAGATCATGCAGCTTGAAACGCTCTGCAACTCACTGATTTCAAGAGTGCGATCGATCGGGGAGGTGATGCCTGATAGCGATCCGACGAACGAGAAGCCACCGCATTACTGACGGTAAACCCGGATTCGTCGTAACCTGCGTTAACGTATAGTGACCGTCAAACCTGCGTTGGAGGGCGTCATGTCATCGATTTTCAGGTTGTTCGTGCTGCTCCAGCTGTTCGCAGCGACTGCGCTGCCGGCTCAGAGTTATGTGCCGCCCGATCTTCAGGACTGGCAGCAATGGGTTCTGAAAGACCAGGATTTTCGCGCTTGTCCCTTTTACTTTAACCGTCGGGCCGCCACGCGCGCCGACTTCGTCTGCGCGTGGCCCGGTCAGCTGGAACTTACTGCCACGACGTCCGGGGGCCGATTCAGTCAGTCGTGGACCGTGTACGCCGAGGAGCAGTGGGTCGCATTGCCCGGCGGCGCGGAGTATTGGCCCGAGCAAGTGGTCGCGAACGATCGCGCGGTTGAAGTCGTCGCGCGTGGCAATGTGCCCAGCGTTCGGCTCACGCCCGGAAGCCATCGACTGAGCGGCCGATTCGACTGGGATCAGCGACCCGGAGTGCTGCCCATTCCTGCGGCAAGCGGGCTCGTGTCGCTGACCGTTGACGGGCGCGACGTCGAGCGACCGGAGATTACAGGGAGCGGCGTATATCTTGGCGAACGCAAGCGCACAACACGCACAGTTGATTCCGTCACTACAACGCTGCATCGGCTGATCGCCGACGAGGTGCCGACGCGGCTGATCACACGACTCCAGGTTGAGGTGTCCGGCGGGGTCCGCGAGGAGGACTTCGAGAATATTCTGCCGAGCGGATTCGTGCCGCTCGATATTGGCAGTCAGCTGCCAGCAAAGCTCGAGGCCGACGGCAACCTGCGCCTGCAGGTTCGACCCGGACGCTGGACGATTTTTGTCACTGCTCGGGGCCCCGAGGTTGTCAACACATTGTCGCTGCAACCGCCCGGCGCAAACATGCCCGCGTCCGAAATCTGGAGCTATCAGTCAAACGACCGGTTGCGTGTTACCGCTGCCGAAGGCCTGCCTCCGGTTGACCCCAGGCAGGTGCAGGTGCCGGATAACTGGAATAACTACCCCGCGTTTCGTGCCGAGGCAGGCAGTGCGCTCACCATAGTCGAGCGTAGTCGTGGCATCGTATCGGCAAGTAACGAGCTGAACCTGTCGCGAACCATGTGGCTGGATTTCGATCGCAGCGGCTATGTCGTTCTGGATCGCATTGATGGACGAATGCAGGGTGACTGGCGCCTCGACATGCAACAGCCTTATGCGCTTTTGAGCGCAACTGAGGGCGGCGAGAACCTGTTGATTACCGGCGGCAAGACCGAGGGGCGGACCGGTGTTGAGGTACGCCGCACTACGGTTGATCTGCAGGCGCTTGGCCGCAGCGAGACACGTGGTGAGATGCCGGCCAGCGGTTGGGACAGCCGCTTCGCACAAGTGCGGGCGACGCTGCATCTGCCGCCGGGCCACAAGTTGCTGGCAGCGCCAGGCGTCGATGCGGCGCGCGGTAGCTGGGTCAGCCAGTGGCAGTTGCTCGATTTCTTCCTGGTTCTCATCATCACGATCGCTGTAATGCGGCTGATGGGAGCCGGTGCCGCCGTGATCGCGGGGCTGGCGATGATCTTGAGTGTCCACGAAATGTTTGCGCCCGGTTGGCTGTGGTTGAATCTGCTGGTTGCAATAGCGCTAATGCGTGTTGCGCCCGTCGGGCGATTGCGACAGCTAGTTAGCAGTTACCAGGTTTTGAGCGCTGTCGCTCTGGTCATTATGCTCGTGCCATTCATCGCGAGTCAGTTGCGTATCGCCCTCTACCCGCAGCTGGAGCCGCAATACAACGAATATCAGCTGTATGACTATGCCGTGCCAGCGAAAGTCTCTCTCGAGCAGGAGAGCGACTTCATGGAGGAGGCCGTCAGGATGCGGCGGCCGAGCGATGCCGCGACCCGATCGGGCGCGATGCTGCAAGTGGCGCCTGTCGATGCCAGCAAGGCCCGGGATTTTGCGCGCTACGCGCCAAACGCAATTGTTCAGGCAGGGCCGGGAATTCCGTCGTGGCAGTGGAATTCCTATTCGCTGAACTGGACCGGTCCGCTGGATGCCGCGCAAACCATGCGATTGATTGTATTGCCACGCTGGCTGGTCAGCACGCTACGATTCGCCGAAGTGTTATTGCTATTGCTGTTCGCAGCAGTGCTGGCAGCTGAGGTGTTTAACAAACGCTGGTCCCTGCCGGGCGGTCTGGCGCTGGGTCGTGACGGCGCGGCAAGTGCGTTGGCAGTCACAATGATGCTGTTGATGTTCGGCATCAGTGCGCCGGCCGAGGCTGACATTCCGGACGCCACTTTGCTGCAGCAACTCAAGGACCGCCTCCTTGAGCCACCTGACTGCGCGCCGCGCTGTGCCGAGATCGTGGCGGCCGACGTCGTTATTGAAGCCAGCGCGATCGCAATGACTTTGCGTATCGATGCGCTGGAAGAAGTCGCGGTGCCACTGCCGGGATCGGTAGACGGTTGGCATCCTGATGCCGTGCGGACACAAGGGGTAACGTCGCAACGCGTTTTTCGCAGTGCCGACGGCACACTGTGGGTGAAAGTTGCGCCGGGCAGTAACAGCCTGACCCTGCGCGGCGCGGTGCCCGCCGTTGACAGCCTTGAAATTCCGTTCCCGACAACCCCGCGCGTGGTCCGGGTTAACGGCAGCGGTTGGGAAATCGCCGGCATCAAGGACCGGCGGTTGCTGTCCGGCTCCCTGCAACTTACGCGCTTGCAAACTGGCACAGACGGCGATTCACAGGTGCGCTGGGAAAGCAGCCGATTCCCGGCGTTTGCGCGCATTGCAAGGACCATCGAGCTGGACCTCGACTGGCGGGTTACGACCACCGTGTCTCGCGTTGCGCCAATGGAAGGTGCAGTGACGCTGGATGTGCCCCTGATCGAGGGTGAGTCCATCGTCAGTGGCGATTTCGTAGTCAGCGAAGGTCGCGTACTGATTTCGATGAGTCCGCAACAGCACGTCGTCTCATGGACATCGAACCTGCCTCGCAAGTCGCCGCTGACTTTGACGGCGAACGATGGCGCCTCCTGGAAAGAGGTCTGGCGCGTTGCCGTCGGTAATATCTGGAATGCCGAATTCGCGGGCGTTCCGGAGAGCGATAGCGGCAAAACCCGCGGTGATGTGCGCATTGCCGAGTTCCACCCGCGTGCCGGGGAGTCGTTGACCCTGGACGCCGCTCGTCCGGAAGCGGTGAGCGGTTCGACACTGGCTTTCGACGCGGTGAATCTGGCCGTCACTCATGGCAGGCGCTCGAGTGACACGGTCTTGCTCCTCAACTACCGCAGTACGCGCGGCGCGCAACACGTGATCAAACTGCCGACCGATGCCGAGGTCACGGCAGTAGCGATCGATAACCAGGCACAAACGCTCCGTGCCGAGGGCGGCGAGCTGACCGTGCCGATTCTGCCTGGCGAACACAGCGTTCAGATCGACTGGCGCAAGAGCGGGGACATGAGCCTTTTCACCTCAACACCAGAGGTCGATATCGGCGCCCCGGCCAGTAACATCACGATGTCTTTTACGCGGCCCAAAGACCGCTGGTTGTTGGGCACCAAAGGGCCGGAGCTTGGCCCGGCCGTACTGTACTGGTCAGAACTGGCGGCGCTCATTCTGTTTGCGCTGATACTCGGGCGTGTGGGTCTGTCGCCGCTGACGAGCCGACACTGGCTGCTGCTCGGCATAGGATTCAGCACGTTTAGCTGGGCAGCGCTTGGTATCGTGGCGGTTTGGTTACTGGCGTGCGGCGCGCGAGAAAAGTGGCAGCCGGACGTCGATTGGTGGCGTTTCAACCTGATTCAGATCGGCATCGGCGGACTCACGATTATCGCGCTGTTATTCATCGTGACGACGTTACCGGCCGGGCTGCTCGGCACGCCCGATATGCAGGTCGCGGGCAATAACTCTTACGGCAACGTGCTCGGCTGGTTTGCTGATCGCAGCCTGTCCACTTTGCCGGTCGCTACGGCAATCACCGCGCCGCTCTGGGTTTACAAAGCACTGATATTGGCTTGGGCACTGTGGCTCAGCTTCGCGCTGTTGCGCTGGTTGCCGTGGGTCTGGCAGTGTTTTAGCAGTCACGGTTACTGGCGCTCGAGGACCAGCGTATGAGAGCCGCCTGGATTGTAATTTTTCTCGTGGTGCTGGTCTGGTCCGGCATCGGCCCGAAGGACACGATGACCTGGTATCTCGAGGTGTTCCCGGCAGTGCTGGGCGCCGTTGTTCTATGGTTTACGCGCGAGCGCTTTCCACTCACGTCGCTGGTCTACACGTTGATATTGATTCACTGCGTGATCCTGATGGTGGGCGGTCATTACACCTACGCGGAGGTGCCGCTGGGCGAATGGTTTCGTGACGTTTTCGACGGCACGCGCAACAACTACGACAAGCTGGGGCATTTCGTGCAGGGCTTTATTCCCGTCATGATCGCCCGTGAGTTGATGATTCGTCTGCACGTATTCAATTCGGTTCGCTGGCGCGATTTCTATCTCGTGTGTTTCTGCCTGGCGTTCAGCGCCTTCTACGAGCTCATTGAATGGTGGGTCGCACTAATGTCGGACGAGGCCGCAGACGCGTTTCTGGGCACACAAGGCTACGTCTGGGACACCCAGTCCGATATGGGCTGGGCGCTGTTTGGTGCGGTGGCCGGGCTGCTCCTGTTGAGCCGGTTGCACGACAAGCAATTAAGCGAACGCGGTTTCCTCGCTGCTGTCTGAATCTGCATGAGACGATTTCGATGAGAAGATCGCGATGAGACGTTCACGATGAAACGTTTACGATGAAACGTTTTCTCAGCTTGCTGGTTCTATGGGGACTGTCTGCTACCGCGCAGGCAGCCGACTGCGTCGTTCTGCTGCACGGACTTGCCCGCACCTCCGGCTCGATGGACAAAATGCAGCAGGCGTTGAACGGGGCCGGCTTCGAAACCGCCAACATCGGCTATCCGTCACGGAAAAAGGTGATCGCGGAACTGGCGAGCATCGCGATCCCAGAAGGTCTCGAAGCGTGCCGTGCGAAGCTCGACGTTGAGCATATCCATTTCGTGACCCATTCTCTGGGAGGCATTCTGCTTCGTCACTACCTGGAGAAGAACGGCATCGACGAACTTGGGCGTGTCGTCATGCTGGGACCGCCCAACCAGGGTAGCGAGGCGGTGGAAGGCCTGGGCGGCGTGCCGGGTTTCGACTGGCTAAACGGTCCGGCCGGGCGGCAGCTCGGCAAAGGGGACAACAGCGTGCCGTTGCAACTGGGCCCGGCCGATTTCGAGCTGGGCATCATTGCCGGCAGCCGCACGATCGACCCGATTACGTCGAGCGTTCTCGAAAATCCGGATGACGGCCGCGTCTCGGTGGACGATACGCGGCTCGAAGGTATGAATGACTTTGTCGTCGTCGAGCATTCGCACGCGTTCATGATGCGCATGCGCGAACCCATCGAGCTGACGATTCGGTTCCTGCAGACCGGGGCTTTTGCCGACCCGGTCGAGGCTGGCGACGCTAAGCGTTGACTGCCGCTTTGCGCCGCCGTTTGCGTGACGGTTTGACCAGCCGCTTCAGGTACTCCCCGGTGTAAGATCCGGGCGATGCCGCTACCGTTTCGGGCGTGCCGGTCGCGATAATCTGACCACCACCGTCACCGCCTTCCGGTCCGAGGTCGATGATCCAGTCTGCCGTCTTGATGACGTCGAGGTTGTGTTCAATAACGACAATGGTATTGCCGTGATCGCGCAGGCGGTGCAATACGCCAAGCAATTGATCAATGTCGTGAAAATGCAGCCCGGTCGTTGGCTCATCCAGAATGTAAAGCGTGTTGCCAGTGTCGCGTTTGGACAGTTCCTTCGCGAGCTTCACGCGCTGTGCCTCGCCGCCGGATAACGTGGTCGCGTTCTGACCGAGACACAGGTAGGTGAGGCCGACGTCAGTCAGGGTTTGCAGTTTGCGGGCGAGGACTGGCACGTTGCGGAAAAATTCCGCCGCGTCCTCGACCGTCATCTTCAGCACTTCACTGATGTTCTTGCCTTTGTAGCGAATCTCGAGAGTCTCGCGGTTGTAGCGCTCGCCGCGGCAGTTATCGCAGGGTACGTACACATCGGGCAAGAAGTGCATTTCCACCTTGATGACGCCGTCGCCCTGGCAGGCTTCGCAGCGGCCGCCTTTAACGTTAAAGCTGAAACGACCCGGCATGTAGCCGCGTGAGCGCGCCTCTTGCGTGCCGGCGAATAGCTCACGGATCGGGGTAAACAAGCCGCTGTAAGTCGCCGGATTGGACCGCGGTGTGCGTCCGATCGGGCTCTGGCTGATGTCGATCACTCGGTCAATATGCTGCAGTCCAAGGATCTTCTTGAAAGGTGCCGGGCTGCGACTGGCGCGATTGATTTCCTCGGACACGGCTTTGTAAAGCGTGTCGTTGATCAGCGTTGACTTGCCGGAACCGGACACGCCCGTGACGCACGTCATCAAACCAACCGGAATAGAAGCATCGATGCTGCGAAGATTATTGCCGGATGCGCCGAGGATCTCGATATTTCGCTTGGGATCGGCTGGCACCCGTTTTTCGGGCACTGCGATCGCGCGTTGCCCGGACAGGTACTGGCCGGTCAGCGAACGCGGTTCCTTCTGGATTTCCTCCGGCGTTCCCGCCGCCACGACCTGGCCTCCATGCACGCCGGCGCCGGGACCAAGATCGACCACGTAATCGGCCGACAGGATGGCCTCTTGATCATGCTCGACGACGATCACCGTGTTACCGATATCCCGTAAATGCGTCAGCGTGCCAAGCAGTCGCTGGTTGTCGCGCTGATGCAGGCCGATCGATGGCTCATCGAGAATGTACATGACGCCGACCAGGCCCGAGCCTATCTGGCTCGCGAGCCGAATGCGCTGGGCTTCGCCGCCTGACAGGGTCTCGGCGCTGCGATCAAGCGACAGGTAATTGAGGCCGACATCCGCGAGGAATCCGACGCGCTCGCTGATTTCCTTGACGATTTTCTCGGCGACAGTTGCCCGCCAGCCGTCAAGCTTCAGGTCGTCGAAGAACTCGCGCGCGTGTCCGATCGAGAGGGCGGTAATCTCCGACAGCGAACGATCCGCGATGAACACGTTTCTTGCCGTCCGATTCAGGCGGGTACCGTTGCAATCCGGGCACGCGTGACTGTTGAGGAACTTCGTCAGCTCTTCACGCACGGCGCCGGATTCGGTCTCATGGTAACGGCGATCGAGATTGGGCAACACGCCCTCGAAGCGATGGTGCTTCTTGATCTGCATGCCGCGCGAATTGGCGTAGAAAAATTCGATTTTTTCCTTGCCGCTGCCGTACAGCACGACGTTTTGTAGCTTCTTCGATAGCTCGTTAAACGGCGTTTCAATATCGAAATCGTAATGTGACGCCAGGCTTTGGATCATCTGGTAGTAATACGTGGTCTTGCGATCCCAGCCGCGTATGGCACCACCGGCCAGTGACAGGTTGGCGTTCACGACGACGCGGTCCGGATCAAAAAACTGCTTAACGCCGAGTCCATCGCAGCCCGGACAGGCGCCGCTCGGATTGTTGAAGGAGAACAGCCGTGGTTCGAGTTCGGTCAGGCTGTAGCCACAGATGTTGCAGGCGAAGCGATCGGAGAAGACGATTTCCTCTTCGGCGTCGTTATCGATCCACGCGATGCGGGCAACACCATCAGCCAGCCGCAGCGCGGTTTCAAACGATTCGGCCAGTCGCAGCCGCATGTCGGCCTTTACTTTGAAGCGATCGACAATGGCGTCGATGTTGTGCTTCTTGCGCAAGTCCAGTGCCGGCGGCTGATCCAGTTCGTAGATCTCGCCGTTGATGCGCGCGCGAATGAAGCCCTGTGCTTGCAGGTCGGCCATGAGGTGAACGTGCTCACCTTTGCGATCGGCAACGACGGGGGCCAGCAGCATCAGCCGCGTGCCCTCCGGTAGCTCGAGCACATGGTCGACCATCTGGCTGACAGTCTGTGCCTCGAGCGTGATGCCATGATCGGGACAGCGCGGCGTGCCGGCACGCGCGAACAGCAAGCGCAGGTAATCGTAGATCTCCGTTACCGTGCCGACCGTAGAGCGCGGGTTATGTGACGTGGACTTTTGTTCGATCGAGATCGCGGGCGACAGGCCGTCGATATGATCGACGTCCGGTTTTTCCATCATCGACAGAAACTGTCGGGCATAGGCCGACAATGATTCCACGTAGCGGCGCTGACCTTCCGCGTAAATCGTGTCGAAGGCGAGTGAGGACTTGCCGGACCCCGAAAGTCCCGTGAGCACGATCAGCTTGTCCCTCGGCAAGGTCAAATCGATATTGCGGAGGTTATGCGTGCGTGCGCCGGCAATGCGGATGCAGCGGTTGGTGGACTTCATATTGAGTATTCAGGGTTCGCGGAACAACCTGCTAATATACGCCGCCGCGCATCTACGGCGCAAAGGAACCCTCGGTGTGAGCTCAGAGACCCGCGACAACACTATCGCCATGAACCCACTGGAGCGCCGCTCAGTCGGCGTAGTTGCGCTGATTGCGGTGATTCGGATGTTTGGTCTGTTCGCGCTGCTGCCGGTGCTGTCGCTATATGCCGCCAGTCTGGAGCACGCGACGCCAATGTTAATCGGGCTGGCGGTTGGCGGCTATGGCCTGACGCAAGCCGGTTTCCAAATTCCATTGGGCGCGCTTTCCGATCGCGTTGGCAGGATTCCGGTTATCTTGTTTGGGCTCGCGATTTTCGCGGCTGGCAGCGTGCTCGCCGGGCTCAGCGAATCGATTTACGGCGTTATCGCGGGGCGCTTGTTGCAGGGCGCCGGGGCAATTTCGGCGACGCTAACGGCATTGATCACTGATGCAACGAGAGACGAGGTCAGAACGCGATCCATGGCCACGATGGGCGTCGGTATCGGTATGGCGTTCATGCTTGCGATGATTGCAGGTCCGCTGATTGCCGCGAGGTTCGGTGTGCAGGCGCTCTTCTGGACAGCGGCAGGGCTGTCGGTTGTCGCGGCACTGATGCTGACGTTGCTTCCCGAGATTCCCAGGCCAAAGGCCCGCGAGAGCTGGAGCCTGATTCCGGCGCTGCGTCCCGACCTGTTGCGGATCGATTTCTACTTCTACCTGCTGCATACGATCATGACGGCAACGTTCGTGGCGCTGCCGTTTCTATTGAGCGAACGCCTGGAATTGCCGCTGACGGATCATTGGAAGATTTACGTCGGCGCCCTGTTGCTGTCGCTATTCATAACCATACCGATGATCATGAAAGACCACCGTCAGGGTCGGAGTTATCTGATCGGTATGGCCGTCCTTATGATCCTGGGCGCTGAAGCAGCCCTGGCTTTCCTGGGGTTCTCGGTAACGCCCGTATTCATTGCGCTGGTTGCTTACTTTGCCGGGTTCAATTTCCTCGAAAGCGGGCTGCCGGCACGTCTCTCGGTGCTGGCAGATGAGGATGTGCGCGGTGCGTCGCTCGGCGTGTTTTCGACGGCGCAGTTTCTCGGAGCGTTTTCCGGGGGCGTGCTGGGCGGTCTATTCCTGAGCGAGGGCCACCCGTCGAATGTCTTCTTCGTTTGCGCGCTGCTGGCGACCCTGTGGCTTGCGGTACAGGGCTTCGGGAAGTTTCGCCGTTAGTACTGTGGGAGCCCGCCTTGCACCCCGAGGGCACGTAGCGGGCGATCGCGGCCAAGGGCCGCTCCTACAGGTGGGTCGGTCTTGATTTGTAGGAGCCCGCCTTGCGGGCGAAGCATCGCGGCGGCCGGTAGGCCGCTCAAGGCGTCACGCATGTGGCGTGCCCCGACAAATCACCCGAATTCACCGGAAATCGGACTAGCATTTGGTCCCTCAGGCTCTACAATAGGCCCCCCTCGCTGCCAGAGCGGCGGGCATCTACCGATCATCGCATTCAAGACAGGGGACCGATATGGCCCGCGGAGTAAATAAAGT
>CAZTQL010000017.1:0-34660 GCA_964615665.1 uncultured Woeseiaceae bacterium | reverse complement strand
TTCACTAATCAGCGTGTGCCACCGGCAGCGGAGCAGCATGTGCTCGATGCCATGATGTCGTTTGCGACGGCAATCGGCGCTACAGAACATCCACTGCGCTGGGACTTGCCGCTGTCGACCGCTGCGCAGCAGTTCGCGGCGCAGCACACAGATTCTGCCCAGCCCACAGTCGTTATCAGTCCGTGCAGCAGTCAACGCAGCCGCAACTTTCGTAACTGGAGCGTCGGCCACTACGCGGCGGTCATTCGCCATTTGCAGGAGCAACACCACTGCCGCGTATTGCTGACCGGTGGCAACTCCGATCTCGAAAAGGAATACGGGCAGGCGCTATGCGGCGACGCGACACCGGGCCTCGAAAACCTGGTCGGCCAGTCGTCGCTGCCGGAGCTCGCTGCGCTGATCAGTGCCGCTGACCTGGTCATCTGCCCGGACTCGGGTCCGGCACACATTGCAACGGCGGTTGGCACCGCTGTGATCGGGCTGTACGCGACCTCGAATCCCGAACGCACGGGCCCTTACCTGTCGCGGAATCTGACCGTCAATCGCTATCCCGATGCGCTACGTCAATACCTGCGGAAGGACGTCAGCCGGGTGCGCTGGGGGGCACGCGTACGCAATCCGGAGGCGATGGAAATAGTCACAATTGACGACGTTAAAGACAAGATCGACGTTTTTTTTAGTAGTTAGCGGCTTTTACTGGTAATTTCGCCTAACGTGTTTTGTCGTCAGCTGCCACGATGCTCTGTAGTATCGCCTCCGGGACAATGCCGTTCAGACAATTCAGGTGGCCGAGCGGACATTCGCGCCTGAAACACGGACTGCAATCAAGGCCCAGGTAATGAATATTGCATTTGGCCGTCAGCGGCGGCGTGAATCCCGGCGATGACGAGCCGTAAATGCTGTGCACGTGACTGCCAACTGCCGCGGCGATATGCATCAACCCGGAGTCGTTGCTGACAGCCTGCTGGCATAACGCCAGCAGGTCTATCGCGTCCTCAAGAGAGGTCTTGCCGCAGAGGTTCTGCGCATGGCCTCGCTCTGCGATGACCTCGCCGGCTGCCGCATCTTTCGCCGAGCCGAAAACCCAGATTGTGTAACCCCGTTCGTCGAGCGCACGAGCGAGTTCGACGAAATGCTCGAGAGGCCAGCACTTGGCCGGCCCGTATTCGGCACCTGGCATCATCGCGATAACCGGTCTCTCTGTCGTTAGCGACAACTCATTGAGCAACCGGCTCTGATGCTCTTCGGAGACCGCCAGCGCAGGCTCTGGAATACTGTCGAAGGCGCTGCCTTCGCTGCCGCCCAGCACTACAAAGCGCTTGACCGTCTGATCGAGAATGGCCTTGTCGAAGGGCCGCGTGTCATTAATAAGGAAAAACCGGGATTCGCCACGATACCCGGTGCGCGTCGGAATTCCCGCAAGCCACGGAATCAGCGCGGCCTTGAATGAGCGTGGCAACACGATCGCCTGTGCATAGCCTTCGTCACGAAGCGTTTTCGCGATTCGTCGACGCTTGCCGAAGCCAAATTCTCCGTGCCCGGTTTGCGAGGCAATGCCGCGCCGAATTTCCGGCATGCGCGCAACGATCGGCAGCGACCAGGCTGGCGCCAGCACATCGAGTGCCCGCTCCGGCACCTCGGCTTTCAGTCGCTTGAAAAGGGTCTGGGCGATGACCATGTCACCGACCCACGACGGCCCGACGATCAGGGTTGCGGACGGTCGCAAAGCTGGTCCAGGTAGTCTTTGACGCCCACCTCGACAGTTCGAAATTCGACATCACACCCGGAGGCACGCAGCTGCGTAAGGTCTGCCTGCGTGTAGCTCTGGTACGCGCCCTGAAGGTGCTCCGGAAAAGGTACGTAACTAATCTTGCCTTTGCCATGCCACGCGATCACCGCGTTTGCGACGTCGTTGAAGCTTTGTGGGCTACCCGTACCCGCGTTGAAGATCCCCGATACGCCGGGATGATCGAGATACCAGAGGTTGACGTCGCAAATGTCGTCGACATAAACGAAATCGCGCAGCTGATCACCGTCACCGTAACCATCGGTCCCTTCGAACAGGCGCGCTTCACCGTCTGCGATGACCTGGTTGTTGAAGTGAAACGCGACGCTCGCCATCGAGCCTTTATGCTGCTCCTGCGGTCCGTACACGTTGAAATAGCGCAGACCCACAACCTGGCTGTCTGGATTACTGGCGATACGGCGCACATAGCGATCGAATTGCAGCTTCGAATAGCCGTAAACATTGAGCGGGTTTTCGAACAGCGGGTCTTCGATGAACTGCTTGGCACCGCCATACACAGCCGCTGAAGATGCATAAATGTAAGGCTTGCCGTGCTCCAGGCAGTAATGCAGCAGATCCTGCGAGTACGCATAGTTGTTGCGCATCATGTATCGGCCGTCCCACTCGGTAGTCTCCGAACAAGCGCCCTGGTGAAAAATCGCCGTGACGCCGCGCGCAAAACCCTTGTCGGTCTCCAGCCGCTTCAGCAAATCGTCTTTGTCGAGGTAATCGGCGATTGGCAGCTGCGCGAGGTTGACGAACTTGTGACCGTCCTTGAGATCGTCCACAACTATGACGTCATCATGCCCCCTGTCCAGTAAGGCCCGGACCAGGTTGCTGCCAATAAAACCGGCGCCGCCGGTGACAATATGCATGCTAACAGTGCTCCGTAAGCTTTAGACGACCGCCGACTGCTCGTCGTCAGTCAGTTGGTACTCGGCGCCACAATAGGGACATTTGGCCTCGCCAGTCGTTTCCTCGCCAGTCGTTTCAATGGGCAGGTAGACCTTTGGATGGGAGTTCCAGAGGTACATCCCAGGCATCGGACAACTGAGCGGTAAATCGCTGCGGCGGACGCCGTAGCGATGCTGTGCGTTCGCCGGAATCAGGTTTTGGTCGACGGTTCCTGCTTTAGCGGCCACGTGCTTCCTTATTGCTGGTCAAGTGAGGCGGAGATTATAAGCATTGCGGTGCGCCGCGACCATGCTCAGTCGAGCCATTGCCCCCAGGTCTGAACGACAAAGCGCCGCTCTTCGGCGAAATGATCGACTCCGAGTAGCGGCTGCTGATCGTCGAGGACCAGGTGATGCTGTCGCAGGCGGTAGCTGCGGTAGCAGTCCTTGAGACGGTCGGCAACTGATCGCTCGACACACCCCGCCTCGGCCAGCGCATCCAGCTGGCGAATATTGTCGGAGTAAAAGATCACGTCCGGATGATCTCGCGCATGCAACAACACCAGGTATTGCACGAGGAATTCGATATCGCCGATACCGCCGGCACCGTGCTTGAGGTCAAAGCGCGACCCATTACTTTTGTCCAGCTCTTTGCGCATGCGCTGGCGCATCGACGTCACGTCGTCACGCAGCGATTCTCGCTTCACGCGGTCGATTAGCGTATCGCGGCGAATACGCACGAACTCGCCGGCGATCGTTGTGCTTC
The DNA here is from genome assembly GCA_964615665.1 of uncultured Woeseiaceae bacterium. Lineage (GTDB taxonomy): Bacteria > Pseudomonadota > Gammaproteobacteria > Steroidobacterales > Woeseiaceae > UBA1847. Next base: position 31,215 of record CAZTQL010000017.1, on the reverse strand, counting down.
CGGCAACAGCGCGCGCACGCAATAATGCCTGGTGCTCCCACGTCCATGCGTTGTCCTCCTGGTAACGCTCAAAGGCATCGGTACTGGTTACCAGCAGGCCTTTTTGGCCGTCCGGACGAAGCCGCATATCCACTTCGTACATGGCGCCCGACCCCGTTTGCGTGGTCAGAAAATGCACGAGGCGGCGCACCAGCCGGCCGTAAAACAAGCTGTTATCCAGCGCCTTTTCGCCATCGGTCACCTGCCCCTTGCCACTTGAGTCGTGCAGGAACACGATGTCGAGATCGGACCCATAAGACAGCTCGAGGCCACCGAGCTTCCCGTAAGCAACAATGCCGAATCCGGCGTCGCGACTGACGTCGTCAACAATACAGGTCGGTTTTCCATGCCGCGCCACAAGGTCCTGCCAGGCGACTTGTAGCACCGCTTCCAACACGGCTTCGGCCAGCCAGGTCAGGCCGTCGCTCACTTTCATGATCGGCAGGCTGCCGTTGAAATCGGCCACGGCGATACGGAACATGGCCGCCCGTTGAAACTGGCTGATAATCTGCACTTTGGCTTCGCTGTCGTCGGCGGCGTCGATACCGAGTCGCTGCTGCAGCTCCGTTTGCAGTTCAGCTTTGGTGACCTCGCCCGAAAAAATACGCGGGTCCAGCAGTTCATCGAGCAACACGGGGTGGCGCGCGATCTGCTCGGCGATGTAACCGCTTCTCGCGCACAGGTCCACGAGCCGCGTCAGCGCAGGCCGGTTTTCGTTGAGCAGCGCGAGGTAAGCGCTGCGGCGCAGTATTTTCTCAATGACGGTCAGGGTGCGCGCCAAAGCAACGTCCGGATTGCCGGCCTCTATGACTTCCGCCAGCAGCTCGGGCATAAAACGCTGCAGGCGCTCGCCCGCGACCGAGTCAATCTGACGTGTGGCCGGCGCACTGGCAAACGCCACGACGCGCCGGGCAACGGCGTCAGCATCCTTGCAGTCCGTGGCACTGAGAATTTGCGACCACTGCTCGACACCGGAGCTTGCCTCCCATGCGGTCGCAATCTGCTGTTGCAGGGGCGAATCCTCTGGCTGGGCACGAAAAGCAACCCGATCGAACTCTGCAGCGATGGCATCACGATACCCACGCAGGTCCGCAGCAAAGGCCTCCCAGTTCGGGTAGTCCATCGCAAAACACAGCCGTGCGCGGTCGACGGCATCCGTCGGCAATTCATGGGTCTGCTGGTCTCGCATCATTTGAATGAAGTTCTCTACCCGACGTAGAAAACGATACGCGTCTTGCAGTCGGTCAGCTGCCTGTTTGCCAAGTCCCCGACTGCCAACGAGTTTTGGCAATACCCTCTGCAGCTCACGCCCTTGCAGCGCCGGTTCGCTGCCGCCGCGGACCAGCTGCAGCGACTGAACGATAAACTCCGCCTCCCGAATGCCTCCAGGCCCAAGCTTGATGTTGTCCTTTAGCTCGCGGCGCTGAACTTCGGCCGAGATCATGGCGTGCATGCTACGCAGCGACTCGAAGACACCATAGTCAATGTATCGCCGATAAACGAAAGGCCGGATCACGTTGTTGTCGAGGTCGTCGATGATAGCGGCAGCCGGCTGTGCTCCCGCGATACGCGCCTTGACGTACGCATAGCGCTCCCAGTCTCTGCCATGCTTCAACAAATACGCTTCCAGCGCTGCAAAGCTGACTACCGGCGGACCGCTATCGCCGAATGGGCGCAAACGCGTGTCGATGCGAAAGACGAAGCCATCGACAGTGGCCTCATCAATCAGCGCGATAATGTGGCGTGAGAGGCGTCCGAAGTACTCCTGTGCGCTGATTTTCTTCGCGCCATTCGTCGTGCCGTCATCGGTGAACAGGAAAATCAGATCGATATCGGATGAGAAATTCAGCTCGCGGCCACCCAGCTTGCCCATGCCCAGAATGACTGGCAACACGCGTTCCCCGGACGCATCAACAACGCGCCCGTATCTCGCCTCGAGCAAGCGCTCCGCGTGTTCGGTCGCTGTTTGCAACATCGTATCGGCAAGGCGCGACAGCTCTCCCAGTGTCTCATCAAGGTCAGCCAGACCGGTCACTTCGCGCCAGATGATGCGCAACATCGCGCGATTTCGTGCGCGTCGCAATTGCGCTTTTACAACGTCAATCTCGGCGTCGTCATCGACGACATCGGCCAGAACTTCGGCCGCGCTTGCGTCGTCCATAGACGCGACGCTATCGATCAGCCAAGGCCACTGGCGCAGCACCACGGAACCGGCGAATTCACTGCAAGCCACAACCCTGCAAAGCGGCTCGAGAACGGGCTCGGGTAGCTCCGCCAGGTCATGCTGTTCACGGAGTCGCTCGAGCCAGGACGTCACCGCGGGGCGGAGTATTGCCGGCACCGCATCGAGCGCCACGGCAATACGCTGATCGACGCTATTTCCCATGACAGCAGTCTATCGAAAATCAGCCTGGACTCCGGCACTATTCACCGCATGTCCGACAAACATCTACCCAAGCATCTATTGATCGTCTACCACTCGCAATCGGGGTCGACAACCCGCATGGCCGACGCCGTGATACGTGGCGCGTCAAATGAGGCGGTTGACGGAGTCGAGGTGCGCATCCGGCTTGCCCTGGATGCGACGGCCGAAGATCTGCTGTGGGCCGACGGCTTCATTCTGGGCACTCCTGAGAATTTCGGCTACATGAGCGGGGCAATGAAAGTGTTCCTCGACCGTGTTTTCTACCCTTGCGAGGGCAAGGTGAGCGGGCGACCGTGGGCACTGTTTGTACGGGCCGGCAATGACGGTACCGGTGCCATCTCGAGCATTCGCCGCATCCTTGCGGGACTCGCAGTTCGAGAGGTTCAGGAACCGATACTCATCGCCGGCGAGTTCGACGAAAGCCGACTGGCCGAATGCGAAGAGTTGGGACTGACAATGGCTGCCGGCCTGGAAGCCGGCGTTTTCTAGGAATCAGGAAGCGGCCGCGCTGTCGACATCCCGCAATTCGGCTATGACCGGTTCAATTGGGATGGGTTCGCCGACATGGTAGCCTTGCGCATAATCGACACCGATCTTCCTCAGGAGATTGATCGCATCTTTTGAGCCGACAAATTCCGCGACGGTCTTAAGCTCCATCACCTTGGCTACCTGGGTAATAGCCGTAACCATCGATTCCGAGATGCGGTTTTCAGTAATATCGTGGACGAAACCACCGTCGATTTTTAGCGTATCGACATTAAAGTTCTTCAGGTACGCAAAAGAACTCAGCCCGGCACCAAAATCGTCGAGCGATATCGTGCAACCGAGCTCTCGCAGCGAATCGATAAATTCCTGCGCCTTCGCGAGGTTGGTCACAGCAGCCGACTCAGTGATCTCAAAGCACAGGGTTGACGGCTCGACACCGCTCTCAGTGATTTGCTCTTTGATATATTGCAAAATGTCGTGATCCGCCAGTGACTGGCCGGAGAGATTGACCGCGAAGACCGCGCCTTGTGCACAGATCGCATCCCCGCTCTCTGAAATTTTCTCGAGGACTGTAGAGACGACCCATCGATCGATATTCGGCATCATCTGGTAGCGCTCCGCCGCCGAGAACAGCGCTTTGGTCGGCACATGGCCGCCTTCACCATCACCTAAACGCAGCAGCACCTCGTAGCGCGGCCCGGCCGGCTTGTCTGCAAGGCTCTGCAAAGGTTGTACTAGCAGCTCGAAGCCCTCGCCATCGATTGCTCTTTGTATCTCCGCAACCATTTGCATGTCGTCGAAGCGACGCACAATGCTCTTGTTGCAATCATCGAAGACTTCGATACGGTCTCCGCCGTAATCCTTGGCGGCCTCGCAAGCCATACGCGCGGTCGTTAGCGCGTTGCCATCATCGCCGTGCGAGCGTGAGAACTGTGCGATGCCGATGCTCATCGTCACCTGCAGCGACTTGTCGCCGTCCAGGTAACGCAGGTCTGAGCGCTTGTCGCGAATCTGGTTGGCGTAGTCGAGCGCCTCTTGCGCGTCGGCATGCGTCAGCAACATGCAAAAATCGTCGCCCGTGATCCGTGAGAGTACCGCACTTTTCGGCAGATCCTCTTCGAGCAGCTGTGCGAAGCGTTTAACCACCGCATCACCTGCAGCGTGGTTGATACTGTCATTGACGAGCTGCAAATTATCGAGGTCGAAATAAATAATCTGGTGCGCGTCGTCGTCAGAGTACAGCGACTTGTAGGACTCGTGCAGCTGCGCCTCGAAGCCCTTGCGATTCATCAGGCCAGTCATGGTATCGAAGGACTGCGTGATAACGTACTCAGCCTTGCGCGCGATCTGGGCCATGAAGCGCTGGTCACGCAGCTGGAATTCACGCTTGTCGATTTGTCCAAGTTGCGCCAGAACGCCCTCGACGTTGCCCTGCTTATCCAGGATCGGGCTCATCAGCGCCTGAAACCCCTGCCCGGCAGGGCTTTCGGAATGCGACAACGCTGGAACGTTAAATATGACTGGCTGGCGCTGTGCCGGCAGCTTCGGAATCAGCTGTTCCAGCAGGAACCCGTCGAGCGCTTTGCGATTGACGCCTTTCCAGCTTGAGTGCGTGGCGCTGATACGGATACGTTTGGACGGAATCAGCAGCACGCTATAGCAAATCCCGATGTAGCGACCGCTTTGCCCGACGAGCTGCGCAAGATTTGAGTGGCCGGATGACGGGCTATGAATTTTTTCGTCGATTTCATAAACCAGCAACAGCTCTTTCTCGACTTCGTTGCGCCAGTGGTTGGTGTCGCCGAGTGCCTGGTTGACGCGGACGTTTTCGCCAATCAGCTTCGCCGCGGGTTCGAGGATGGTCTTCAATAGCCGCGGGTCAAACGACGAGCTTGAGCCCGCCGATTGCGAAAACACGCAGATGAGCATGGCGAGCATTTCACGGTCATCACCGAAAACCGGTAACGCCAGCATTGTACGCCCGGATTGCAGGGTTCGTTTCAGCGCCTGATCGCTTCTCGAGAGGTTTGAGATGGTTTCGTCAAGCAGTTCAGCAACGAAACTGTCGATCTCGCGGTCAGCGACGCCGCTCGTACTCCAGATGCCGTTTCGGGCCAGATCGTACAGGCAGAAGAGCTCAGCCTTGGGCACAAGCGTATGCAACAAGGCCGCGGCCTTGCCGGTTTTCTGTTCTGACGCGATGGTGTGCGCTTCTGCTGCCACATTGGCTCCAGGCGAAATTGCCCTATTCCAGTGCAGTAAGATGACAGCAAATACCCGACGTGGCTGTGACTCAAGTCTCAGCCGGTCTTAATTTTCTTTTGGCCACTTGCGACGCCGCTTCTGGGTTTCAGCGCCATCGCCGCGCCCGGACGGGCGCGGCTAGCCGAATTTACTGGCTTTCGAGCCAGTCGTCGTCAGATCCCTCGTTGACGCCCTCAAAAAGCGGTGTGCTGAGGTAGCGTTCGCCGGTGTCGGGCAGCATTGCCAGGATCACCGAGCCCTTGGGCGCTTTCTCCGCTGTAATGAGCGCCGCCCGGAGCGTCGCGCCGGCCGAGATGCCCGTAAATATGCCCTCTTTCGCCGCAAGGTCCCGGGATGCCTGGATTGACTCATCGTCACCAACCGGGACCAGTTCGTCGAAGACTTCCCTATTCAGCACGTCCGGGATGAAATCCGGCGTCCAGCCCTGGATCTTGTGGGGGCTCCACTCCTTGCCGGCCAACAATGCCGCGGCTTCGGGCTCGGTGGCAACAATCGTGACTTCGGGCCGAGCGGCCTTGATGATCTCGCCCGCACCCGTCATCGTGCCGCCAGTGCCGTAGCCGGTTACCCAGTAGTCCAGCCGCCGACCGGCAAAGTCGGAGAGAATTTCGGGGCCCGTTGTTTGCCGGTGAAACTCAGGATTCGCAGGATTTTCAAACTGGCGCGCCAGAAACCAGCCGTGCTTTGCAGCGAGTTCTTCTGTTCTCTTCACCATGCCGCTGCCGCGCTCGGCCGCCGGCGTCAGTATTACTTTCGCACCCAGCCCACGCATAATCTTGCGACGCTCGACAGAAAATGAATCGGCCATTACGGCAACGAACGGGTAGCCTTTCGCCGCACAGACCATGGCGAGCGCAATGCCCGTATTGCCAGAGGTCGCCTCTATGACCGTCTGACCAGGCTTCAGCGTGCCCCTCTTTTCTGCGTCTGTGATGATGGCGTAAGCGAGTCGATCCTTAACAGAGGCCATGGGATTGAAAGACTCGACCTTGACGTACATCTCGACGTGACCGGGCGCCATGCGATTGAGACGAACAACCGGCGTATTGCCAATGGTTTCCAGAATATTGTTGTAGATCATTTTGTTGTCCTTGTTATGCGACCCTCACGAATGTGTATCACAAATGGTGTAGAAATGCCGCGCCGCGAACACGTTGCCGGCGGGCAATGTCGATATAGGTCAGGCACAATCAAAGGGTTGCCGTCGAACCCACGTCCCCTAACAGTAGTCATCGTCAGGCAGCCTGAGATTCACGCATACCGATGAAGTTACAACAACTGAAGTACCTCCTCGCGATTGTCGATAATGGACTCAACATTACGGCCGCGGCTGAGCGCCTGTATACATCACAACCCGGCGTCAGCAAACAGTTGAAATTGCTCGAAGAAGAGCTTGGGATGCAGCTCTTTACGCGGAAAGGCAAAAGCCTGGACGGCGTGACCGCCGCCGGCAAACAGATTATCGATCGAGCGCGTGTCATTCTGCAGGAAGTCGAGAATATCCATACCCTGGCATCGGACTACCACGAGGACGAAGAGGGCTCGCTGTCCATCGCGACGACTCACACCCAGGCACGCTACGTCTTGCCGGAGTTTATCGGTGAATTCCGCAAGCGCTACCCGAAAATCGGGCTTGACCTCCACCAGGGCACGTCCGAACAGATTGCCCACATGGTTACGTCCAACACGATCGATTTCGCCATCGCGACGGGTTCGGAGGCGTTGTTTTCGGATTTGACGCTGGTACCAAGCTATTGCTGGGACCGATCAATAATTGTGCCGAAAGGGCACGATCTCAGTCGGCTTGGTCGGCCGCTGACGTTGCAAGATCTCGCCGCTCACCCGCTGATTTCGTACGTATTCAGTTTCGGCGGACAATCCTCGCTGAAGCGCGCCTTTGCTGAACAGGACCTGGAGCCCGAAGTGGCGTTCACGGCTCGCGATGCAGACGTTATCAAGACCTACGTTCGTATGGGCCTGGGTGTCGGCATTGTGGCGAGCATGGCCGCCGACTGCACCGATAGTAAGGACCTCGAGGTTATCGACGGCGCTGGCCTGTTTCCCCGCAGCACGACGTGGATCGGATTTCGTAAGGACGCCGTGATGCGACGCTACACCACTGATTTCCTGTGCCTGTTTGCACCGCACGTAACGCGGCAGCAGCTTGAACAAATTAGAAATGCGTCCTCGCAGCGCGAGGTCGATGAATTGTTCGTCAATCTAAGCTTGCCGCTACGGGTTGGCTGCGCGGACAGCATCATCGAGACGGCCTAGGGCCTAGCCTGGAGACGGCCTGGTCAAGAGACGGCGCACTCAGTAAATCCTGATGCCACCATGACGCTTGCGGATGCGGTGATCGACCCACCAGTTACCAAGCAAGAATCCTGCAACCAATACGACGACCAAAGCCGCTAACACCCAGCTCAGCGGCAGACTGCCCCTGTAGCGTTCTTGCAAACCACCCAGACTTTCGTTCTGTTGCTGCAGGCCGGCAATCTTCGACTGCGCGCTTTCAAGGCTTGCGCTGAGCTCATCTCGCTGGCTTTCCAGCGCGGCTATCGCCGCTGCAGGTTCGGCCAGCAACTCTTTGGTGCCATCTAGCTCAGCGCGCAACGCGTCGCGCTCGGCGATTGTTTCGGCCAGGATAAGCCTCGCCGGTTTTTCGCTGACCAGGTAGGCCGCTTTGACGAATCCCTGCATGCCGTCGGGCAGCTGCACGTTGGCATAATTACCATCACGATAAAGAACCTCGAGTGGCTGGCCGCTGTCCAGCATGCGAAACGCGCGGTCGCTGGTATTCTCAGACTGGTGGAGCCCCAGTCGCAAGTTGTCGGTTACGTAAGCCGTTTCAGCCACCGCCGTCAGTGGCAGCATGGTCAGAATTACCATGGTCAGATTTACCATGGTCAGATTTACCATGGTCAGATTTACGAGGCCCAAGCGCATTGTCGCCCTCCTTTTGTCCGGGGCGAGTGTACACCATGCAATTGGTTTTGCCGTCGAGTCACCGATCGTACAGCCACCGCAATAAGGCTTCCTGGACTTCCTCGCCAGGTCCGCGATGCACATCGGTGTGGTTCTGCAATGCGACGAGCGCAAAGCGGCGCCCGGATCGTGACTGCAGGTACCCGGCAATCGCCGTAACGTCATCCATCGAACCGGTCTTGAGGTGGGCCTGACCGACAAGGTCCGTCTTGCGAAAACGCCGCGATAGAGTGCCATCGAGTCCGGAGAGTGACAGCGACGCAGCGTACTCGGGCATGTACGGCTGGCGCCAGGCAAAACGCAGCAGCGAGCCCATGTCGCTTGCCGTTATGCGTACTTCTCGAGAGAGGCCGGCCCCGTTTGTGATTGCCAGGGCAGAGGACGCCAGTTTCTTCTTCGTAAGCCAGTCCGCGATGACCTTGCGCCCACCCTCTTCAGTACCGGGACTGCCGCGTGCTTCAGCCGACAGCGTGTACAGCAGCTGCCGCGCCATGACGTTGTTGCTGTGTTTATTCACGCGCGCGATCATGTCCCTCAGCGGTAACGAATCAAATGACAAAATCGGTTCTGCCTCAGCATCTGCAACGACGTTGCCCCAGGAGCCGTCGAAATCACCGCCGGATTCACGCCACAGAGTCTTAAACAGACCATAGACGAATTCGTTATGCGAAAGCGCCGCGCGATCCATGGCGTAACGTTTGCAGCCCTTCGGGAATTGGCCGGAAAACGTAACTTTGTCGACTGCGCCATTGCTTGTGATCGTAATACCGCGCTGGAAGCCGCGGCAGCTGCCATTGCGCAAGCGCAACCGGTTGTCGACTTGCAGGTTATCGAGTGGTGGCTCTACCTTCACGGTTACCCCGCCAGTTTCCTGATCCGGTTCGAACCAGTAGCGTACAACCTTGAAGTTCATCAATAGCGCGTTCGGCGCGACGTTATACGCGCGCAGCGGCTGACGATCGAAAGCCGCCGGATCGTAGTCGCCAACTGTAAAGTAACTGTCATCAATCAGCAGGTCACCCGTAATCTCGCGAATACCGGCCTGACGAATATTGCGCAGCAACTGCCACACTCGTTCGGTCACCAGGAACGGATCGCCATAGCCCTTCAATAGCAAATCGCCTTCGAGCTTATCGTCAGTAATCTCGCCGTTCGCATACACATCGGTTTTCCAGCGGTAGGCAGGGCCTAACGTGTCGAGCGCAACCAACGTAGTGAGTAATTTGACGGTCGATGCAGGGTTACGCGGCTCGTCGTCCCGCCACCGCAACAGCACCTCACCGGTCTGCAGATCCTCGACGTAGATACTTAATGAATCGGCCGGCAAATCTCGAACCTGCAATACGCTACGAATACTCGCAGGCAAGTCATTATCGTCTGCGAACGCCACGTTCAATGCCGGCAAGCACAGCAGCACGGTCAGCATCAGAGTTTTTAAGTGCATGGTTCCGTCGCGGCGAATTTATTCTGCATTCGTTGAATCCAATGGCTGTAAATGACGTTGCAGCGCACGGCTTGCTGCACGGTGAATCGCCCAGGTTAAAATGACGATCGCGCTGATTCCGGCGGCTGCGATCCAATAACCAAGCTCGGAGGGCGTCGCCTCGCCTGACAGGATCTGACCGAGATCACGCGCCAAGGTGCCAAGATAAACGTACAGGACAACGGCCGGCAGCATGCCGAGAGTCGTCGCAAGGAGATGAACCCTTGGTCGCACTGACGTAATTCCGTAGGCGTAGTTCAGCACGTTAAAGGGGATAACAAGGGACAAGCGCGTCAAGACGACGATGAGAAATGCTTCTTCGTGCAAACCTTTTTCGATTGCCTGCAGTCGCGGATTTCCGGCCACCCGTTTTTCTACCCAGTGGCGGGCACCCTTACGCCCCATCAGGAACGCGCATTGCGCGCCGGCCGCGATCCCGATTGCGGCAACCACGGCGCCGGACGTTACGCCAAACAGGTAGCCAGCGATCATCATTGAGCCGGATCCAGGAATAAACAGCACGGTCGCAATCACGACGATGACGATATAGGCCACCGGGCCAATAACGGGATGTTGCTGCGCCCAGCCGACGACCCACGCGATCCAGTCAGCGAACGGCAGCACGTAAAGCCCATAGACCAGTGCCAGAAAGATCGCGGCAATCACTATTCTGTTGACGACGTCGCGGCTCACATTTTACTCGGAGCTGTCATTACGACCGCACCGGCCGCTTGATCTTGTATGTGCGCAGTCGGTCGGCCAGGGTGGTCGGACGTACACCCAGCAATTCGGCGGCGCCGCCCTTACCCGATACACGCCAGTCCGCCAGTTTCAGTGCCTTGATGATGTTCGCTTTCTGCAAACCTTTTATTTGCTGCTCGGTCATGACATCTGCTATTTCCGGCTCGTGCATGATGGTTTCGCTGTCCTCCGGTTCGAGACCGGGCATCGAGAGATCAAGTCGCAGCACCTTGCCTTGGGACAATATGACCGCGCGCTCGATCACGTTTTTCAATTCCCGGATATTGCCCGGCCACGGATAGGCTCGCAGATGCTCAGTCTGTGCGCGCGTCAGCGTCAGCAGGTCGCGACCAAAATCCTGGCAGGTTTGTTCGAGGAAATGCTGCGCCAGTTGCACAATGTCTTCGCCGCGTTCCCGGAGCGGCGGTACATCTATGGGAAACACGCTCAAGCGATAGAACAGATCTTCGCGAAACTCACCTTCAACAATTAACCGCTCGAGATTCCTGTTGGTCGCCGCAATGACGCGAACGTCGACCGACCGTGTGATGTCATCTCCGACGCGCTCAAACTCGCTCTCCTGCAACACACGTAGCAGCTTGCCCTGTAGTTCCAGGGGAATTTCGCTGATTTCATCAAGGAAGATCGTACCGCCGTCTGCCAATTGAAAGCGTCCGATCCGATCCCGGTGCGCCCCGGTGAAAGCGCCCTTCACGTGTCCGAAGAACTCACTTTCGAACAGCTCCTTTGGAATCGACGCGCAATTCACCTTGACCATCGGCCCGGCGGCGCGCGGACTGCGCAGGTGTAGGGCATGGGCGACCAGCTCCTTGCCTACACCCGACTCACCCTGCACGAGCACGTTGGCAGGCGTTTCCGCAACGGCTTCGATGCGATTCAACATACGCCGCAGTGCCGGGCTCGTACCAACGATGCGCCCGAAGTTCATCGCGACATTGACTTCCTCACGCAGGTAATCACGTTCGCGCTCGAGCTCATCACGCAAACGCGCATTTTCAGCCAGCGTCTGCCGCAATTTTCGATCGGTGCGATTCCGTTCTGTCACATCTTTGGAGGCGACCAGCATGTGGTCGACGGTGCCTTTGTCATCATCATGCGCGATTGCCGACATGACGAGATCGATGATCTGACCGTCCTTGGCCACCATCTGGCGCTTGAGATTGGTGAACGAACCCTCCTTGATCAGTTGCCTGAGACGACCGTCTGCGTACAGGCGGCGATCGGCGCTGCTGAAGAAGTCCGTGATTGGGCGCCCGATCACCTCATCACGCGTGTAGCCGAGTTTCTGCAGCCAGTGATCGGTTACCGTCACGAGGTAGCCGCCTGCATCGACCATGTGCAACATCGCCGGCGTCTCACGATACAGAGTGCGGTACTTGAAATTGATTTTCGCCTGGTCCGAAATCTCCGAGTACATCGCGACCGTGCGCAAGAATTCGCCCTCGCGGTCAAATTCGACCAGTGCATTGGTCACGCACTCAACGACCTCGCCTGACCGTGCCAAAAGGCTAACTGGCTTGTTTTCAAGTTTGCCGGTGCGCCGCAGCGCGGGACGTAACTCGTTCTTGACCCGTAACGCCGTCTCTGGCGTCGTAAATTTCTCCGGCTTGTGGCCCACCATTTCATCACGCTGATAGCCAAGACGCTCGAGCATCGCGTCATTGACGTCGAGGTAAACGCCATCTTCCGCTATCGATGTCGCCATGATCGGGGCCTTACGGAACAGCCACTGATAGTCGTCTTGCGTAATCACCGACGCATCATATACGAAATTTCGTAAATTATCTTACGGTTTATCGTAATTAACGAATTTCCGTAAGTGAATAATTTTCAATAACTCTTTGATTTATCAGGCTTTACCAAGTTGGCACGGGTTGTGCAATAGGATGGTCAAGCTCTGGTGAACTACAGCCAGAAGACACAACCACTAATTTGATCAACACCTGCAGCCCGCGCCGCAGGTAACACCACTAGGGACAGACTAATGAAAGTTAAGGACATTGAATCCAGACTCGCCTGGGTTGGCGCACTCGTTGTTTTGATTGCCGTATCGTCGGCCGCCAGCTCCGCGTTCGCAGCAGAGCCGGTCGCAGACCAGGTTGCAGCCGTTACCGCCGCTGAGCCCGTGGCAGTTGCGATCGCCGGCGCACGTGCAGCGAATGTAGAAGCCGCCGCAGACGCAGTGGCTGCCATTGCGCGTGACACCGTGCTCGGTCTTGATATCGAGTTCGCAGACCACACATCCAAGTTAACGGTAAGCGCTGACTAAGCGCCTGCCGGAAACTCCGGTGCTTTGCCGGCGAGGCTTCTACCCCCCCCTGATAGCCTCGCAGGCGGCACCGTACAAGCTGAAGCGGTTTTCGGCTTAACGGGCCAGGATGGCTCGGCGGCACCCCCTGCCGTTTATTTGCGGGCGCCGGAGACCGCTCCGTGTCGGATCGGCCCGCTGGTTCATCTCATGAATTCAGTTCTCCGGCGCCTGTTTTTTTCCTGTTCTTTTTAGTCGCTGGCGCGGTTTACTTCGCTGCGCGTTGCTGATGATCTTCAGCCCGCCGTGCGAGGTTCTTCGAATTTCGGTTGCTGATCGACTGGCGCAGTCGCTTGAGCCACAGGCGCGCCCAGGTAAATTCTATGCTCAAAATCGCGAGCCCGACCGGAATCACTACAATGGCCGGACCGGGCGTTACCAGCATGATGACGCCAATGAGCAACACCGTCGTGCCAACGACCGCGACAGTCAGCCGGCGCGCCGCTTTGTACGTCAGATGCACAACTCTCTTGATCAACTCACGCTCCGGAAATCCTTGATTTTGCGCCGCGCTGTCGTAGCCTTGCCCCTATGAACGGATTATTGGTTTCATTGTTGCTTGCGGCCGGGCTTGGCGCGATGCCCCTCCTGCCCGGCGGTACCGACAAACTAACGGTACAGGCACTCGAGGCTGTCACGCAAATCTCGCCACATGCCGCCGGCGAACGACATATCCAGACGCTGCCCCTCACTTTTTCGTTGCGGGTGGACTTTGGTTGCGCGGGTGATGCCGCCGCATCACTCAGTTTCGGCATTGCCGATACCCATTACCGGTATGTGCCAGAAGACGGCGATGCCGCATTTCTGGCCGTCATCGAGGTTTCCGCAGAGCAGATAGCACCGATCACCACAGGTAATTTTTGCGTTGTTGGCAGCGCCGAGGACCAAGCAGCTCTGTTACTTCATGGGGTTGCCACTGCCCAGGTTGCATTGCGCTGCACCTCCGGCGAACACACGGAAATGCGCATCACCAGTGCCGCGCTACCGCTGCGCCTGGTGTGCACGGTGGGCGTGGATCAGGAAGCCCCACCTGCGTCGGACTGATCGACAAGGTGGCGTTGCAGAAACTCGGTAGTCCGTTGCCATGCGTCATCAGCCGCGTTCCTGTCGTAGTTTGTCGCATCCTCATTCGCGAATCCCTGGCGAACGCCGTCATAAATCTGAATGTCAAAATCTTTCCGCAGACGCTGCAACGTGCTCTGGAAAGCCTCGACAGACTCTCTCTTTACACTGATGTCATCGCCGGCAAACAACCCGAGCACAGGGGCGCTGACCGGAGCTAACTTCTCCTCGTCTGCAGTAACCTGCGCGTAATAAACGACAACAGCGGCGATATCGTCAGGCAGCAGCAGCGCCGTATTCAGCGACCAGGTGCCGCCAAACCGCCAGCCTAATGTGGCAACGGCGGGAGCGCCGGCGGTTTCGCTGACGAATCGGTAGGCACTTTGCAGGTTCTCGTTCGCAGACTCGGGGTCCTCAACCACCGACAGCATCAGGGCACGTGCCGCTGACGGCGTCGTTGCCGTCTTGCCACCAAACAGATCAACGGCAAACACGATATAGCCGGCCGCAGCCAACCGGTCTGCTTTAGCACGTACGTTGTCATCCAGCCCCCACCACTCGTGGATCATGATGACCGCGGGCAGCGGCTCGAACATATCTGTTGGAGCGACAAAATAGCCGTACACGAGTTCGTCACCGACCTCCGCGTACGGCATGCTCTCCGAAATGACCTCGCGCTCCTGAGCGTTAGCCTGAATTTCGCCCCGGTTATTGTCGCTCACCTGTGCCGATGCCGTGTTTGTCTGGCTACTGCTTGAATCACCGGATTGATCCGAGCTGCAGCCGATTAGCAACAAACTACTCAGAACTGTGACAACGAATGCCCGAGACTTTGGCGGCCTGGTTGTGTACATACGACTAACCTGCAATATTTTGGCTTATGCGGCGCGAAATCGGTACTGGCCGCCTACTCACTGAGGCCAGTGTAATCGAAATACCGGATCAGGAACCAATATGAGCTTACTCTTTGAAACGCTCGTCTACCTGCTGGCTGCAATTATCAGCGTACCCATCAGCCGGCGACTCGGTTTCGGCTCGGTTCTGGGTTACCTGATTGCCGGTATCGTGATCGGCCCGTTTGGCTTCGCATTCGTTGCCGATGCCGAGCATATCCTGCACTTCGCCGAGCTCGGAGTAGTTCTGCTGCTTTTTATCGTGGGCCTCGAACTCAAGCCATCACGCTTATGGGTCATGCGACGAATGGTATTCGGTCTGGGTACGACGCAGGTGTTCCTCAGCGCGGCAACCATTGCCCTGTTGGCGTGGGCATTCGGACTAACAGTTAACGCGGCAATCGTCGTCGGCCTGGTACTGGCGCTGTCATCAACCGCGTTTGTATTGCAAATGCTGGGCGAGAAACGGCAATTGGGAAGCCCGCACGGCCGCGCCGCATTTTCCATATTGCTGTTTCAGGACCTCGCTGCGATCCCGCTGATAGCACTACTGCCGCTGCTGGGGGCGAGCGCCTCGCTTGACGCCGGCGTCGATGTCATACAGATCGGACTCATGATCGCAGCTATCGCTGGTCTGATTATTGGGGGCCGCTACCTGTTGCGACCACTGCTCCGAATAGCGGCGGGTTCGGGCATACCCGAGATTTTTACAGCAAGCGCCTTGCTGGTTGTCATTGGAAGTGCATTGCTGATGGATTCCGCGGGTATGTCGATGGTGCTCGGCGCGTTCCTCGCGGGCATGCTGCTGGCCGATTCCGAGTACCGCCACCAGCTCGAGGTCGATATCGCACCGTTCAAGGGCCTGCTTCTGGGACTGTTCTTCATCGCGGTCGGCATGTCGGTCAATATCGGCCTGCTGTTCGAAATACCGGGCCGCGTATTACTCATCGTGGCGTTACTGATGGCCGTTAAAGCGGCCGTGCTGTTCTCGGTCGCGCGTTTCTTTGGCATTTGTGACAATCGTTCGGCGATGAAACTGGCAGCGGTACTGTCACAGGGCGGTGAGTTCGCGTTCGTCCTGTTTGCGATCGCACGAACGGAACAAGCCCTGGAGCCGGCGCTGATTGACGAGCTGGTGCTCGCAGTCGCCGTGTCGATGATGTTGACTCCTCTCCTGTACGGATTAACTGAGTGGCTGGGCGGCCGCATGGAAAAGACCCAGCAACCGGACTACGACATGCCGGAAGATCAACATAATGAAGTATTGATCGCTGGTTTTGGTCGCGTCGGTCAGATCGTCGGACGATTACTCACTATCATCGACAAGCCGTTTACCGCACTCGAGCGCGACTCGACGCAGGTGGACGTCGTGCGTCGATACGGCTCAAAGGTCTACTACGGCGACGCCTCGCGCCGCGACATTCTACACGCGGCCGGTGCGGAGCATGCCAGGGTTTTTGTGCTTGCGATCTCGAATCTGGAACAGTCCCTGAGTATCGCGGAAGCCGTTAAACGACATTTTCCGCATCTCGTCATCATTGCAAGGGCACGTAATCGCCGGCATGTTCACAAACTCATGGACCTTGGCATCGAGCATATTTTTCGGGAGACGCTGTTATCGAGCCTCGCAATGACCGAGCTCGTGCTAACGACGCTGGGCCATTCGTCAGATGAGGCGAGGCATGTAGTCAGCGCTTTTGGCGAGCGGGACTCAAGATTGCTGCGTGAACAGCATGCCATTCATGATTCGGAGGAGAAGTTGATTCAGTCGGTGAAGGATACCGCCGACGAGCTCGCGACGCTGTTGCGACAGGATGCGGGACGTTGACTACCACTCGTCATCGTCCTCCCATTGTTTCAATTTGCTTTTGTCTACCTCACGCCACTGCTCGTCGCTTAGCCGCATGTATTGCAGTACCTTGGCGATCGTATAAATGACAATCAGCGCGATCATGATTAGCAAAAAGATGAGGCCACCCGGCATCGCACTGTCTCGCTCGGCATCGGTCGCGCTAGCTTAACACCTGCACCTGTAGCCCGGTAATGACAAACAGCAACACAGCACTGCAAACATGGCGAAAGTACCTGGCTTTCTTCCGCCTCGCATTGCGCGACAATGATGTCGACTTCACGCGTGGACCGATCGACCGTGCCCTCGGACTGCTGGCCATCCCGATGATGCTCGAAATGGCGATGGAATCGATCTTCGCAGTCGTCGACATTGCATTTGTTTCGCAGCTCGGCACCGATGCCGTTGCGGCCGTTGGCATTACCGAAGCGCTGGTCACAGTGCTGTACGCGGTCGCCATCGGACTTGGTATGGGACTCACGGCGATGGTCTCGCGCAGGATGGGGGCGCAGGATGCCAACGGCGCTGCGGCAGTAACCGGCCAGGCAATCTGGGTCGGCCTGGTCGTTTCGATCGTTATCGGCATTACCGGCGTGATCTACGCGCGCGATCTGCTCGAGCTCATGGGCGCTTCAGATGGCGTGATTCGACAGGGCACAGGATTTACCGCCGTGCTGCTGGGCGGGTCCTCGAGCATTATCTACCTGTTCCTGCTCAACGCCGCCTTTCGCGGCGCAGGCGACGCCACCGTCGCATTACGCTCGTTGTGGCTTGCCAATGGCATCAACATCGTGCTCGATCCGTGCCTGATTTTCGGGCTCGGGCCCTTTCCCGAAATGGGCGTAACCGGTGCAGCCGTCGCTACTACGATCGGCCGCGGTGCCGGCGTGCTCTACCAGCTTTGGTACCTGCTGGGTGGGCGCGGCCGCATCGCATTTCACGTTCGACACTTGCGGCTGGTGCCGTCTTTGCTGCTACGTTTGCTCAAAATTTCGATCGGCGGCGTTGGCCAGTTCATGATTGCGACAACAAGCTGGATCGGCGTTATGCGCATTGTGGCTATCTACGGTAGCTCGGCGATTGCCGCGTACACGATCGCCCTGCGGATGATCGAGTTTACGTTCCTGCCGTCCTGGGCCTGGGCAATGCGGCGGCGACCCTCGTTGGACAGAACCTGGGCGCGCAACAGCCGGAAAGGGCTGAGCGCTCGGCGTGGCGGGCGGCTCGCTACAACGCCATATTTATGGCCGTCGCCGGCCTCGTGATGCTGCTGTTCGCGGAAGCGATTACGGGGCTTTTTACCAGCGAGCCGGACGTTTTGCGCTGGGGAACCCGCTGCCTGCAGATCCTGGGGCTGGGCTTCCCGATGTATGCGGTTGGCATGGTCGTCATTCAGGCGCTGAATGGTGCCGGCGATACCGTGACGCCCTCCATACTGAATTTCATTTGTTTCTGGCTGCTACAACTGCCGCTGGCCTACCTGCTTGCGACCGGTACATCGCTGCAGGCGAACGGTGCATTTGTAGCTATCGTCGTTTCGGAAACTTTGCTGACAATACTCGGCGTCATTGTGTTTCGCCGCGGGAAATGGAAACAACATGCAGCGTGAAGAAAAGCTCATAGAAATACGCAACGCCACCGTCTGGCGTGGAACCACGCGGGTCTTCGACGGGCTGAGCCTCGACATCCAGCAGCACGAACGCGTTGCGATTCTGGGACCCAACGGCTCTGGCAAGACCACGCTGTTGAAACTGATCAATCGCGAACTTTATCCAGTCGCTGCGGCTGATGCCTGGGTGCGCATTCTCGGCAGGGAACGCGGCAACGTCTGGGAACTTCGTAAACACATCGGCGTCGTGTCACATGATCTGCAGCAACGCTACACGCCGGCGACTACCGCTTTGCAGGTCGTCGTTTCAGGATTCTTTTCGAGCATCGGCGTGCACGGATTACTGGCAGAACGAATTACCGAACAACAACGGCGGGCTGCGCTCGACACTCTGTGTAGCCTTGGCATCGACGCGTTGGCAGCGACGCCGCTCAGCGCAATGTCAACCGGTCAACAGCGTCGCTGCCTGCTCGCGCGCGCCCTCGTACACGAACCGGACACGCTCATCCTCGATGAACCCACCGCCGGGCTCGATTTCGCCGCGAGCTTCGATTACCTGACCCGGCTACGAGAGCTGGCGAGCAACGGCCGAAGTCTGATCATCGTGACGCACCACCTCAACGAAATTCCGCCCGACGTAGATCGCGTCGTGCTGCTGCAGCAAGGACGCATCGCGGCCGACGGCAGCAAGGCCGAGGTGCTAACCGGCGCGCAGCTCAGCGCGGTTTACGAGACGCGCATCCGGGTTGCCGAAATCGACGGTTACTATCTGGCCTACCCCGGCCAATAGTGCAAAACGTGACCTGCTTCGAGGCCTGGGCGAACGCGGCGCATTACGCTCAGCGTTATGTTCCGACCCGTGATCACTCTCCTCACGAGCGTGCCGCTCGCCGCACTGCCGACAATCGCCGCTGAGGCCGAGGTGCCGACTGGTATTACCAGTGTCGGCCCGGCAATTTTCATATTCACGATCGCCGGAGCGCTGCTGCTGACCCTGGTGCTGCGCTCAGCCAGCAGCTTCGTCGCGTGCGTCGTGACCACTCGAATCGGGCGCTGGCGCATCAAGTACACCCTCGACAGACTCAGCACCAACGTTTTGCATGATTTTATCCTCCCGGGCGCCTACGGCGGTCTCGTCAGGATCGAGCACGCGATTCTCACAGCCGACGGCATTCTCTGCCTGCAGGCCAAACACTGTAATGGCGTCGTTTTTGGCGAAGCAGATGATGCGCAGTGGACCAATGTTGATGGTGTAAACCGACAGCGATTCCTTAATCCGCTAATCCAGAGCGAAGGTCGCAGGCGTGCGTTGCGGAACGTCGTGTCCGAAGTACCGGTCGCCAGCGCGGTCGTTTTCACTGGCGCCATCGAATTCATGGCGACCTTGCCAGACAATGTCATTCACGTTCGTGAACTCGAGAGCACCATCGAGAATCTCGCGTTTGAACCCGGCTTGATCGACGACTGGGATGCGCTATGGCTAACCATGAAGGCCGCGGCCCGCACAGATATCGATTCGCGTAAGGACTATGCGGCCCAATTGAGCTTCGGCTGATAACACCGGCACCCCGGGGCCACGATCGATGATTTATACTCGGTCGCTCTTTTCCAGCATAAGGCGTATCGAATGCAAGCGACTGAGGCCCTGATTTCCTCGCCCATCGGTGTATTGGCCGTATTGTGCATCGTTGCTGCTTTCTTTTTCCTGCTGGCGCAGGTGACGAAGGCGAAGCTGTTCAACTTCGTCCCGCCGCTGCTGTTCATTTATGCCACGCCCGTGTTCCTGAACAACTTACAAGTTATCCCCAGTGACTCCGTCATCTACTCCGGGCTTAGCAAGTTCGCATTGCCGGCATTCATTGTACTGATGCTGATAAAGGTCGATGTGCCCGCCGTGATTCGGGTAATGGGCAAAGGTGTGCTGGTCATGCTGATGGGTACCGTCGGTGTGATGGTCGGAGGCGTTGTCTCTTACTTGCTCGTGCATCAGTGGCTTTCCGATGATGCGTGGAAAGGATTCGGCACGCTGGCCGGTAGCTGGATCGGCGGCACGGCCAATATGCTCGCGACCAAGGAAATGCTCGGTGCGTCTGAAGCACAGCTCGGACTGGCTGTTATCGCCGACAACGTCGTCTACGTCGTCTGGCTCCCGCTGTTACTCATGTCACGCGATTACGCCGATAAGTTCAATCGTTGGGCGCGGGTGCCCGAAGATCGGCTCAAGGCGATGGACGAAGCGGCCGCGCTGCACGTCGAAGATGACACTGCGCCAACGATGCCTCAGTACCTGTACCTCGCGGCTGTCGTTTTCGGGGTATCCGCCGCCGGCCATGCGCTTGCCCCGGGAATCTCTGAGTGGATCGCGGCCGTCAGCCCGAAGTTGGCCGGCGTCTTCTCAGAGACGACGACGCGTATTCTGCTGGTCACAACACTGGCGCTGTTGCTGTCAATAACTGCAGCATCAAAGCTCCCCAATTCCACGGCCATTGGCACTGCGCTCGTCTATATCTTCGTTGCGGGAATGGGCGCTCGGGCCTCCGTCGCGGGCCTCGCCGAAGCGCCGGCATTCGTATTCGGTGCTTTCATCTGGATTTTCATCCATGGATTGTTCTGCCTTGCGGGCGCATGGATCTTTCGCGTGGACATCCACAGCGTCGCGATCGCCTCCGCCGCCAACATCGGCGCCGCGGCGTCGGCACCGATCGTTGCGGCGCATCACCGGCCGAACCTCGTGCCTGCGTCCATACTAATGGCACTGCTCGGTTACGCGCTTGGTAACTACCTGGCACCGCTGACCGGTCAGCTTGCGAGAATCGCCGCGGGGCAATAATGATGTGGATCCGGCGGGCGAAATGGGCAGCAGTTATCGTCCTTGTGTCGCTGGCTGTTGCTGCCGCCGTCCTGATCTCACTGTGGCGCGATCGCCCGGAGCTCTATAGCGGTGCGTGGGAGGCCCCGGTACCCGCGAGCACAGTAGCTGCTGCCGATAACGTCACGGTCACGTGGCTCGGCGTCTCGACGCTGTTGTTCGATGATGGCGAAACGCAGATACTGATTGACGGTTTCTTCTCGCGACCGTCGCTTGACGACATTATTTTTGATCGGCCGGTTGCCAATGATGCTGCAACGATCAATTACGCGCTGAACGAGTATGGCATGCGCCGACTCGCCGCGATCATACCGACGCACTCCCATTTTGATCACGCGATGGATGTTGGCTCGATTGCCAATCGCAGTAGTGCGTCGATATTGGGATCCGAGTCCACGATCGCCATTGCGCGCGGCGCCGGCGTTCCCGAGGATCAAATCACGCTCGTCACTGATGGCGAGCGCTACACTTTCGGCCGTTTCGACGTTACATTATTGCCGTCAACGCATGCACCCATCGGTTGGCGAGCTTCCGTCCCATTCGCCGGCCGCATCGAAGCGCCGCTCAAAATGCCGCAGGCGGTCAGCGCTTTTAAGGAGGGCGGCAGTTACACCATTGTCGTTGCCCACCCCCAGGGCACGGCAGTGGTTCAGGGCAGTGCCGGTTTCCCTGACAAGGCGCTGGAGGACGTTCCAGCCGACGTTGTCTTGCTTGGCGTTGGCGGACTGGAGACGCTGGGCGATGATTACGTCCAGCAGTACTGGCAGACCCTGGTCACCGCTACCGGAGCTCACAGTATTTACCCGGTGCATTTTGACGACTTTACGCGCCCGTTCGGCGAAATCGTCGCGGCACCGCGTTTTCTCGGCGACCTTGAAGTGACGGCAAAGTTATTCACCGCGCTGCGGGATCGATGGGATACGAATACGAAGCTGGTTCTGCCGGCGTTCGGCGTGCCCATGGCAATCTATGTGGAGCCTCGCCCCGACACCTGATCGCCAGTCAACTTATCCAGCGATTCATGGCCGGCGATCAATGCTTCTTTTTGCTTACGACTCAAATGCTTAACGCGATATTCGAGCTGCGACGCGACCGCACGATCGCCGACTTCCCGGGAATATTCCAGCTTGAGCGGTTGCCGGCCGCGCAGGTACTTCGCGCCCCGCGGTCCTGACTCGTGTTCGGCCAGACGTTTGCCGACGTCGGCAGCTATCCCGGTGTACAACGAGTTATCGGCACAGCGCACGATGTACAGGCTGAACACCGTAGCCGGCATGCTCAGGCGGTGCCACCCGCGAGCGTGTCACCGAAGACACGAAATGCACCGGCCTCGATGCTGTCGAAGTTTTCGCTGGTTTCGGTGAAGCTTAGAACGATTTCCGTCACCCCGCCCAGCGTCGCGGCGGGCTCCCGCAATCGCAGTGTCAGAAGGTTACCGGTGAGTACGCTCTCCTGAATGAGGTCATGACCACCGAACTGCTGTTCATTGATGTCGATATAGATGGACTCGTCAAAGTCCTCGTCCACCGTACGCATCAGCAGCAGGTAGTCGTTGATTTCGCCCTCGCCCGAAGCGTTAGCGAATATCAGCATCGTGGCATTATCACGAACATCGAATGCAACGGTTTCGTAGTGACGTGCTTTGCTCATGCCGCTTCCTGATTGTCTAAAGACTGTTGTAACAGCTCATCCTTCTCTTGCCAAATATCACCAATCCAGCGGTGTACGCGGCGCCTGAATTCGCGGTCCTGCTGATAATCCCCCGCGAACAGCCATTGCTCGACCGGCCGCTCGCGCACGGAAACGTGTACCTCGACGTGTCCACCGCAGCACATATCCCAGAACCGTGCCGGGCCATCCGGATAGACGAGCGTCACATCGAGAATGCTGTCGAAAAGTGGCCCCATAGCGGATAGCGCCACCGCGAGACCGCCCGCGCGCGGTGGCAAAAGGTGACGGTACGGTGATTTACGACTCGCGCGCTTCGCTTCACTAAAACGGGTGCCTTCTACAAAGTTGATAATTGAGGTCGGCGTATGGCAAAACTTTTCGCAGGCACGTCGCGTTGTTTCGAGATCTCTGCCGCGCATATGCGGTTTGCGCGCAAGGTACGAAGGCGAATAACGCTTCATGAACGGCATATCCATAGCCCACCAGGCGATGCCCAGCAGCGGAAACCAGATGAGCTGCTGCTTGATGAAGAACTTCAGGAACGGGACGCGACGATTGAACACTTTCTGCAGCACCAAGATATCGACCCAGGTTTGGTGATTGGCCATCACCAGGTACCAGCCATCGCGCCGCAGGTTGTCGAGTCCGCTCGCCTGCCAGTTGATCGAGGCCCCAACCTGAAGGATTGTCGTATTGACGCTGATCCAGTTTTCACCAATCGCCATAATTACGCGAGTTAATGCTCGACGCAGAGGTGCTATCGGCAGCAGCAACTTGATGACCGCCAGCATGAACAACGGGGTGACCCAGAAGATCGTGTTGAACGTAATGCCCGCAAACACGAGGATGCCACGTAAATTGCGTTTGAATGCTGTCAATGGGGTGCTGGTTGAACAAATGGAACGCGCATTCTAGCCCGAATCGACTGTGCGGGGCGGAATCTTCGCGCGCTTTACGGCCCGCTGCTGCGGCGTTACCATGCGCCGCGCCCATGAATTCCCCCGGAGGACAGCGAATGACTACCGCAAAACGCATTGACGGCAAGGCTAAAGCCGAACAACTCGCTGCGTCCATCACTGAACAAACCGCGGCGCTTAAGAAAGAGCACGGTATTCAGCCAGGTCTGGCTGTCGTCATCATCGGCGAAGATCCGGCGAGCCAGGTCTACGTGCGCAACAAGAAACGCCGCGCCGAGGCCTGTGGCTTTTACTCGGTGCAGCACACGCTGGACGCGGATGTCTCGCAAGCAGACGTCCTCAAGCTCATTGACGACCTCAACACGGACAGCGCAATCCACGGCATCCTGGTGCAGCTCCCGCTACCCGATCACCTCGACGAACAGACGATCACGCAGGCCATCCTGCCCGGTAAAGACGTCGACGGTTTTCATTTCATCAATATCGGCAAACTGACCGCAGGGCACACGGCGGACGCGTTTGTCCCGTGTACGCCAGCCGGCTGCATGCTGATGGTCGAGGACGAGCTGGGCGCCGACCTGTCGGGCAAGAATGCCGTTGTCATCGGCCGCTCGAACATCGTCGGCAAACCGATGGCGAGCCTGCTCATGCAGAGAAATGCGACCGTTACCATCGCACATAGCCGCACCCGCGATCTTCCCGAGGTTGTCGGCCGTGCCGACATTGTTGTGGCCGCGGTAGGCCGGCCCAACATGATCAAAGCCAACTGGGTCAAGCCAGGCGCCGTGATCATTGATGTTGGTATCAACCGCGTAGAGACAACTGTTGATGGCGAAACCCGATCCAAGCTGACAGGCGACGTCGATTACGCGGATGCCGCCACCGTGGCAGGCGCGATTACGCCGGTTCCCGGTGGCGTCGGTCCAATGACGATAACGATGCTGATGTTCAATACCCTGCGCTCTGCGCGCCTGTCGGCCGGACTGGGCAACTAAAGGCTGATGACGCCTGGCAGCGATAGTTTTCGCACTATCTGGTTACATCCGACTGACACATCGGTCGTGCAGATTATCGA
This sequence comes from uncultured Woeseiaceae bacterium, assembly GCA_964615665.1. Taxonomy (GTDB): domain Bacteria; phylum Pseudomonadota; class Gammaproteobacteria; order Steroidobacterales; family Woeseiaceae; genus UBA1847. The sequence continues at coordinate 6,517 of CAZTQL010000017.1, read as the reverse complement.
TCAACGCTTGTTGCCACACGAGTATCGGGTACACGATCTGCACACCTGGCAAGACGGTATGCGCGCTATCGATGAGATGACTGTGCGCGGCGCGCCACTCATCGGCGCGACCGCCGCATGGAGCCTGTATCTTGCAGCGGCTACCAGCGACTCACCGACCACCAGCGTGCGAGAGGCCGCCGCCGCGCTGCTGAAATCCCGACCAACCGCCGTCAACCTGCGCTGGGCCGTCGAACGGATTCTGCATATTGTCGCCCGAGCGCCTGCCGATGCCGACTTACCTGCGTTGCTGCGCGCCGACGCCGAGGCCATCTGTGATGAGGACATCGCGATCAGCCGAGGGATTGGCGAGCACGGAGTCGCGCTGCTCGAAGCCATCTCGAAGAAGAAAGCGGGAGCGACAGTCAACGTGCTGACGCACTGCAATGCCGGTGCGCTGGCGACGATTAACTGGGGCACGGCGACGGCACCGATCTATTTCGCGCAACAGCGTGGCATCGACATACATGTCTGGGTCGACGAAACGCGGCCGCGCAACCAGGGCTCGCAGCTCACGGCCTGGGAACTGGCCGCGAGCGGCATTCCGCACACGCTAATTGTCGACAATGCCGGTGGACACCTGATGCAGCATGGCCAGGTGGACATGGTCATCACAGGCACTGACAGAACGACGCGCTGCGGCGACGTTGCGAACAAGATCGGTACGTATCTGAAAGCACTGGCCGCTCACGACAACGGTGTGCCATTTTACGTCGCCCTGCCCTCCACGACGATCGACTGGGACAGTCGCGACGGACTCACCGAAATTCCGATCGAACAACGCGCCGCCGAAGAAGTCAGTCATATTTACGGCGTCATTGACGGCATGCCCGGCGTTGTCCGTACCACGGCGGCAGACACACCCATCAGCAACTACGCTTTCGATGTGACACCGGCACGCCTTGTTACCGGTCTCATTACCGAGCGCGGCATCTGCCCGGCCTCGGAAGTCGGCTTGCTCGGTCTCTTTCCCGAGCAAAACCCGTTATGACCATCGATGAAGGTTATATCAAATACCAGAGTTTCTGGACCAAGGCGCCGATACCGAATGCTTCAGCCGCAGAGGAGCTCGAAACCTGGCGTCGACCATTGTTTGATGCCGGCCTGATTGGCCAATACGAGGAATACGGAATCGGATACGGCAATATCAGCCTCCGCTGCGGTGGGCCCGGCGAATTCCTGATCAGCGGCACGCAAACGGGCCACATCGCAACAACCGACAGGACGCATTATTCGCTGGTCACATCGTGGAGCGTGCATGGCAACAGAGTTTGTTGCGTCGGCCCGGTACAGGCGTCGTCAGAAGCAATGACACATGCGGCGATTTACCAGCTTGACCTCAATATCGGGGCGATTGTGCACGTACATAGTGGGCAGTTGTGGCAGCATCACCTGGATAAGCTGCCGACAACGAAACCCGACGTCGCTTATGGAACGCCCCAGATGGCGGACGAATTTCGCAGGCTCTACCGGGATACGGAATTCCGCAAGACAAAGCTGGCCGTGATGGCCGGGCATGAGGAAGGACTGCTGAGCTTTGGCACCACATTGGAAGAAGCTGCAGACAGGGTCCTCGAACTTCAGGCAGCGCTCCTGCGCTCCTGATTCTGCGTCTCAACCACAACCGGTTCGAGTGCATTAGTCAGAACGATCGTCGACCTCGGCCCTGGGCGGCGCCGCCCTCGTCTCGTCGAGGTACATGTCTTTAACGATTTTCAGCTTGTTCGAGTTTGGCCGCAATGCCTGCCCGCGCCGGATATCCGCTTCGGATTCTTCGTAACGCTTGAGGCTTAAGTACACGAGCGCCCGATTATTGTAGGTGCGCCAGTGCTGCTCATCGCGTTTTAGCACCCAGTTGCAGTGCTTGAGCGCCAACTTGGGTTGTTCGACCATCAGATAACCAGCGCACAGGTTCGCATGCGCCGTTTTTTTCTCGCGGACACCGTGTGCCATTTTCAGCCCCAACAACGTCAGGCGAACGCCCTCTTTGCCGTCGCCTGCGATCAACGCATTAGCGCCATCAGCGATAAACACGTTGCTTGGGCCGATAACCGTTTTCGGTGAGTCCGCCAAGGACCCCTGTGACTGGGAGAGAATCAGCAGCGCGGTCAGCAATGCGAGAGTCATGGTTCTGCTCGAGTCAGGCCTTCAAATCCAGGTGGCTGGCAAAAAACTTGACGGTTCGCTGCCATGCCAGTTTTGCTGCGGTCTCATCGTAGCGCGGCGTCGTGTCATTGTGGAAGCCGTGATTTGCGTTCGCGTAGGCATGATTCACATAGTTGTGATCCGCTGCGCGCAGCGCTTCTTCGAAAGCGGGCCAGGAGGCGTTCACGCGTTCATCGAGACCCGCGTGGTGCAGCAGCAATGGCGCTCGAATGGTGTGAGCATCCTCCGGTGCCGGGTGCCTGCCATAAAAAGCGACGCCCGCAGACAGGCTCGGCAGCGTAACCGCAAGGCGCAGTGCCACGCCACCGCCGTAACAGAAGCCAACAGCACCGACTTTCCCGGTGGCGTCGGGGTGGCCCTGCAGTGACGCCGCTGGTGGTAAACGCAGCCGCTCGCTCGAGAAAATCCCGGCGAGAGATCTGGCCATGCACATAGCCGTCGAAAAGGCTAAGAACTCGGCGATCGATTTCGGTCTTCTTTGGCATGCCGGGCCTCGTGGTTCTCGCTAGCCGCTGATGTACTGCTCGAGGTGCTCAATCTCTTCCTGCTGGTGCGCAATAATTGCCTGTACGAGATCGCCGATCGAAATCATCCCGATGACTCGGCCGTCATCAACAACCGGCAAGTGCCGGATCTTGCGCTCCGTCATCACGGTCATACAGTCAGTCACCGTCTGATCAAGAGTCGCCGTCACGACTTTTGACGTCATGATCTCTCCGACTCGTGTCGTACTGGAAGACCGGCCCTTGACTATGACCTTCCGTGCATAATCACGTTCCGTAACGATACCCTTGAGCACCTGGTCATCCATCACCAACAGCGACCCTACCGCGTGATCGGCCATTAGCGTTATCGCATCGAGCACCGATGCGTCCTCGACGATCGAGATAAGCGTTCTGCCCTTGTTATCCAACAGGTGTTTGACTAGCTTCATATTGTCTCCCAATTCCACGCCACTTTTGTAGTTCAGTCGATTCTAGCACCCGCACGGAAGCGCGCCAGCCTGGCTTCGAGCTCCCTGGCAGGAAGCCACTGGCCGCGCAGCATCACTCCATGGATTCTGCGGCTATTCGAAATGTCCACGAGCGGATTCGCGTTGAGCAGCAGCAAGTCTGCATCTTTGCCGGTTTGCACGCTGCCGGTGTTGGTACCCAGGAACTCGGCAGGCGCCGTCGTGCCGGTCTGCAATGCCTCAAACGGCGACAACCCGCTCTCGACCAGCAGGTCCAATTCGCGATGTGCCGAGAACCCCGGAACATTGAACACCTGTGGCGCATCGGATCCGAGCAACAACTGCGCGCCGGCGCGGTGCAATGCGAGTATCAATGAGCGCCTGATCTCTACAGCGAGACGCGCCACTTCCGGGTCGAAACCACTTTCGCTCCATAGCCGCTCCCTGGCGGCCAACCATTTCGGCAGTATCGTCTCGGGCATGTACTGCATCTCCGGGCGGTTGCGGAGTTCGTCGACCGAGACGTCGGACAAGCGATGCTCAATCAGCGTTTGCGTTGGTACGTTCCAGGTGCCGGCTGCCACAGTGGCTGCGGCGATGGCTTCGATGCCATCGGTATCCAGCTCGGCAGCCAGCATGACGTCGAAAAATCCCCCGTACCCACCGGCACCCGTACTATTCGCTGGCAACAGTGCGGCAAAGTAGCCGTCGAGATGATCGATAGCCGCCATACCCAGCTGCAATGCAAGATCCAATCCCGCTGCTACCGGCACGTGACCCGAGTATGGAATACCGATCTCGTTGGCCGTCTCTGCGATCGCCGTAAATTCCTCGGTACTGAGTCCGGGGTGCACCTTGATGAAGTCGTAGCCCGCTGCTGCCTGCCCGCGAACCTGGCGGCTCCCGTCACTGGCGCCATTGACCGTGCTTCCGTTCAGTGAGGGCCCCGAAGTCGTCAGGCGCGGCCCAAAAATCTCACCGTCGATGATCCGTTGCCGCAGAAGAAGGTGCGAACGGTGGCCCAGCACGCCGCGAATGCTCGTAATACCGTTCACAACAAACAGCGTGAAGTACCGATCGAGCTCGCTCGAATTCGCGGCAGGGACATGCGCATGCATTTCCGCCAACCCGGGCATCAGGTAACGGTCCGTGCCATCGATCGCGAGCGCATCTCGCGGAATGGGCACATCATCCACATCGCCGATGGCCGTGATAATGCCGCCATCGACCAACACAGTTTGCGCCGGCAGCACCGTATCGGCAGTCATCGGCACAACGTTGACGTTAATGAATGCCGTCGTGTCTGCAGCCACATGCGGCGCCGCCAGAAGCGCGGCCGCAAGCAACATAATTTTTTGCACGCAGCTGTTCATCAATGCGCCTCTTCTGCACCAGATCTCACCTGCAAGAGCTTTTCGTCGCTGATATTGCCGCCGCAAATAATAACCGCAACCGTCTTCCCTGATAACTGCTCGGCCCGTTGCAGCATCGCGGCGACCGCAACGCCGGCAGCCCCCTCGATCGTGTCGTCCAGGTTATCCATGAACAGTCGCATGGCAGACGCGATTTGCTCCTCGGTTACGATCACGAACTCGTCAGCGACGGCCCGGGTGATGGGAAACGTGATGGCAGCCGGCTCTATGCCACCTGCCGTGCCATCGGACAGTGTCTCGTCACTTGGCATGTCGACGATTCTGCCGGCGGCAACCGAGTGCGCCATGACCGCGGACGCCTGCGGTTGGCACGCGAATATTCGAACCTCCGGATTATGCGTTTTCAGGACGCTGCCGATGCCGCTCACAAGGCCGCCGCCGCCAACGGCAACGAAAACGACGTCGACTTCCGGCAGCATCTGCGCAATCTCCACGCCGCACGTACCCTGCCCGGCAATCACCTGCTCATCGTTGTACGGAGAGACGTAAAAAAGGCCGTGGCTCTTTGCATAGTGACGGGCATGTATCTCGGTATCCAGACCATCGCTGCCAAAAAAACGGACGTCACCACCATAGTGGCGAATAGTCTCGATTTTCGCGCTCGATGTGGCCTCCGGAATGAAAATAACGCCATCCATTTCCAGCTCCTGCATGGCACAGGCAACGGCGGCACCGTGATTACCGCTGGATGCGGTTACGCAACCTGCGGCGCGCTGCTCGTCAGTCAGCGTCAACAGCCGATTGACCGCGCCGCGTAGCTTGAAGGACCCGGTACGCTGCCGGTTTTCCAGTTTGAAGTAGATGTTGGCACCGGTCAGCTTGTTGAACGTGCCGGAGCCATGCAGTTCGGTTTCCCGGATGTACGGTGCGATTCGTACAGCGGCAGCTTCGCAACGCCCTGCAGTATCAGCAATCAGCGTGATCAGCTCAGACCTGGTCAACGCTAAACGTGTCGCAACTGTCCGGATCCCCCGACCGCAGGCCCGTCCGGAACCAGCGCTGACGTTGCGTCGATGTGCCGTGCGTAAACGACTCGGGAACAACCGTGCCGCGGCTCTGCCGCTGCAACGTATCGTCACCGATGGCGCTGGCCGCGTTGAGAGCTTCGTCGACGTCACCGTCCTCGAGGATATTGCGCGCCTTGTCGGCATGGTGCGACCAGACGCCGGCCAGGCAGTCGGCCTGCAGTTCGAGGCGCACTGACAGCGCGTTGCCCTCGGCTTTGCTCACTCGTTGTTTCATCGAATGGACCTTGCCGGATACGCCCAGCAGGTTCTGCACGTGGTGACCTATTTCATGCGCAATAACATAGGCCTGAGCGAAGTCGCCGGGTGCCCGGAAGCGCGTGCGCATCTGGTCGTAGAAACTCAGGTCGATGTAGGCCTTCTTGTCAGCCGGACAATAGAACGGCCCCATCGCCGCCTGACCCAGGCCGCAGGCCGACTGTGTCGTACCGGTAAACATGACAAGCACCGGCTCCTCGTAGCGGCGACCCTGCCGGGCAAAGAGCTCACGCCAGACGTCCTCAGTGTCGCCGATAACCACCGACACCATATCAGCGAGAGGATCGTTTTTGAGGTCATCGGCGGACGGCTGCGTGCCGCTGGTCGAAGCAGACTGGCCGGACTGCATGCCCTGCATCAATGGCGTTGGGTCGACACCAAAGTACATGGCGACCAGAACCAGAACGATCGTGCCGATGCCGCCACCCACCAATCGTGGCGCCGTGCGCGAGCCGCGCCGGTCTTCTATATTTGAACTCCGCCTTCCACCACGCCAACGCATACTCTGCTCCATTCAATCGTGATCGGCCATTGTCAGACATTGGCGACCACTTTGACAAATCGCGATTGCCCCTACATCTGCCCCTCAATCGGCAGAAAGCTCATGAGGCGAGTTTTAAAACGCCGCCACCACGTGGTTTTGG
>CAZTQL010000016.1:0-34783 GCA_964615665.1 uncultured Woeseiaceae bacterium | reverse complement strand
GCCGAGATTGAGCGCCGCTGGAGAGTGGGGGTTGGCAGCATCGAAGGTGCAGAGCGAGTCGCTTTCACGTCGAGCGTTGCGCGTTTTGGTGAGGATGTCGAGTTCGAACTGGCGCACGAAAACGAGGACCAGCTTGTTCTTGCCGCCGACGCGATGAAGATACAACTTGGACGTATCAATGGGCTCGACCAGATCGAGGACAGTTTTGACCTCGGCAAACGTCAGCTCGTTTTTGAGCTGACGGCCGCCGGGCGCGCAGCGGGACTGCGGCCGGCCGACGTTGCCGTACAGGTGCGGCGGGGCTTTTTTGGTGAAGAGGTGCAACGTATTCAGCGCGGTCGCGAAGAGATACGCGTCTACGTGCGGTATCCGGAGTCGACTCGTGCCAGGCTCGAGTCGCTCAACGATTTTCGCGTGCGCTTGCCGAACGGTGGCAGCGCCCCCCTGCTGACCGTCGCACGCGTCGAGGAAAGTCGTGCCTATTCGTCGATCGAGCGCATCGACGGCCGTCGTGTGGTCACGGTCAGTGCCAATGTGGATGAGGCTATTTCTACGCCGAGTATCGCCAATCAAACGATTGTGAGCCGGCTGCTACCGGAGCTGGAACAGGCGTATCCGGGATTGCGCTGGGTGCAAGCGGGGTCGGCACGCGAGCAAAACGAAGATCTCGCAGAAATAGGTAGCGCGTTTATCATTGTGCTGCTTGTCATTTACGCAATGGTCGCAACGCAGCTCCATTCTTACCTGCAGCCATTGGCAATCCTCATCTCGATCCCGCTGGGCGTGGCTGGAGCGATCCTCGGTCACCTGGTATTGGGATACCCGTTATCGTTTATCTCGATTTTCGGCATCGTCGCGCTTGCGGGTGTTGCCGTGAATGCCTCGGTGGTGCTCGTGGATCTCTACAACCGGCGACGCGAAGAGGGTCTGGAGCCAATCGAAGCGGCTGCCGCGGCTGCGGCAAGGCGTTTCCGCCCGATCGTATTGACGACACTGACTACGGCGCTGGGATTGGCGCCATTGCTGTTTGAAACCAGCCCACAGGCGCAGTTCCTGATCCCGATGGGCGTCAGCCTGGGGTTTGGTATCGTGGTTTCCGGTTTCATGGTGATCTTCGTCACGCCAGCCGTCGCGGTCATCCTCGAGGACGTGAAGCGCTTTCGGCCGTTTGCTGACAGCGCCGTTGAGCCCGTCAAGGAAACCGCTGAATCCGGAGCCTGAGGCGCGCCTGCGACCCCTCCCTGGTCGCGTGCTTGGCAATGCAGCCTGCATTGCGACTATCATATGACCGGTCTTGTAACGACCGCGCAATCAACCAGGAGCAGGCCCGTGGCACACACATGTTTCGACGTCGAAATCCGCGACAACATCGCACACCTGAAGCTCAACCGACCGGAAAAGCGCAACAGCATGATTCTGAAGTTCTGGGATGAGCTGCCGGCGATTGTCAGCGACATCGATCACGGGGTGAAAGCCCGCGTGATTGTCATCTCTTCGACAGGACCACATTTTACCGGCGGGCTGGATATCAACGAGTTCTTCTCAGCGGGAATGGCCAGCGGCGGTGACGATCGTGCGCAAAGGATCGCTCACGGGGCTGACTTCCTGCAAACGGTGCGCAAAATGCAGGAGACGTTTTCGGTACTCGAAAACTGTCGAGTGCCGGTCATTGCAGCAGTGCAGGGCGGTTGCATCGGCGGTGGCGTGGACATGGTAACCGCCTGCGATATGCGATACGCGACGGCCGATGCGTTCTTTTGTGTTGAGGAAATCAATGTCGGCATGACGGCCGATGTCGGTACGTTCCCGCGTCTCGTTAAACTGATACCGGAGGGCCTGGTTCGCGAGATGTGCTACACCGGCAGACGCATGCCGGCGGCAGAGGCCGCGGCGGCAGGGCTTGTCAATCGCGTGTTCGAGGACCAGCAGACTATGCTTGATGCCGTCATGGAGATAGCCGCCGAGATCGCCAGAAAACCACCGCTCGCCGTGTACGGTTGCAAGCGCATGATTAACTATTCGAGGGATCATTCGACAGCAGACGCGCTTGACTATGTTGGCACATGGAATGCCAGCATGTTCCAGCCCGAAGAGATCAAGGAGGCGATCACTGCGCGCATGCAAAAGCGGCCCGGGAAGTTTGTCGACTTGCCGAAAATTAAAGCAACCGTCGCGTAGCGTGCGACTTCGATGATCAATGCGGGCATGTTCTTGAGGGCAGGTCTTTTTGTTGCCTTACCCTGCCTGTTCGTCGTGGCCTGCAACCCGGACGGCGCATCGGACCCGGGCACCGAGACCCTGGTTGTTATGGAGACGGTGCTCGGCGATATCACGGTCGCCGTCGACGAACAAAGGGCACCGAACTCAGCCGCCAGCTTCCTTGAGTACGTCGATAAAGGTCTTTACCAGGGTGGCGGTTTCTATCGTGTCGTGAAACCATCAAACGACAATGGCAGCCCCATCATCTCTGTTATTCAGGGTGGCGTACTCGATGGCGAGGAGCGACTAAATGCTGTGCCGCTTGAGACCACGACGGAGACCGGTATTCGTCACGAGGACGGCGTCATTTCTTTAGCTCGTGGTGCGCCGGACAGTGGTAGCGGAGCGGCGTTTTTCATCTGTATTGGCGCGCAGCCCGGACTGGATTTTGCTGGTCAACGTAACCCCGACGGCCTGGGTTTTGCGGCTTTTGGTCGGGTTGTGCAGGGTATGGATGTCGTCCATGCAATCCATCAGCAAAGCGCGCAGGGAGCCAGCGATTCGCCGTACACCGCAGGGCAAATACTCGATGAGCCTGTCCTTATCAGTAAGGCCTACCGAAAGGGGCGCTAAAGAACAGGCTACCGCCTGCCGATACGTTGGTATGGAAAAACGCCCAGAGAAACGCAACTACTACGAAATACTGCACGTAAGTCGCGACGCGCCTGCAGAGATTATCCGTGGCAGTTACCGCACGCTGATGCAGAAGCTCGGGCATCATCCTGATCTGGGTGGAGACACGGCCACCGCAGCATCGATCAATGAAGCGTACGCGATCCTGTCGAATGCCGAGCGGCGCGCAGAGTACGATGCGCGACTCGATATCATTGCGCAGGTGGCGGATGGCTGGTCCGCACCGAACACTGATCCGGAGCCTGTCCCGGAAGCAGAGACCACTCGCCAGCGGCCGCTAAATCTGTCACGGGAATGCGCTTTTTGCGAAGCGCCGCATTCATTTGGCAGCGTCGTCGAAATCGAGTCTGCATGCCAGGTTTGCGGCAGTCCTTTGTATGCGGCCGAGCAACGGCGCATGGAATCAGCGGGGCAGCGCGGCATCGAGCGCATTGACAAACAGCAGGCAATCAGCTTTTACACGCACTGGCCGCAGAATCCTGGCTTCGACGGAAGAATCGAAGACATTTCGCTGAACGGTTTGCGCATGGTCAGCAAGCAGGAACTCATCAAAGGGCAGCGCATAAAAATTGTCAGCGATGTTGTCGACGCGGTCGCGACTGTAACGCATTGCTCGACTACACGAAGCGGATGGAATACACGGTCCGTAATCGGAGTCTCGTTTGTAACGCTGCGATTCGGCCGCTCGGTCGGCGGGTTCGTTTCGAGTCACGTCTGATTGCACGTGCGGCTCGCATCGGGTCGCCAAAGCATCGGGTTTTCCTGCCCGTTCAGCAACTAAAGCGTCTATAATCGTCAGCGCTACAAAACTAAAAAATAATCAGGGGAAAATCAATGAAGAAAATTTTGACTATAGTTACGTCCTGCCTGGTGCTCGGTTTTGCCGTTTCGGCGCATGCCGACGGTGTCTCTGAATCCTGGATGTGTGAACTGAAAGATGGCAAGAGCGTTGAAGACGTGCAGGCGATCAATAGCAAGTGGCTGAAATGGGTTAACGCGCGCACCGACGGCGTTGTCCGTAGTGCGGTTGGTACAGCGATTGTCGGTAATACGGAGATCTTCATGTTCATCGATAGCTACCCGGACCTCACGACCTGGGCGGCTGTCAAGACGTTGCTGGACAGCGACGAGGGCGACGAGATGGAGGGTATGTTCAACGAGACTTCAGAGTGCAGCTCAAACCGCCTGTGGGATATGCAAGAAACGAAGTAAGTCCTGCTAATTCGGTTCCACGCCGAAAATAGCGAAGAAAGGTCCCGCGGAGGGACCTTTTTTTTGGGGCCTCCACCGGCGAAACCGGATCTCCGGTATCCCGGACTGTCTCGACCGCAAACGTGCTGCGAAATCGCCCGTAGACCCCTATTTTTAGTGGTTTTTTAACTAATCTGTGACTTCCAGCACGGTAGCTGGTGCCCGTCTGGCTAAACTGTGAGTCCTGTTTGGTGGGCCAAAAGCACGACGAGCGAGGGCCTGATTCACCCAATTTCCGCAGAGCAGTGCTGAATTTTGCCAAGTCTGACCAAAAAAAAGGTGGCCACGACCGAGCTCGCGCTCGGCATGTATATCGCGCGTCTTGATCGTCCGTGGCTCGAAACGCCGTTCCTTTTTCAGGGCTTCCCGATAACGAATAACGCGGATATCGAAAAGCTCAAGCAGTACTGCGAATTCGTGTACGTGGACCCGTCGCTGTCTAAAATGACGCCCGGCGAGCGGTCGCGCCAGCAGGCTTCTTCACTGTCCGACGAAAAGAAACCGGGGCTTTTGAACCGACTGAGTGCATGGCTACAGCGGCTGGTCGGTCTTAAGACCAGGAATACCAACGCCGCCTCCATCCAAACCGGTGAGCCGGGCAGTTTTTACCAAGATACGCATAGCCTGGTCGATGAGGTCAGCAACGCACGAGATACGCACGACAAAGCGCAAAGCATTATTAGTGAAATGATGTCGGGTCTGCGGACAGGCGGACGCCTGGAACTGGACGTGGTGCAGACAGTCGTTGCGCCGATGGTTGACAGCGTGCTGCGTAATAATGACGCCCTGGCATGGCTATCGCGATTACGCTGCAAAGACGATTACAGTTATGGCCACTCGATCGCTACGTCGGTCTATACCATCGTTCTTGGTCGCCATATCGGTTACAGCCGCCAGGAGCTGCACCAGCTCGGCCTGGGTGGGCTGTTGCTGGACGTCGGCAAGACCCGGCTGCCGGGTGAATTACTGAAGAAAAAAGAAACGCTGACCGACGGAGAGTTGTTACAAGTACGCAGCCACGTCGGCCATGGCATCGATATTCTTGAAAACACGCCGGGCATAGATCCCGTCGTCATCGAAATGGTGCGCACGCATCACGAGCGTCGCACCGGCGGAGGCTATCCGCACAGCCTGGCAGGCGACGACATCCCGATGTATGGCCAGATCGGTGGTCTTTGTGATGCCTTCGATGCCATGACATCAGTGCGTCCGTACGCCGACACCCTGTCTGCGTATGAGGCAATGCGCAAGTTGCTGGCTGTTGCCGGGTCGGAATTTAAGTCAGAACTGGTCGAACAGTTTATTCAATGTATTGGCATGTTCCCTACCGGAAGCCTGGTGGAACTCAGCACGGGTGAAATTGGCATTGTCATTTCGCAGAACAAATTGCGACGCTTGCGGCCCGTTATCATGGTAATACTCGATGCCAAGAAGAAGCCGCTGCAAAAGTTCACGCGCGTGGATTTGCGCGAAGATTCGGAAGACGAGAACGGCGACCTGGCCCTCTGGATACGCTGGGGACTCGAACCGGGTGCTTACGGTGTAGATCCCTCGGATTACTATCTGTGAAGGTTTGACATGCTCCGGGCTCTCAACGAATCGATCATTGAACCATCCGACCAGTTGCGCTTTCTGGATAAGCTCACTGGAGTTCTCGAGCGGGTCACCCGCAGCGGTGACCTGACCGGCCTGGTGCTCATCGAGCTGCAGGGTTTCAATCGCATTGCGACGCGGCTTGGCTACACGGCCAGTGATGCAGTACTCATGAACTTCGGTATGAGCCTGACCGCGATGACTAAAAAAAAGTCGTCGGCGCATCGTATTGGCGAGCACAAATACGTCATGATCCTCGAGGGCCTCAAAAACGAAGGTCACGCTCTATTAGCGGCGAACAAGATCGAGCGTCTGGCGAAGGAACCGATCCCGTCACCGGACGGTCACGTAATCCTCGATGTGGCGATCGGCATCGCATTGTTTCCGGAGCAGGCAGAGACGGCGGAGGCCCTGATGCAGCGCGCCGAGCTGGCGTTGGCTGCCGCCGTGGAGGGCGAGGCCGCGCACGAGATATACAGTCCGGGCATTACCAAGGAAATTGCGAGTCTCTGGGGTATGGAGAGCGAGATTCAAGCGGCTCTGGAACACGATGAATTCGAAGTGTATTACCAGCCCCAGATTTCTCTAGACGACAATCGTCCCATCGGTGCAGAAGCGTTGCTGCGATGGAACAGTCCCCGACGTGGTTTCGTGTCACCGGATATTTTTATCCCGGTCGCAGAAGAGGCAGGCTCCATCCGGTCGTTAACGTGGTTCGTTCTAAATACAGCATTGCGGCAGAGCGGCTTCTGGACCAAGCGGTGGCAAAACCTGAGAGTGTCGGTGAACTTGTCGGCTATAGATATCCGAAATTCGGAGTTTGTCGATGTCATTACCGAGGCGGTCGGCATGTGGGGCGGCGATTACAATCGGCTCACCCTCGAAGTGACAGAAAGTGCCATCGTCGCCGATCCGGAGACTTGTTTTGCCCGGCTTAGCGAGCTGCGCGAGCGCGGCGTTCTAATTTCAATCGACGATTTTGGTACCGGTTATTCGTCATTGTCACATTTTAAAAGTATTCCTGCCGACGAACTCAAAATCGATAAGTCATTTGTCATGGGAATGGTGCACGATAAGGCCGACGAAAAAATCGTCCGGTCGATCATCGGCCTGGCACATGACTTCAATATTAAGGTCATTGCCGAGGGTGTAGAAGATGCGGCGGTAGAGTCGATGCTTCGCGGCATGGGCTGCGACTACGGGCAGGGTTATTATTATGCGAAGCCCGTTCCACACGACCAGATTTCGCAATGGCTGAAGAGTTTCGAAGGTTCTTAAGCTGCGTCGTCAGCCGTGTCCAGCTCGACACTCATTAACGTCAATTCATCGCCCGATATAACCCGCGTTCGATAATCTCCGCACGAACCACAAAGCAGCCTGTTTGCAGTCGCCTTTGATTCGGCCTCACATTGACTGCAACGAACAACAATGTCGGCAGATTCCATCACCAGCTCCGCCTCAGCGGCAACGGTGTCGGCGGCTGCCAGCGGGTAAGCATGCCGGAGAAGTTCCGGCTCAACGCCCGACAGCGGGCCGATGTTCAGCACGATTTTGGTCACGCGTTGAGCGTTTTGCTCAATCGCGATTTGTTCGACCTGTTGCATCAGCGACAGGCAGACAGACAGTTCGTGCATCAGGACGCACGCAGGCCGGTTAACAGGTCACGACGGCTGACGGTGCGCTCATTGCGTGGCGGCTTCGTTAGGTCATCTAATACCTCGAGCGCGAGTTTTCGCGCTGTTGCCTGATCTGCGATATCCGCAACACTGCGAAACAACACCGCCGAGAGGTAAGTGTCGAGCACTTTATCGTGGGAAACCGCAAACTCGATGCGCCCGGACGGGAACTCAATACTCGACGTATCACCTTGCGACGTGTCGGACCAGTCATCGGTGCCGGGAAGCAGTATGAGATTCATAAACCACGGCGTGATCAAAACACCAAGTTGATGGCTGTGATAATCGTGAAAACCGACCGCTTCGACCTGCAAAGCCTTGTTAACGATCGGTAAGTCGCGCATGTGCTCGACGTAGATCGTCTCGAACTGCTGCACCATTTTGACGATGGTATCGGCCATTTCAATCGTTCATCGGCATGGCAACGTTCGGCTCCGAATCGAGCGTGGTCAAAATCAGTCTGTCCATCGAATAATAATAACGCACCTGCCTGGTGTCGGTGTATAGGTACACGTAACTTGCGGCATCCCGCTCGGCAACGGCATAGTGTGTTGCATGGGATCATTCAGGCAGATTGATAGTCGTGCACGGCTGCTGCGTTACCGGAGCCTGGAGAGGGGCTCGTGAGCGTTCTCGCGGACTTTCTGGCAGGCGCACGGTCGGTCGTGGTCTTAAGCGGCGCTGGCGTCAGCACCGCTTCTGGCATACCCGATTACCGCGACCGCGATGGCGAGTGGAAGCACGCGCAACCGATTCAATTTGGTCCCTTTGTGCGCGGTGAGGAGACTCGCAGGCGGTATTGGGCGCGCAGTTACGTGGGCTGGCAACGATTCTCGGCGGCGCGGCCGAATGCTGCTCATCAGGCGCTTGCCAAACTCGAGAAGGCAGTCCATGTCGATACGCTCATTACACAGAACGTCGACGGCCTGCATGCAGCAGCGGGCAGCCGCAACGTCATCGAGCTGCACGGTGAGTTAAGCAAAGTACGTTGTCTTGGCTGTGACTCAATAACACCGCGAGCTGAGTTCCAGCAGCGGCTGCAAGCTGAGAATCCGAATTGGCATGCGGACGTGTTTCGCTACAATCCGGATGGTGACGCCGAACTGGCCAAGGACAACTACCGCGATTTCGTTGTCCCCGCGTGTCTGGAGTGCGGTGGCATCATCAAGCCGGACGTCGTGATGTTCGGTGAGACCGTGCCCAAAGACCGTGTCAGCAAAGCGGTGGCCGCGGTAGAGCGCGCTAACGCACTGCTGGTCATCGGCTCATCGCTCATGGTGTTTTCCGGCTTTCGTTTTGCGCGACTGGCGGCCGCTGCAAATAAACCAATCGCGATCGTCAATCAGGGCCGCACCCGGGCAGATGACATTGCGACGCTCAAAGTTGACGACGACTGTGCGGCGGTTCTCGGCACAGCGCTCGAGTTGCTGGCTGCGCCAGCCTGATTCGTCTCTTCCAAGGAATAAGCCAATGCTAATCGTTCATCACTTAGAAAACTCCCGTTCGCAGCGGATTTTGTGGTTACTCGAAGAGCTGGGCGTCGAGTATGAGATGAAGCGCTACGGGCGTGACAAGCAGACGAGCCTGGCGCCGCCCGAGCTCAAAGAGATACACCCGTTGGGCAAAGCGCCGGTGATCGTCGACAACGGCGTGACCGTTGCGGAATCCGGAGCGATCATCGAATACCTGGTCAGCACTTACGACGACGGAAAATTACGGCCGCTCAACACTACGCCTGAAGGGCTGTCATATACCTACTGGCTACACTATGCCGAAGGGTCATTTATGCCGCTGATGATTATTTCACTGATCATTGGCCGCATCGAAACGGCGCCGATGCCGTTTTTCATCAAACCGGTTGCCAAAGGCATCGCCGGCAAAGTGCGCGACAGCTATCTGGACGCCAACGTGCAGAATAACCTCGAATTCGTCGAGCAGACGCTGGCGCAGTCGCAGTGGTTTTGTGGCGACCGGTTTACGGCAGCGGACGTACAAATGAGCTTTCCGCTGGAGGCCGCTGAGGTGCGAATCGATTTGTCGGATAACTACCCGCGCATCGACGCGTTTTTGCAAACGATTCGCGCAAGACCCGCCTACAAGACGGCGCTGGACCGGGGCGGACACTATGAACTGATGGGCGGTCGCAGCGACTAGCGGCGCCCGTCACGGGTAAACCGGATAACGAAATTCCGGTACCACCACTTCGTAATACGGCTGCAGGAACATAACGATATCGATCAACTCCTGTACCGTCATGTGCTGGTTGTAGAGGTACATTTTCGAAACGCCTTCGTCTGATACAACGTCTTTCGCATAGCCGGTCGCCAGTTTGTGCGTCGGATTAATGATCGACGTTACGAGTTCACCGTAGGTTCGTACCTGCGTGACCGGTCCGCCAAGTTCGAAGTACGGCGGGTCCTGGCCGGGAATGATCGCCAGTTGTTCGCCCTTGATCGAGTGACACTGGTGACACTGCATGTAGAGAAAGGCCTCGCGGCCAGCTGTGGCATCGCCGCCCGGCAGTCGAAACCCCCGCGTTGACATGATGGTGTCCGGATCACATGCGCTCAGCGCGAGGACAATAGACGTCAAGACAAAACACACTATCGAACGTGCTTTCATAACAAGCCTCCTTGCGAAGCAAGCTGCTGTTTATCCGTAGCACAAAGGGGCTATTGCAGGTAATGGGGGAAACCCGCAGTCGTGCCCTACAGCCGGACTTTGTTGAGCCGCAATGCGTTGGTGATGACCGATACAGAGCTGAAGCTCATTGCTGCCGCGGCGATCATCGGGCTCAGCAAAATGCCGAATGCCGGGTACAGGATACCGCCGGCAACAGGTACACCGATCGCGTTATAGGCGAAAGCAAAAAACAGGTTCTGGCGGATGTTGTTCATCGTCGCAACAGACAGGTGTCGTGCCCGCAACAGCCCTTGCAGGTCGCCTTGTACCAGCGTAATTCCTGAGCTCTCCATTGCGACATCAGTGCCCGTGCCCATCGCGATGCCGACGTGAGCTTGTGCGAGTGCCGGCGCATCATTGATGCCGTCGCCCGCCATCGCGACGATGCGGCCCTGTTCCTGCAACTTCTTGATGTGTTCGGCCTTCTGTTGCGGCAGCACGCCGGCAAACACCTCCGGGATGTCGAGCTGTTGGGCGACGACGCGTGCTGTCGTCACGTTGTCACCGGTCAGCATGATGATCTGTAGTCCGTCGTTGCGTAACTCGTCGATGGCCGCAATCGCCGAGTCTTTGATTGGGTCGGCGATGCCGAGCAGGCCGACGACCTCGCCGTCGACCGCGACGAATACTACCGTCTGTCCTTTGCCGCGTAGTTGGTCGGCCTGTTCTGCAAACCCACCTGGGCTTACTGCGATCTTGCGCAGCAGGCTGCTGTTGCCCAGTGCGATCGCCCGCCCGTCGACCCGGCCAGTGACGCCCATGCCCGTCAGCGACTCAAATTCCTCGACGGTATCAGTCGCGATATTTCGCTCGTCGGCGCCTTCAACAACTGCGGTGGCGAGCGGGTGCTCACTGCTTTTCTCCAGGCTTGCGGCAAGGCGCAGCATTTCTGCTTCGTTCAGACGGTCGGATGATTCGACGTGCACCAGCCGCGGTTTGCCCTCGGTCAAAGTGCCGGTTTTGTCGATTACGAGTGTGTCGACGTCCCGAAGGATCTCGATCGCCTCCGCGTCCCTGAACAGGACGCCAACCGACGCGCCTTTCCCCGTTGCCGTCATCACCGACATCGGCGTTGCAAGCCCGAGGGCGCAGGGACAGGCAATGATGAGAACAGCGACGGCGTTAATGACGGCATAGGCCATCGCGGGTTGGGGGCCGAAAATGGCCCAGACGACGAACGTGATCAGGGAAGCCGCCATCACGGCCGGCACAAAATAGCCGGCGACGACATCGGCGAGCTTCTGAATGGGGGCACGGCTGCGCTGTGCGGTTGCGACCATTTGTACGATCTGCGCCAGCAAGGTCTCTGCGCCAACTCGCTGCGCCTTCATCACGAAACTACCTGAGCCATTGACGGTTGCGCCAAATACGGTATCACCCGGCTTTTTGCGGACAGGGTTTGGCTCCCCGGAGATCATCGACTCGTCAACGCTGCTGGCGCCCTCAACGACTGCGCCATCGACCGGCACTTTCTCTCCGGGCCGCACGCGCAATCGATCGCCGACTTTCACGTCCTCCAATGCCAGGTCCTGCTCATCGCCTTGTGCATCGACAACCCGGGCAGTGGTCGGTGCCAGTCCCAGCAAAGCGCGTATCGCTGTGCCGGTGCGATCCCGAGCGCGCAGCTCGAGTACCTGACCAAGCAGTACCAGCGTGATGATGGCCGCTGCTGCCTCGAAATAAACCGCGACCTCCCCGTGGATGTCCCGAAAAGAAGCGGGGAACAACGACGGTGCCAGCGTTGCAATGACGCTGTAGCCATATGCGACGCTGGTGCCGAGTCCTATTAACGTGAACATATTCAGGTTGCGGCTGTGCAGTGACTGCCAGGCGCGTTGCAGGAACGGCCACCCACCCCAGAGGACAACCGGCGTTGCCAGGCCGAGCTGCAGCCAGGTCAACGTGCGCCGGGATGCCAGTGATGCGAAGGAAAGACCGAACATTTCGCCCATGGCCAGCAGCATGATCGGCAGTGTCAGTAACGCGCTGATCCACAGTCGGCGGGTCATGTCGGCGAGCTCGGCGTTCTCCGGTGGCTCCATCGAAAAACCGGCAGGCTCGAGCGCCATGCCACATTTCGGGCATGGTACTGGCTCGTCTTCCTTGACCTCAGGGCACATCGGGCAGATGTACGGTCCCATGCCCGCTTTCGGGGGCTCCGCTATCGGGACCTCGTCTCGACTCAGGTATTGCTCGGGGTTCTTGGCGAACTTGGTACGGCAACCGCCGCAACAAAAATAGTAGTCGGTCTCCGCGTGTCGGAAATGATGCTGTGACTCGGCCGTCACCGCCATGCCGCAAACGGGATCTTTCAGGTCAGCACCCGAGGAGTGGCAGGACGTGTGCTCGTGTGGCGTATTCATGTGCCCGGTCTTCGCCTGTCAAAGGCCCTTGAAAATTTCCGCCGGAATAATGATGACGCCGTCCGCGTCGGCGGCAGCAATGTCGTCGGGATTGACGTCGGCATTGATAAAGCGGGCCTTTTTGCCGCGAACACCCAGGCCCCTTTTCTGGCTTTTGCGCGGACATGAATACAAGGCATATATCGCCAACGGCACCTGTTCAAGTTCAACGGCATCCCGGATGGCACCATTAACGATGATTCCCTGCCAGCCGTTATCGTGGGCCGCTCGCGCCAGATCGCCGCCTACCATCGCGCATTGGCGCGAGCCGCTGTTATCAACCAGCAGAATGCGCCCAAGGCCCGGTTCTCTTAAAGCGACCGCCACGAGCGAGTTGTCGTCTTCGGTAACGATGGTCTCGATGGGTCCGAGACAGGCACGCCGGTCGCCATAACCCGTAAAGCGTGCCGAAATCACTATCGCGTCGTCGTACGCGTCGCAGAGGTCGGCCGTTAGCGTTTGCACAGGTTCATCTTGCATCAATCAAGGTTACGACACGATGGCTCGCATTGCGACAGCGGTTTTTCCTGGCGGTGGCGGGCCAGCGCGGCGAGGGATAAACTGTGTGCCCAAAACGCCCATACGTGGCGCATAGGCAGGGAGAGAATAATGAATGATGTCGCAGGTCTGGTGCTACGGTCGTCTTTAGGTGCAGAGCTTTCGAAAGACGATGCTACGGTCCTGGGGGGGCTGATGAAGGTTCGCGAACTGGCGGACGGTGATTACCTGATCGAGGAGGGGGCCACCGACAATTCGTTGCACGTGCTACTCGAGGGCAAGCTGGAAGTCATCAAGCATACGGGTGCCGGCGATACGTCGAGTCTCGCCGTTCTCAGAGAGGGTGATCTTGCCGGAGAGCTCAGTTTTATCGACGGCCACGAGCACACCGTGGGGCTGCGGGCCCTGTCGAACAGCCAAATTTTGAGTATTACTCGCAGTGACTTTGAAGCGATCGTCGATCAGCATCCACAGCTCGTTTATAAAGTAATGCGAGCGATTGCACGGTCAACCCATCGCATCGTGCATCGCATGAACAACGAATTCATCGAGCTGAACAACTACATCTTCAAGCAGCACGGCCGCTATTAAGTTGGCGACAGTCAAAGAAGACGCGTTACCGACCAGTAGTCTGACCTTACCTTGCGGGACTTCCGTCAAGAACCGACTCTGCAAAGCGGCAATGACGGAGGGCGTCGCCAACTCGCGCAACCGGGCAACCGCGCGCCACGTCACGCTGTATCGGCGCTGGGCGGAAGGTGGCGCTGCGATTTTGTTGACAGGCAACGTGCAGGTGGACCGCCGTTATCTCGAGAGAGCTGGCAACATTGTCATCGATGGCGAGCAGGACGCGTCGCAAGGTGCCGCACTGGAGGCGATGGCCGAGGCAGGCACCGCAGATAGCACGCAACTGTGGATGCAAATCAGCCATGCTGGCAGACAGACGCCGAAACTGGTGGCGTCGGAGCCAGTCGGACCCTCGGATATTGCGGTGGCAGTGCCCGGTGGGCGCTTCGGCAAGCCGCGAGCGCTGACCGGCGACGAGATTCGGGATGTTATCAAACGATTTGCGTTCGCTGCCAGCGTCGCGAAACAGACCGGTTTTAGCGGCGTCCAGGTGCACAGCGCTCACGGCTATTTGTTATCCGAGTTTCTCTCTCCGCGCGTCAATGTGCGCGACGATGAATGGGGCGGAACGCTTGAGAATCGGTCCCGATTGTTACTCGAAACCGTGCGTGCAGTTCGGACGGCGGTCGGCGCTGACTTTCCAGTAGCCGTGAAACTAAATTCTGCCGATTTTCAGAAAGGTGGTTTTTCATTCGATGACTGTCTGCAAGTTATCGAATTGCTGAACCAGGAAGGGCTTGATCTGCTGGAAATTTCGGGCGGCAATTACGAACAGCCGCGGTTGATGGGTATCGACGGGCTTGAACCCGCGTTCGAAGAAAAAGTCCGGGAAAGTACGCGGGCACGCGAAGCGTACTTTTTCGATTATGCTGTTGCGGCACGTCAGGTGGCGAAGATGCCGTTGATGGTGACCGGTGGTTTTCGCTCGGCGAGTGGCATGGCCGAGGCGCTGTCCGGAGGCGACGTCGATATGATTGGTCTCGGGCGACCGCTTTGCACGGACCCGGACTTCCCGGCAAAAATATTGTCCGGCGAACTGCAGCAAGCGCCGGAGGTCGAGGAGGGTTTGCGGATCGGGCCTGGATGGCTGGGACCGGCATCACCCATACCGATGCTCAAGGCGATCAATGCGTTTGCGCGCGTTGGCTGGTATTACGAACAAATTTACCGCCTTGCCGACGGCCTGATGCCCGACGTGTCAATGAGTGGATTGCGTGCATTGCTGGCGTATGAAAAGACGGAAAAGGCGAAAGCCCGAGCGCTGATTCGGCAGGGCTAAAAAAACGGGCTCCGCGAGGAGCCCGTTTGCTTCACTAAGATCTCGACAGCTTCAGTCGAAGTACTTGCGTAACGTCAGGCCGTAAGTGCGCGGCGGACTCGGGTAGCCCGAGTAACTTCCAGGCTGCGCTACTGCTGGAAACGCACTCATCAAATACTCGTCGTTATTGAGATTTCGGCCCCAGACCATGGCTTCGAAGCCATTGTCCCATGACAAACCGACGCTCGCGTTAATCGTGCTGACTTCTCGCGACGCGATATCCGCCGGTACGTTGTCGACAACCTGGACCTCATCTTCATAGACGTATTCGGCGCGCACGAAGCCTGCCGCATTACCCATTGTAAAATCGTAGCGGCCAGACGCCGTCAAACTGAGCTCATGAATACCTGAAGGCGTAGCACCGGATAAGTCATCAAGTCCGTCCGGATTACTTGGCGTCTTCGGCACGACCGCGTCCTCAAACGAATCGTACGTGGGATCCATGATCGTGGCCGCAAACGTGCCCTGAAAGCTGTCGGTTGGTGACCAGCGAATATCGATTTCGGCGCCGGTCGTCGACTGCTTGCCGGCATTAACCAGCGTGAAAGCCGCTCCAGTGAAAGTATTGGATTGGAAGCCTTTGATTTCCTGGTCGAAGATCGCGAGGTTCAAAGCCACCGTATCCCAGCTGGCTTTCATGCCGACTTCGTAGACCGTCGCTTCTTCAGGCCCCGCAAAGCGCTGACCCGGGCCGACAATGAATTGCGTCCCGGGAACGTAGGGGCTCTCGGTCAAGCCCGCCGCCACGATAGCCGGAACGTCGGACGGGAAGGGCCTGGCGTCGCGCGACAGGTTCCAGGAGGTGGCCTTAAAGCCCGTTCCGGCGCCAAAGTACATGTTGACGTTGTCCGATACATCGACTGCCAGGCGTACGGTCCACGTCAGCTCATCATCCTTGGAATTTCCGTTCTCCACGGAATTCGGATAATCGACGGACGGAAACAGGAACTGAAAGGGTGACAACGCGAGTACGGGGTTGCAGGCGGGGGGAGGCGCTGCCGCCGAACAAGGTATTGTACTCAGAAATCTTGCCGTCGCATCTTCCACCGGGAAACCCGGAAGCACCGCGGGAATGGCAGGGAGGCCGCCGGAGAGGTTTAAGAAAATCAACTCATAACCGACCTCAGTAAGATCCAGGCTCGCGAAAATATCGTTGCCATCGATGCTGACGAACGTATCCTTTTCGTCCTCGGTGTAGTTTGCGCCGAGCGTCAACGTTACTCGATCGCCCAGTTCGATATCAACCTGGCCAAAAATTGAAAACGCCTGATCGTCGAGTCCGGCTGTCTCATCGTTACCTTGTAGCGCGCCGAAAAAATTGGCGTTCGCGGGAACGGACGGCAGCCCGCCCAATGTTCCGAGGTTCTCGATAAAGGTAACGAAAGATCCACCGAAAGCTGGATTAGAAGTCGAAATATCGGCGTAGGATCGAAAATCCGGCCCATACTTGACTGCTGTGAATTGCTCTACTTCCTCGTCAAAGAAGAAGCCACCGAGCATCCAGTCCATACGGTCCGTTGATCCCGCCAGGCGCAACTCCTGCGTGAACGTATGGATGTCGGTATCGGTGAGATTGCCAGCCGCGCTATCGAGTAGCGCCGCGCTCGTAAAGTCGATGTCAACATTGTCGAAGCGATCCAGGCTGCGCATCGCCGTGATCGAAGTCAGTGTGACCGCATCATTGATGTCGTAGTCGAACTGGATCGAGATACCGCTCGAATCGAACTCGTTTGTCGGTGTGAAATCGTAGTAGCCCTCGTAAGCGAATGGAGCTTCGGGCACCAGGTTGCCGCCGATGAGTTGCACGACCCCTCCTGTGGGGCCATTCACCAGGTTGGCGACACCGCAGCAGGCTTCGTCGAGGCTGTCAAAATCGGCAATCACCCGAACTTCGAGCTCGTCGGATGGCTGAAAAAGCAGTTGTCCTCGCAGACTGTGACGATCCTGTTCGCCCAGTGCGTCTCCACCCTCGAGATTGTCGTAGTAGCCGTCGCGTTTGTTGATGCTGCCAGCGAGGCTGAAACCGACCCAGTCGGACACGGGCCCGGTGATGTCGCCTTTCGCGATAAACTGGCTGTAGTCGCCGACGGTCAGGCTGGCAGAGCCACTAATTGCATCGAGACTGGGCTTTGCTGTCACGAGACTAATGACTCCGGCCGACGCGTTTTTGCCAAAGAGCGTGCTCTGCGGACCGCGTAAAACTTCGACGCGTTCGAGGTTAGGGAGGTCGCCAAGCGCGGACGTGGTGCGTGAACGATAGACGCCGTCCACGAATACACCCACCGATGGCTCGATACCGGCATTGTTGGCGCCATTACCAAAGCCGCGGATCAGGAAGTTGGTGTTGCCGGACGACTGCAGCTGCGTAACACGCAAAGAGGGCACCAGGGACTGGAGATCCTTGATGTCCGAGATTTGCGATTGCCGGATATCCTCAGCCTGCACGACGGATACGGCGACCGGGATTTCCTGCAGCGTCGATTGCCGCTTGGTCGATGTGACGACAATCTCTTCAAGAAACTCGGGCTTGTCCTGCGCGAGGACCGGCGTGACGAGTAAAGCCGCAACTGCGGCAGCTACGATTCGGTTAAAACCTGAAATGGACATTGGGACCCCCCCGTTAGTCAAAATAATCAAGCACTTGTCAGACTATGCCAGATTCTCCCTTCTGGCAATGAAAGATTTGACCTATTCCGGGATTCGGCTGTTACGGGTCCTGCAAGGGCCAGCTGTCGCTAGCGCATCCGCAGCGTGACTTTGCCGAGTGCGCGCCGCTCGGTGATGGCCTGGAAGGCCGAGGCGAATTCGTCGAGTAAATAGGACTCGGTGACCCGCGGCGTCAGCGTCCCGTCCCTGACCAGCGCTGCCATTTCCATCATGTTTTTGACTTGGAGCTTGGGGTTTTTCATCGCCCAGGTGCCCCACCAGACCCCGATGATGCTGGCTTCCTTGAGCAACGCGATATTGGCCGGAAACTTGGGTATATCACCGCTGGCAAAACCGATGACAAGGTAACGGCCATGCCAGGCCGTAGCGCGAAACGCCTGGTCGGCGAGCTCGCCACCGACCGGGTCGTACACGACATCGGCACCTTTGCCGCCGGTCAGCTCCTTGACCGTTTCCTTGAGCGGCATCGTCGAGTAGTTGATGGTCTCGTCAGCGCCGGCGGATCGAGCAAACTCGAGCTTTGCGTCGCTGCTGGCGGCGGCAATGACCCGTGCGCCCATGGCTTTGGCGATTTCGACGGCGGTAATACCGACGCCACCGGCGGCGCCGAGCACCAGCACGGTCTCGCCGGGTTGCAAATTGGCGCTCTGTTTCAGTGCGTGGGCGCTCGTCCCGTAAGTGACGGAAAAACCCGCGCCTTGTTCGAAACTGAGGTCATCAGGCAGTGGCGCTGTCATTAGCTCACTGGCGACGCATTTTTCGGCGAACGCGCCGCCGGTACAATTGATGATGACTTTGTCGCCGATCGCATATTGAGTAACGCCGTCGCCGACCGCCGAAACCACACCGGCTGCTTCGTTACCGGGAATGAACGGTGTCGGTGTTTTGACCTGGTACTTGCCCGCTATCGAGAGTACGTCCGGAAAATTGATACCTGCGGCGGCCACATCAATACAGAGCTGACCCGGACCGGGAACCGGGTCATCGTGTTCCTCGATAACCAGTGATTCGGGCGGGCCGTATTCTTTGCAGACCAGCGCACGCATCATTCGCCCTTCGCCAGAGCCGCAGTGCCCTGTTCGGCGAACTTGACGAGCCTGGTCATGCGCTTTTCCGAATATACGGACGAAGTTCGTGTCGTGCGACAACCATGCGATGTACTTCGTCCGGCCCGTCTGCAAATCGCAAGGTGCGGGTGTTGGCGTACATTTTTGCAAGCGGGAAGTCCTGGGAGATGCCGGCCGCACCGTGAATTTGTATGGCGTCGTCGATGACCTGCAATGCAACGTTCGGAACCAGCGCCTTGATCTTCGAGATCCAGACCTGGGCTTCCTGCACGCCCTGGGTGTCGATCACATGCGCCGTCTGCAATGTCAGCAGTCGCGCCATGTCGATGTTAATGCGCGCGTTGGCAATCTTGTCGTAATTGCCGCCGAGTTTCGCCAGCGGCCGGCCGAACGCGGTGCGTGATACGGCACGCTCACACATCAGCTCCAGTGCCTGTTCGGCGGCGCCGATCGCGCGCATGCAGTGATGGATGCGGCCGGGCCCGAGGCGCCCCTGGGCGACCTCGAAGCCGCGGCCGGCACCGAGGATCATGTTGTCTTCCGGTACGCGGACATCGGTAAAACGAATGTGCATGTGGCCATGCGGCGCATCGTCATTTTCGAAGACATTCATCCCACGCAGCACTTCCACGCCTGGCGTATCCATCGGTACCAGGATTTGCGAGTGCTGATGATGACGGTCGTTCTCCGGATTCGACTTGACCATGCAGATCATGATCTTGCAGCGATGATCGCCGGCGCCGGAAATGTAGGTCTTTTCGCCGTTGATGACCCACTCGCCATTATCAAGGTCGGCGGAGGTGGCGATATTAGTCGCATCAGACGACGCAACGTCCGGCTCGCTCATTGCATAAGCGGAGCGAATCTCGCCGTTTAACAAGGGCTCGAGCCACTGCTTCTTTTGCTCGGGCGTGCCATAGCGCTCCAGCACCTCCATGTTGCCGGTATCCGGTGCGCTGCAATTCATCGCCTCGGCCGCAAGGTAGGAGCGGCCGGTTTCTTCGGCGAGATACGCGTATTCCACCGTCGTCAGGCCGTAGCCGCTATCGCTGTCGGTCAGCCAGAAGTTCCAGAGATTCTGTTCTTTCGCCGCGGCTTTCAGCGATTCAATGATTTCCGACTGGCGCTCGCTCAGCGCCCAGCGATCGCCCTTGTCAATTTCGGCGAGGTATTCGGCATCGACGGGAACAACGCGCTCGCTGATGAAGGTCTTTACTGCGTCGAGCAGCGGCTGTAATCGATCGGTGACTCCGAGGTTCATGGTCCGATTCCTGTTCTTGATACCGAACGTCAATCGTAACAGGCGGATCGGCCGATGTGCATCCGAGATACCGTTGCCGAAGACCTACAGGAAGCGCGCCTCTTCCAGGCTCCACACGTCGGTCTTTACGGCGACGTCAGGCCGTTCCGAGTTTGCGGTCACCAACAACTTCTGGATTCTTGCATCGCGGACTTTCAGGTCTGATTTCAGACTGTGGACCGTCCACTCCGCTTCGAGATGCTCACCCACCAGCTTGTTATGTGTGTCTGCCAGTTCCAGGGAGTACGCGATGCGCCGAGTCCCTTTGCCGCCCCATAAAGACGATTGTATCGGCGAGCTTCTTCCAGAGGTCAGCCTGTCAGGGTCGACTGCTCCGGCGCGAGATCAAGTGCTTCCCGTGGTACTTCCGCATAGTGGCTGAAGTCCATCGTGAAGCTGCCGTCACCACCGGTTAGCGATTTCAGCCGCGAGTGATAAGCCTGTGCCTCTTTCAGCGGCACCTGGCCGGAGATTATCATGCGGTTATCGGGTAGAGCTTCGGTGCCCGTGATCATGCCGCGCATTGACGACAGGTCACCGGTCACACCGCCGGCGCTGTCGCTCGGCACGGTGACATCCATGTCGACGATCGGTTCCATGACGATCGGTTTCGCTTTCTTCACCGCTTCGAGGAACGCTTTCTTGCCGGCCTGGACGAAAGCGATTTCTTTCGAGTCAACGGCGTGAAATTTGCCGTCGTAAACAGTGACACCAACGTCCTGCATCGGAAATCCATACAACGCGCCGGTCTCCATCACCTGACGGACGCCGGTTTCCACGGCCGGTATGTATTGCGACGGGATAGAACCGCCAACGACCGCGCTGCCGAACTTGAAGCCCTCGCCGGTCGGTAATGGCTCGATGCGCAGATAAACCTCGCCGAACTGGCCGGCACCGCCGGTTTGTTTCTTGTGACGATGATGACCCTCGGCTTTCGCCGTGATGGTCTCTCGATAGGCAATTGAGGGCAGGGATGTGAGTACGTCAATACCGTGCCGATCCTTGATCTGCTCCAGCACGGTTCGCAGATGCAGTTCGCCGTGGCCCCGAAGAACCACTTCGTTGAGCGCAGCAATATGCTCGACCTCGAGCGACGGATCTTCCGCTTCAACGACGTGCAGGGCATCCGAGGTCTTCTGCGACTCTTTGTCATTCATCGGCTTGATGGCAAGACCGAACATCGGCCGGGACAGTTCGAGGGCTTTCAGGTGGAAGTAATCCTCGTCGTGCGAGTCATGCAGCACAGCCCCGTAGTGCACATCGTCCACGCGCGGTATCGCGCAGATATCGCCCGGCACACCGATATTGGTCGGGACGTGCGTGCCGCCATTGAGCTTAAGCAGCTGGTTCACCTTGACGGGTTTGCGCGCATCACCGACGAACAGCTGGTTGCCCGTGCGAATCGTGCCCTGGTGGATACGGAAGATGCCCAGTCGACCCTTAAACGGATCGATGTTGACCATGAATACGTGAGCAATTGCGTGGGCGTCCGGATCGGGAGTGAGTACGACTTCCTTGGCGTCATCGCCTTCGCCTTGCAGGAATCGTGGTGGGTTGCCCTCCATCGGGTTCGGCATTAACTCTTCGAAAATTTTCAGCAATTGCGCGATGCCGACACCGGTATTAGCTGACACAAAGCAGATCGGCACGAGATGCCCTTCACGCAACGATTTCTCGAAAGGTGCATGCAGTTGCTCGGGCTTCAGCTCCTGGCCCTGCTCGAGATAAAGCTCCATGAGTTCTTCATCGACTTCGACCACCTGATCGACAATTTCCGTGTGCGCGGACGCTACGTCGCTGAACAAAGTGGCGTCACCAGAGGGCTGGAAGAAACAGTCGACGACACTCTTGCCGTCAGCCGATGGCAGATTCAGCGGCAGGCACTCGGCGCCGAACGTGCTGCGTATTTCAGCGACCAGGGCCTCGAGGTCGAGATCTTCAGCATCGATCTTGTTGATGATGATCATGCGACAGAGGCGCTGCTTTTTGGCCGCGTCCATCATGCGGCGAGCGATCATCTCGATGCCTTCCTGTGCATTGATAACGACCGCGGCCGTCTCGGCAGCCGGCAGCACCGATAACGCCCGCCCGAAAAAGTCGCGGTATCCCGGGGTGTCGATTAGATTGACGTGGATGCCGCCGTGATCGAGGTGACAAATTGACGGGTATTGTGAATGGCCCAGCTGTTTCTCACGTTCAGTGAAATCGGAAACCGTGTTGCCCTTGTCCACGGAGCCGTATTCGGCAATCGCACCACCCGTATGCAGCAGTCGCTCAGCGAGCTGCGTCTTGCCGGCGTTGCTGGCGCCCACAAGGCAAACGTTGCGAATTTCACTGGTTGAATAGGCCATCTTGTTATTCCTCTAAGCCAACTAGTTGCAGTGATTATCTCTTTACCAACGTCAATATCTATACGGTTATTCCGAACCGCTGTCCAGCGTCGGTTGTTGCATGGCGAGGGCGCACGGGAGCCCGCTCGGCGCAGAGGGGGGCGCGATTGCTGAAAAACGCCGCCGGCGGGGAAGCGGGCGGCTGGAGGGCGAAATATTAGCCGGCGAGATGGCTTGGCGTTAAGCCGTGACCGTAAATGCTGGCAATTTCACCATATCGCCATCAATACCGATGAACTTTCTCGCAATACTCGAGCGGCGCTCAGAGTTATCTTCCAGAAAAATGACGCGAAGGCACCCTGGGGCGTGGTCCTGTAAATCGCTTTCGATGGCCACTTCCAGGTGCTTGCCATTATTGCTGAAGAGCAGCGACTCATCGGACCAGCCGACGAACTGACACGGATTCTGCAGCCCGACTTTGCGGCCGTCGGCTAACAGCGCAAGGCATTTGGCGTAGCACATCGGCGCTTCAACGCAGTACTCAACGACATCGGCATGGCTCGCGCCCTGCAGCGGGACTGCCCGGTCGAGGAGGTCGACCATGCTCCCCTGGTCACCAATGCCGGATCCGGTCATGCTCGTGATACGTCTTCCACTGGCGGAAACTGGCGTTTGTAGCTGCTGCTGACTCATGTCGATCTCCTCGTGTGTTCTGCTGGCGCGATGCACCGGATTTTACATACTTGAAAGCTTAAGCCAATTTTTTATAAAATTTCACAGCAAAAATTTTACGCTGTTAATTTCACACGCGAATTACCGCATTCCGACGTTATGTAAAACAGCTGGCGTTATGTGCCGGCCGGGAACAGCCAACGGCTGAACTCATTTTGTCAATTGAGCAGCGCGCCCTGCAATTGCACGGGTCATTCCGCGATAGATGAAAGCGTGCGCAGGAATTAACGCGAACCAGTACAACAGTCCCCAGACGCCGGCCGGGTGGAAATACGCAGTACCGGAGATCTCTCGATGGTCGCCTTTGTCAGTAATGACATACTCGAGGACGCCGGCGCCCGGTGCTTTCATTTCCATGAGAAGAGTCAGCCGTTCGTTCGGCTGCATCGCAATGACGCGCCACGAATCGACAGCGTCGCCGACGCGTAACTGCTCCGGATGTCGGCGTGCGCGTCTGAAGCCGGGCCCGCCGACGAGCCAGTCGAGCGCACGCCGCAGCCACCACAACCAGCGCGCGTAGAAAAAGTCGCCGTTATTGCCAAATTGGCAAATCTCGCGCCACAGTGACTCCGCGCTTGCGTCAGTCGAGGCGCTGTCGCCTTGCTGTTTACTGTAATAGGAATATTGCGGGTGGAACTCCGCTACCGCAATCGAGCTCTCGACCCAGCGTGCCGGAACGGCATGTTTACGCTCGGCATCGAGCGCTTCACTCGCCGACTCGCGAAACCCGAGTAACTGTTGCGGCACGAGTTTTTCAAGGCGGTGATCATCGGCAATGACATCCTGGGACAGACCGTCGATCAGCGCGCGCGCAACGTTGGTGGGGACCGTCGTTACCAGACGCAGCCAGTAAGACGACAGGCGCGGTGTCAGAACGCCGACCGGGATGATGCGCGGCTTCTTGCCGACCAGTGCCGCATACTGGCGCATGACATCCGCGTAAGTCAGTACGTCGGGGCCGCCGACGTCATAAATCTCACCGGCCGTTTCCTCGAGTGCGGGTGCATCCGCGAGGTAGCGCAGCAAATTGCTCAGTGCTATCGGCGTGGAGCGGGAAAATACCCAGCGGGGCGTGACCATAACGGGCAAGTGGTTGACCAGATCACGAATTACCTCCCAGGCTGCCGATCCGGGGCCGATAATCATACCGGCCCGAATTTCGGTCACGGGTACGCCGCCTGCTCGCAGGATATCGCCGGTTTCCTGCCGCGAACGCAGGTGCAGCGATTTTGGCGTCTGCGGGACCAGTCCACCCAGGTAGACGATACGGCGCACGCCCTGACGAGCGGCTGCTGCTGCGAAGTTGTGGGCGGCCTCGGCATCCAGCTTGGGGAAGTCTCTGCCGGCTGCCATCGAGTGCACCAGGTAATAGGCGATATCGACGTCCTGCAGTACGTCGTCGAGTGATTTGGGTCGGAACGCGTCGGCTTGCGCGAGCTCGACGCCCTGCCATTCGCGGCTCTCAAGCACCTCGATATTGCGTGCCGTCGCCCGGACCTGATGGCCCTGCGCAGCCAGGTAAGGCACCAGGTAGCCCCCGATGTAACCACTGGCGCCGAATACGAGCCGATAACTCAATTGCATCACTCCTATCGCGGACCCGACAGCCGCCGGGCTGTCCACGTATTCTCAGCGGCCGATTCTAAGCGACTACTGTCAAAGCGGGTAACAGTAATTACTCGGGCACCGACAATCGTCGATAGACCGTCAGTCGCCGGTCGACCGTCTATTGCGGCTATCCGAAGGTCCAGTAGGTCATAGGGCTAATAGTAAGGCGGGCCCCATGGGACGAGTATGCAATCGCCCTCAAACCACCTCGCCCTGGAAACGAACATGAGCACCTTACCGAAACGATTTGCCGTAACAATCGCGGCTTCAGCGATTCTCTGCTTTGCGGGTTCCGTGCAAGCAGAACAGGCTGACATTGCTGCACTCGAAGCGCGCGTGGCGACTCTCGAGGCGATGGTTACGAAGCTGATGAACGAGAGACCCGCGGCCGTAGTGACACGACAAGCGGTCGTACCAGAGCCGACGGCTGCAACCGAGAAGCGCAGCTACAAGTTCGGCGGATACATAAAACTGGATGCCATGTTCAGTGATTACAGCGACGGCGACATGTCACCCGGTAGTCTGGGCAGCCAATTCTACGTGCCGGCTACAATTCCGGTGGGCGGGTCAACCAACGAAGGTCCCGATATCGATATGCAGGGTCGCGAAAGCCGCATTAACTTTCGTAGTGACCACCGGCTCGCAAACGGTAAGGCACTGGGCACTTTTCTCGAAATGGATTTTTTCCTGGGCTCGGGTGGCGACGAGCGTATCAGTAACTCGTATAACCCGCGTCTCCGTCATGCGTACATAACTTACGACAAGTGGCTGGCCGGACAGGCTTGGTCGACGTTCCAGGACGTCAGTGCCTTGCCCGAGAATCTTGATTTCATTGGCCCGACCGAAGGCACTACTTTTGTGCGGCAGGCCCAACTGCGTTACAAGAACGGCCCCTGGGAAATCGCGCTGGAAAATCCGGAGACCACAATTACGCCATTCGGTGGTGGTGATCGCATCGTTGCCGATGACGGCGGTTTGCCGGATCTCGTTGCGCGCTACACCGCTCAGCTTAACAACGGCACAATCAAGGCGGCAGGGCTGGTCCGTGAGCTGAACTACGAAACGGATTCGATTGATGATGCCCAAACGGCTTTCGGCCTTAGTCTGTCTGGCAAGCACAATATCGGCGACGACGATGTCCGCTGGATGGCGACCGTCGGGAAAGGCACGGGTCGTTACCTCGGTCTGAACACTTCCAACGACGCCGTGCTCGATGGCAACGGCAAGCTAAGTGCGATCGAGCAATGGGGTGGTTTTGTTTCCTACCGGCACTTCTGGAACGAGCGCTGGCGGTCAAACTTCACCCTCAGTTACCTGAATAACGATAACGATACGGTACTCACCGGCAATAATGTGACCCGAGATGTGCATAGCGCACACCTGAACCTGCTCTATCAGCCGCTCGAGAAGATGACCGTTGGTGGCGAGTTGATGTTCGCGGAGCGCGAGCTCGAATCCGGTGCATCGGGTGCCATGACTCGTCTGCTCTTGTCAGCCAAGTACGCGTTTTAGGACCGTTGACTAGAAGCCGCGCTTCGACCCCAGCAGAATCTGCACGGAATCGATAGAGTCGTCGCCGTCAAGCGGAAACGCGATGTCGAGATGTATCATTTTGCCGGTGCTGCTGCGTGTCGGTGCGAAGCGCAAACCGAAGCCGACATCTGTCAGCCAGCCGGAACGCTCCGGTCCGGCTGGGTTCCTGCCCCATACACGGCCTGTATCAGCAAAAATCGCTCCGCCAATGCGTACGAGGCGAAACGGGTACCAGTCGGTGAAGAAGCGTTGTTCAACGGTAAACAGCAGTTTTGAGTCGCCGCTCCGGTAGCGCAATGGATAACCGCGCAGTCCCGTGTCCCCGCCGATCTGCACCGGATTATCGAGGTCGAGTTCGTGTCCCGCGGTTGCGCTCATCGTCATGAAGAAAAGGCGTTTGGCGGACTGCTTCTTGTAATAACGTGCACTGCCCGTCAGCCATGCGTTTCTTGTGTCGCCGGACTCAACGCGGCCATCAACGCTGGCAGCTAGCAGCAATGCGTCTTTCTGCAAGTCTCCAAACCCGCGGCTGGCCCGCGCCGCAATAATCAGTGCGTCGCGGTCTGCGCCGAATGACTCTGACGCCCAGCCGAGAGATCCGGATAGTCGGGAGCCGAGGTAGAAATCTTCAGTCTTGCCAATCTGGTCGCGGTTCGTTGACGTTCGATAGTCATCCTTGAGAATGTCGACGCCGATGAACGGGTAGACAAGTTTGCGATTCTCGGGCAGCAGCGCCGGTAGCTCAGGGTTCGGCACTACCGAAAAACGATTATCGTCGAACACAGCGCCTGCCGTCCAGCGTCGTACCCAGCCTTTTTGCAGCCCCTTCGACCAGCCACCGAAGGCGGACGCGTAATCGCGTCCTTGCTGATACTCAGCCGCTTCATCGCCCGACTGATAGAGTGATTCACGCTTTTCGTTTTCGAACAGGGTCGTGCCTGCGGACCAGCGTGTGTCCAGGGCGTAGAACGGTCGTTGAGCCGACAGCCAGTTCAGTTTTCCGTCCGAGTTGTCGGCAATTTTCAGAGAAGCTCTCACCCAACTCCTACCGAGATGCCGGTCGGCGAACTCGAAACTTTTTTCGGTGCGATCAACGTTCTCGATGCGGGCCGCTCTGACTAGCCGGCCACGGCCAAACAGATTGGTATCTTCGAGACCGATTTTGGTGCGGTTTTCACCGCCGCTGCGCGACAGCGAAATATCTGGGCTCAATGTCCATACATCGCGCGTGTGCACTGTCAGATCGACGACACCATTCTCGACTTTGACGGGCTTGATGTTCGCGTCGAACAGGTAGGTGTTACTCCGCAGGATGCGCTCTGATTCATTGACCAGGCGCGCGGAATAGTCGTCGCCGCTTCGCAATAGCAGCTGCTTCCTGATGACCTTGTCTTTGGTAACGATGTGCAGTCGATTGGCAAGGCGATACAGCCACTTGTCCTCGGCTGGATTGGAGAGGTCGAACACGTTCGACTTCTCGAGCCGAATCTCGCCGATTACTGTGCCGTCCTGGTCAAGCAGGCGGTCGGCCGGTAGCTCGTCGGCGAGAGTGGCGGCGCTAATGAGGGCAGTCAGCGCCAACGTGTGAAAACGCATGGCAGAAATCCGGATTGGAGCTGGATCAATGCTATCTGCTTTTGGGTGCTGCGTGGCGCGTTTCGCTCTGTGTCACGCAAACAAGACCAACAAAGGTGTAAGGTTTGGCAACGTTCGGCCGATACGCACTGTTGATACGCAAGAGTCTATTCAATGCTAAACCAAGCCCATCATCTGCCACTAAAACCGCGATTGTGGTCGCGCTCGACAGAAGAATCAGATGAATCGAGAGTCATGGAGGCGGACTTCCGCCAGCACTATCTTGAGCGCATGCTGCCGTATGTCCGAGCCAGTCTCAGTCTCGGCATCGCGCTGGTAGTCATCGTCAGCATCATCGATATGTTATTGACGCCAAGAGCTTTTTTTGAACCGGTCGTGCCTCTGCGTTTGATGACGATGTTGCTCCCTCTGGCCATCGCTATGGGCGCGGCTATTTTCCTCAAAGAACGCCGCGGTCTGCCGTACCTGCTCGTTGGAGTATCGATGGTTGTCGGCGTTGCCGCGATCTGGATCGATACCTTGGCCACGGGCAACGATATTCCTGGCGCGTCATGGCCGATCGTCTACATAATTTTTAGCGCGTATCTTGTCCTGGGGCTCACTTTTCGCCAGAGCGTCGCGGTCGGGTGGTCGCTGTTCGTGTTGTTCGTCGCGATCGGTTTAGCGCAAGGTATCCCGCCGCCGCAACTCACCTACGGCGCTCTGTTTCTGGGAGGCTGCAATCTGGTGGGCTCGTGGGGAGCTTTCATATTGGAGCGCAGCGCGCGAGAGCTCTTTGATGACAAACGGGAGTTGGTGCGCCTTGTCCACACCGATGGCCTAACCGGGCTGTTTAATCGCCGCACCTTTGATCAGCATTTGCGCCAGGTATGGAAACAGGCACAACGCGAGAAAAATCACATTGCGGTAATCGTCGCCGATATTGATCACTTCAAGCTCTACAATGATTGCTATGGTCATCGCATGGGCGATGATTGCATTAAGGCGGTGGCCGATGTCCTCGCGAACAGCGTCAGTCGGCCACTCGATATGGTCGCCCGTTACGGCGGCGAGGAATACGTCATTCTCCTTTATGATCCGGACCCGGATTTTCTTCAGTCGTATGTGCAGGGGCTCTGCCACGACGTTGCGGATCTCGAGGTCGAGCACAAAGCATCAGAGGCGCTGCACAGCGTTTCGCTGAGCATTGGCGCTGCCTTAACCGACGCGTCCAGCAATGTTGCGGCCGATCAGTTGATCCGCCAGGCCGACGATGCCTTGTACGAAGCAAAAAACCAGGGTCGAAATCGCGCAATCGTTTATCGCACGGAGTGGGGGCAGCAGACGACGGCAAATCTGGCAGCAATACTAATTTAGCCGACGCGTCTCCGGGATTAGTCATTCTGTGATTTTGTAGGCAAACTGCCTCGATGCAAAATCACTCTCCAGATAAGCAATCGAGCAAGCGAGTGCTGTTCATATGCGTAGCGACTGTTCTTGTCGCGAGCTTCTTCGTCTCGCAGATCCAGCGCTCTTTTGGCGACGTCCAGGTTCGCGACATCAAGATCCCGACGCACAATGGTCAGTGGGTTGCTGGCGACCTGTTCAAGCCGAACAGTGCGACGAGCGAGAGTCCTGCGCCGTTCATCGTTGTGGTTCCGGGTTTTCAGCGCTCGAAAGAATCGTTGTCGAACATCGCGATCGAATTGGCGCGTCGCGGTTTCGTGGTACTCAGCATCGATCCTTATGCGCAAGGTAGCTCCAGTGCGTCGTTGAGTCGCATAGCGGCGACGACAGAAGGTTATGGTCTTTTTGCTGTGGTCGACTACGCGGCGAGTACGGGTAACCTCAACTACATCGATCGAAGCCGAATCGGCGCCACCGGGCATTCCGCCGGCGGCAACGCGGCTATTCGTGGCGCGAATTACTTCGGCCGCGAGGCGATCAGCACCGGGCAGCCAAGCAAACTCGATTCCGTGTATGTCTCTGGCTACGTTTTGACGCTGACGGAGCGCGTGCTCGGAGACGTGCGTTCGAACGTCGGCGCAAGCTATGCGTTGTACGACGAAGGCGCCTACCGCAACGAATTGGAAAACGGCGACATGCGCTTTGCCCCGGAAGCGTTGCGCCTGATCAATTCGGGCTTGAGTACAGGCGGCACAGCGGTTGATGAGGTCGAGATCGGCAAATACTACGGCGATAAAGACGACAGAACGCTACGCGTGATGCACAACGAGCACGTACTGCATCCGTTCCAGCCCTACAACAGTGAGGCGACTGCCAACCAGATCGAATACTTCGAGCACGTATTCGACTTCGAGACCGGAATGGACAGCTACGACCAGGTCTGGCAGTGGAAAGAGGCCTTAAGCATGATTTCGCTGGCTGCCGCATTGATAGCGGTGATTCCGTTTGGCCGTTTGCTGCTCGAAATGCCAATGTTCGGCACTCTGGTGCAACCGGTGCCGAGAGCGCTGCCGCGGCCGCAGGGCAGGGGGCGCCTGTTGTTCTGGGGAACCTTCGTGGTCGGCGCGCTGATTGCCTGCTTTACCTATATCCCGATGGCGGAGCTGTCGCAGAAGCTGTTCGTCGCCGCGTCAACACGCCAGCTCACCTGGTTCTTCCCGCAGCGCATGAACAATGCGGTCATGTTGTGGGCCGTGCTCAACGGCACCTTCGGGTTCCTGATGTTCTGGCTAAGTTACCACTTCTTCGGCAGCAAGCATGGCGTTACACCTGCCATGTGGGGCGTGAAAATCAGTCCTGCACGGCTGTTGAGAACACTGTCTTTGGCCGTTACGCTGTTCGTCTGTTACTTCCTGTTCCTATTCGCTGTTTACTACTTCTTCCACGTCGACTACCGCTTCCTGTTCATGGGCGTGCGCGTTTTCCAGCCGGCACTATTACCGCTGCTTTTCATTTACGCGCCATTCTTCTTTATCTTTTTTCTGTCAAATTCTTTGCGCGTAAATGCAGCAATGCGCTTTGAGCGGCAGCCGGAATGGCGCAGCATGCTGCTGGGTGGCGTCGCGAACTCGTTAGGTCTGCTCTTGATCGTCGTTGTGCAATACGTGACCTTCGCCGGGACCGGGATGGTTTACTGGACCGACGGCTGGCTGTACGTGAACTTGCTGTTTGCTGTGGTGCCAATGATGTTCGTGCTGCCGTTCTTCAATCGCTACTTCTTTCGCATGACGGGGTCGATTTACCTGGGTCCGATGATCACGTGCCTGATTTTCGTCATGATCCTGATCACCAATACGGTCATTTACCTGCCGCTCGAATAAAAAAAGGCGCCCCGAAGGGCGCCTTGGATGATTGATATTGTTTAGGGGGGGGACAATATCAATCGGGTCGGTCACCGTCGACGACCGGATCGCCGGTCCAGCCGAGGCCGGCCCAGTCAATCTGGGTGCCGAAATGGCAGTCACCGCAATCTCCGCCCATGCCGTAGGCTTCTTCTTTGGGCGCTACTTCGTGATTGACGGACAGGTACATTTCCGTGTCAGCAAACACAAGATCGCCGCTGTATGGCTGGCCGGTGACAGCTATGCCGTCCTGTATAGCGAGGTCCCAGTCATATTTACCCCAGAAGGCGTTCGGGCCGCCGGCTGCGCCGAACAGATGCGGTACGAGGATCCTCTTGTCGACGGCGTCCGCGGGCTGATTGCCGACCATCTTCTTGAACGGATAGATCATGGCTTCCGGGTCCGTGTAATCACCAACGGGTTCTGCGAGCATAGCTGGCTCGGTCTCATACTGATCGTTTTCGCCGATCAGGAATTTCTTATACTTGCCGTTGAAATACCGCAGCGTTGGCCTGACGTTATTCGCCCAGACGAACGTGCCCTTCTTCTTGTCATAGGTCGGTCGACCGGTGGCGGGGTCAACCGGTATCGGGTCGACGTCTTGACCGGCATCTTCCCAGTACCACTCAACTTTGGTCGATGTGTTGCGTGCAAAAGTCGGGATGTGACAGGTCTGGCAGGCAATTGTCCCGTGCACCGCCACGATAGTCTCGACCGAGGAGCCGACATGAATATTGGCGCGGTCGCCGTGGCAATCGTCGCACTGCTTCATCGCGCCTTCTTCGACTGAGTGATAAGGCATGCCGCCGATGCCATGCGATAGCACGTTGCCGTCCATATCGCGTTGCACCTGGTGGCAGGCGACGCATTCAAAGTCACCGCCGTCCGTGCCCATATGCACATCGAATTCACGCGTTGTGTCGACCAACGACAGCGACAGGTCGCCATGCTTGACGTTATCGCCGCCACCGGCTTTCGCGTGGCAGCCGATACAGTTTTTAATCGTTGGGCTGCCCGCATTCTCGGCGACGCTTTGCGCAACCAACTGCAAATCGACGCCTGGATCCGGCCGTCCTGCCGTTGTCGGTGCTTTGGCGTAAGTGCCGGTCTGGTCGTGACATACCAGGCAGTCGACGTTGTTTCGATCACCGAAATCGTAGCTCGCGTCGGCGTAGTCGTAGCCAATATGGCACTGCGTGCAGCGGCCTTCGTTGGTCGGGATAGCGATGCAGAAGTTATTCAGAATGTCACTCTTGCCGTGGATAGCGCCTTCGAATCCCTCAATATTCGAGGCGACACCTTCCCACTTGAAATGCCCGGTCGTGATGATCTCGTCGCCTACATTGCCGTGACAGCTCATGCACGATTCGGTGCCTTCATACGGGTTCTCGGCAAAGTAGCCTCTGTGCAGCTGCGGCGGTTTGTAGGCATCACTGCCAGCTGCGTTGCAGTCGTTGACGTCGACGACGCCATCACCGTTGATGTCTTCATCGGGAAGGTCTCCGGTGCCGTTCTCGTTGAGATCCCAGCACGAGATGCCATCCGTACCGTCGGTACCATCGGATCCATCCGTGCCGGTAGGGCCATCAGTACCGTCTGTGCCTGCGATGCCCTGCGGTCCGCTAGCGCCGTCGGTACCATCATCCCCCTCGCAGCCGGTCAGCCCGAAGCTGGCCATCAGAGCGAACAGGACAAGTACAGGTGGCGAGTATCCTTGCTTAAACAACGTCATGGTGAGATCTCCCAATGAGAGTGAAGAAAACGGGGCCGGGGCAGATGTACGGGGCGCAGATGCACGGATAGGATCTGCCCTTCTTGATTCAGGGTTGCGAGCCAGGCTGGCGGGACCGCCACTTTGGCTGTGCGGGTCATTTCTTGCAGTTCAATCAGTCAGTTACGCTAGAGCGCGTAGTATTAGAATATTCTAATTAGCTGATACGTATGATCCGGATTGGACGACAGATCTCCATACGTTGTTTCTGAATCGTAGTAGGGATTTATACGGACCGAGGTGTCTGTGCCCGGACGACGTCACGGCGGCGAGGAGCATGAACAGGTTCACCGATGGCGAAGCAGCCACCACGCTGTCATGGGACTTGCTATGATTTGACTAACGGCGAAACCGCAACTGGCTGACCAACCGATGACCCGTGACACCCGGACCAAGATATTGGTGGCGAGCCTCTTGCTGTTTAACGAGCACGGTGAGCCCAATACGGCGCTTAATGACATTGCTGATGAAGTGGATATCAGTCCGGGCAACCTGCATTACCATTTTCGCAAGAAGTCTGATGTTGTCTCAGCGTTGCTGGCCGAATTCCAGGCCGACGCGCGCCAGGTGCTGCAGCCGGCGCAGACGACTACAGCCAGCCTCGATGACTTCCTGATCTTTCTGCATTCGCTTCTTGAATTGAAAGAAGCCTACGCTTTCTTGTGGAGAGACATGGAGACGCTGGTTGTCGACCTGCCAAATGTGGGTAAGGCGCTCAAGCATTTTGCCCACGGCCTTGGTGCTACGTTCGAGCTATTGTTGCATGGCCTGGTCGCAACCGGCGCGCTGGATATGGACGAACAGGACACGCCGATAGTGGCAAGGAATCTCGCCGTTATTGCTTTGTTCGCAGATCGATTTGATGCCCTGATCGGGTCGCAGCAAACGGCGGACGATGAGGCGCTACGAATCGCAGCAGCGGTTCTCAATGTGTTGCGACCGCTGGCGGCAGAGGGCGCCGCGGCGCATCTCGAAGAACTGGCTGCTCACTACAGGGCGCAATAAAAAAGGGCCGCATAGCGGCCCTTTTCCCAGACTATCCTGTTGTCGTCTACAACTAGGCAGCTGACTTCAGATTCTCAACGACCTTGTCCTTGGCCTCGACCACTTCTTCGACGATGTCCTCAACCAGGTCTTCGCCGTACTCCCTGACGTCCTCACGAAATTCCTTGGCGTCTTTCTTGAAGCCCTTGAATTCTTTGCGATAGCGATTGCGAGCCTTCTCACCATCCTTGACGAGCTTTTCGAAAGTCCTCTCGAAGTCAGATTGAAACTTCGTCAATTCGGTTTGCACCGTTGCTACCACGCCCAGGCTAGCCAGAAACGTCCTGTTGGCGACCTTGATCGGTGCGCCGACGAAACTGTTTTCCAGCTGGTCAAATACTGATTTAGCCTTTTTTGTACGCGCTGATGATCTCTTTGTCACTTTCTTCTCCGTCATTTCATTTCTCCTCTAACCGTTAGCGGTTACGCTGCTTTGCGTACCTTCTTGCTAACGGACTTTTTCGTTTTCCTGGCCGGTGCTTTCTTGGCAGGCGCTTTCTTCGCTGTCTTGCGCGTGACCTTTTTCGCTGTTTTGCGTTTGGCCGGGGCGGCTGCCTTCTTCACTGGTGCTTTCGGTTTTTCGTCAACGGCTCTCAGGATCTTGTTGAGCTTCGCATGAATCTTGTCGATGTCATTCTTGCTCGGCACGTTCAAGCGATCCATCGCGTCGGCGACGCGAGAGTCGAAGGCACCCTGCAACTTGCGCAGGTTTGACTTGTCGCGCATCTGATCAAGTAAACCGGTGGCTTTGGACTGTGCGTCGCCACTCATGTCGCGAATTGCTTCCTGCACGTCATCAATCAGTGACTCGGTCTTCTTGGTCGTTTTCTTACGAAATGTCTCGCCTTGTTTGACGACGATCTCGTACTTCTCGCCCCCGTCGATCTTCTTGACCGTTCCGGTCAGGGG
>CAZTQL010000015.1:0-34942 GCA_964615665.1 uncultured Woeseiaceae bacterium | reverse complement strand
TCGCGATTCGCGTTCGCCAGAGCCGCTATGCTCGGGAAGCTCGCCATGAAGCGTTCGAAGTAGGGAATCACGGTCTGCACCTGTGTTTGCTGCAGCATGATTTCCGACACCCAGACAGGATAGGGTTCAGGAGTTCGTTGCCACGGCAGGTCCTTGCGGCCATGCACGTCGAACCAGGCCAGCAGCCGCTCCGCGAACTCACTCACCCGTCGTACCGGAATCCTGCGCCATGCGCTGCGCAATCGCCTCGATTCGATCGATCGCATCACCACCATCATTCTCAAGCTTGCGTTTGATCATGTATGGCCCGATGCCCGGCGGTACCCAGAATTTTGGCTGCATCAACAGATGGTAGACGACGACAGTGCCGCCCCGTTCCGCTGCAAACGTCCAGGATTCGTTACTGATGAGAAAGTCGCTGGTCTCAGGATTTGCGAAAGCACGCAGCACTTCGTTTGGCTGGCTCTCGACATAACCTTTGCGCTCGAAGGTCATGCAAAAAAACAGCACGCAGCCGCGGTGGCGAATAAAAAACTGTGGTCGGCCCTGCTCGTCGGGTTCAAGGTCGTTCGATTTCACGATCGCGCTGGAAAACTGTGTTGACAGATCCCAGCGACTAAAAACCTCGTAGACCTGTTCGAGCGGCGCGTTGAACCACACCTCAGACTGCATCGTGTAGCGACTGTTTTCGTACTCAACGTCGACGGTGCGCATTTCCGCCGCGTAAGCCGCGCCTGACCAGCAGCACAACAATGCTAACAGCAAGACCTGCCGCACTAGTCGAACAAGTCCTTGAGCTTATTCTCCAGCTCATCTTTCAACTCGTCCTCGGCGCTCTTCGGCTCATCGTCAGCGGGCTCGTCGGCGGTGGACACGTCTTCAGTTGGCGCGGCATCTGTCGGCGCATCCTCAACCGGTGTCTCCTTGGTGTCGCGCTTGCGCAGGCGATCAAGAAGCTTGCCCTTTAAGCCCTCTTCGAGACGCTGGCGTAACAGGCGCTCAACGTCCGGCTTCACGCTCGGTGACGTCAGCGGGCCGGTAATCTTCAGCGGTATAACGGCTTCGGTAAAGTCGTCCAGCTCGGCTGCTGTCATGCCGGTCATCGACTCCGGCCTCTCGAGCACGCGGGCGGTCAGCCCATAATTGACGGTCGCCGCCGCCAGATCGACGCTGCCGCTGCCCTTGAGCTGCATGAAGGGCAGCTCGGCAAACAAGTCATCGTTCTGCATCACGCCGTTCTTCACAACACCGGTCGCCGTTACCGAGCTGAAGGGTGTACGCGCGGGTAATACCGGCTGCGGTGGCGTTTCTCTTTTCAGCAGTGCGCGCGCCCGTCGCAACTCGAACCAGATATCCGTGCCCTCGTAGCTGCCGTCCGACAGCTCGAACGCCATGGTACCGTTGAGGCTGCGCTGCACCGCGTCCATGTCCTGCCCGCGCCCCGTCAGCACAAAGCCGCCCGTTATTTCACCGGTAATATTGTCCTGGGCAAACATGGCTTGCGCGAGGGCCGCCAGGTCAACGCCCTCAATTTTCTCATTGACCGAGAGCACTGGTATCTTGCCGGCAGCATCAATACGCACGTCGCCGTTGTACGAACCGCCGAGTAACCCGGCTTTGATGGGGTGTAGTCGAAGACGTCCATTCGCCGCGTTCAGCCCCAGCACAACGTTATCGAACTCCAGGTTGCCCAGCGTTGCCGTCGTAACACGCAGGTTGCCGCGTGCGTTCAGTGGCCTGATCAAATCCGCAGGGATTTCTGTCGGCACCGACTCACTGCCCGCACCATCGCCCCCATCGGCGGCCGGCTCCATGTAACGGGTGAGGTCGATACGGTCGGCATCAAAGTTGAACTGGTAAGTGCCCGTGCTGCTACGCGGCACGGACAACGTGCCGCGAAACGTCGTGTCATCGAGCTTTAGCGATACGTCGGTCAGCTCAATCGTTTTTGACTTGAGCGCTGCTGTCGCCTCGATGATCACCCGACTAAGTGCAACCGGGTCGGCGGTTTCGGGTGGCTCCGTGCCGAACACTGTCATCAGGCTACGCGGCGAGAACGCATCGATCTTGAGTGCGGCTGTCGGCTGCGCGGAGTCCGCATAGGAAAACGGCTGCGGTTCGATACTCATGTCCATGCCAAGAGCCGTCATCTCCAGCGGCGCAAAAGTAGCCACTTGCTCAACGGTCTGCACGCCTATGCTGTCTGTGCTGAACTTGAACTCCGTTGGCATCGCGCCAACGCCCTCGAGCCTGCCTGTCAACGACAGACCGTCAACGAGCAGATTTTCCCGGCTGCCCGTTACGGGGCCAATACGCAGGTTGGCGTCATTCAGCGCATAGCGACTGTCGGATAGCGCGTCGTAGTAGTTGATCGTGGCATCAACAAACTCGGCGCTCGCAACATCGACCGCGGCATCGTCGGATGCGGTGGCCTGTTCTTTCGTCGCAGCGGACTCGCCGGCCACGAGGTCGTCCCAGTTAGTCACACCGCGGCGGTCCTCTTCAAGATTCAACACGAGCCCTTCGACCTTTATCGTGCCGACGACAATCTCCTGCCGAATCAGCAGCGGCAGCAGTCGCACACTCAGTTGCGCGTGCTCAAAGCGGGCGAAGGGCGTTTCGCCAAACCCCTTGGCGTTACCAAGCTCCGAGTTGCCCACATCTACAGCGAGCCACGGGAATACCGTCAGGGCCACATCG
This sequence comes from uncultured Woeseiaceae bacterium, assembly GCA_964615665.1. Taxonomy (GTDB): domain Bacteria; phylum Pseudomonadota; class Gammaproteobacteria; order Steroidobacterales; family Woeseiaceae; genus UBA1847. The sequence continues at coordinate 32,242 of CAZTQL010000015.1, read as the reverse complement.
CCCTCGATGACTAATTCGCGTCCGGTCGCTTTTTGCGCGGCGGCGCCAATTTCCTCACGAAAGTCGTTGGCATCAAAAAAGAGGAAAAAAGCAACGGCGGCCAGTGCAAATAACACAACAAAGGCTGCGACCAGCCAGCCCAGAAATTTCACGATACGGCTCATTGGAGGGACCTTGAGTAACCTGACCTACTAGGATATCAAACTGGGTGCGTTTTCGACGGAATCAACGCGGCCAACGCGGCTGTGGCAAATCAAAACAGCCGGGCCGCTGGTAGCGGTCCGGCTGTCTCGTAGTAATGTTTGAGCCCTGGCAGCTACTTCTTGCAGACGCTCACGTCGCCATTCATCGTCGACATCTCCACCCGGCCGTCGCCATCGCCCTGGGTAAAGCTCAGCTCGAGGCCTGGCGTGTACTTGCTCGTGCGCTCTGGCTCGGGACCGAAGCAGTTGCGAATGCTGCCATTAAACGTCTCAATCTCGATCCTGGCTGACACGTCGCCCGCGAACTCGACGTCCAGCTCGCCATTAACTGTTTCGGCCGAAAAGCGGCCGCCCTTGCGCAGTCCGGAGCGAAAAATGACGTCACCGTTGACCGTGCTAAGCCCGGCGCGACCAAACGAACCCTCATCAATGATCACATCGCCGCTCACCGAGCTGGCCCTGACGATGCCCGATCCGCGCTCCAGCGTTACGTCGCCGGAAACCGTGCTTATACTCGTTTCGGTGTCGCTTGCATCACCCTCGACTTCCACGTCGCCACTAACCGACTCCGCCGACACGTCATTGCCAAACGACTCAGTCTCAACATCGCCGCTAACAGTCTGCAAACGCTGCACGCCGCGCACGTCTTCAACCGTGATATCGGCGCTGACGCCACTGACATCAATCGAGCTGTTCTGCGGAACGTGAATACTCAAGTCAGCGTCGATACCGCGACCACCCTTACGGGGGACCTTGACCTGAATCATGACATTGTCACCGTCACGCTCGAACACCAGCTTTTCCACATTTCGGCCCAGGGTCCCGGTCACCTCGACCGCATCGCGGGACCACCCCGTCACCGTGATTGAGCCGGCTATATTCGAGATATCAACTTCGCCGTCGGACGCTGCATCCAGCGTCTTGTCCACTTCCTCGGCCAGCAATGGCGCGGCAAGTAACAGGCCAAGAATAATTACTGTCAATTTTTTCATTGTGCTTCTCTCTTTAATTTCCAGCCCCGTGGGCTAGATGTCGTTTCTCATCATGATGTCGCGCGTCAATCCGCCGACGCGCCGTAACAAGGTCAACTCTTCGCGATAAGCGCTCAACAGCTGTTGCTGCAACAGTGTGTTATTAGGTTCCTGCTCGAGCGCTGCGTTAATTTCGTAGATCGCGTCTTGAATCAACACGATATTGGCTGCCACTTCGGCCTGTGATGTCGGCGCCAGCCTCTCTAGCTCAACATCCAGCTCTGTTACCAGCGCGTTGCGGGCTTTGACGAACTCATCGCCCAGCTCATAGCCGGTACCAAACGAAGCCCGCTCGAATACCAGTTCGGGCGCGATTTGCGCCATTTGCGGTTGCGGCTGCTTGACGGCGATATAGGTAACCGCCGATGACCCACCCACCAGCAGTACGACGGCCGCTGCCTGCGCAAGCATCGGTGTCCACCATGCGCGCTGCGGCGTTTCGATAGCCCCCGCGATGCCCGGCCAGAGATCGTGCTGCGGGCTTATTTCCCTGTCCAGCCGCGCTGCGGCTTTCAGCAATTTGTCATCAAAAATATCGGTCATTCCCTGAATCCCTGTTGTTGCAGCTCTTCCATCAACAGCTTTCGTGCCCGGTGCAGCTGCGCTTTACTCGTTCCGGTTGCTATCCCGAGCATGTCACCCGCCTCTTTATGGCTGTAGCCGTAAACCGCGTGTAAGACAAAAACGTGCCGCGCGCCTTCCGGCAACCTCTCAATAGCGCTCGCCAGGTCGCGCAGTTCACCGTCATCGCCTGTCGCCAGCGCCGGTGCGGCGAACTCCGCTGCAGCGTCGATGCGGTCACGCTCGCGCTTGGCCTTGCGCATTCGGCCAAGCACTGAATTGACGGCGATGCGATGCAGCCAGGTCGAAAAAGCGCTGTCGCCGCGGAACTTTGTGAGCTTGTTCCACGCCTGAATAAAGGCATCCTGTGTGCAATCTTCCGCTTCACTGACATTGCCGGTCATCCTCAGGCAAAGGCCATAGACCTTGTCGACGTGCAGGCGATAAAGCTTTTCAAACGCCGGCGCATCGGCGCGCTGGGCCTGCCGTATCCAGGCAGCCTCGTCAGTAACAGTATCCGGGCGTGTATTCACCATATCCCGACTATAGTCGCTGCTGTAAGCCGTCAAAAGCGCTGCCAAGTGGCTTTTCTCCCTTTCTCTTGACTATTAGACGGCAGCCGGTGCCGAATGGTTTAAACAGGGACGCCGTCGAGCCGGCTAAAATCTCGCTCAAGCGACTGTGTTTGCTTACTATTCTGGTATTATGTCGTAGCCCTCGGCGGGCTCTGCCAAAGCGCAGCGCAACCGAATAATGAAAACAAACTATGGCACCTATAAATTCTCGTCCGTTTGCCGTGAAACCTGATAAAGCGCCACGCGTCGTGTCGTTGACGGGCCCGGCTCTCTGATGTCGGCTTACTCCATCCTGTACCTCGGCCGCGGCGACTCGGTTGCGGGTTACCTGGCTGAGCTCGAAACACTCCCGTGCTGCTCGATGTTGAGTCGCAGCGCGGCGCTGCATCTGCCGGAAGACGCGCCGTACTCGGTCGACCTCGTGCTACTTGAAGTCGGACCAACGATTGCCCAGTCCGGCCAGACGCTTACCTCGCTCATTCGCTCGCTGGCGCCCTATCCAGTCGTCGCACTAACAACCAAAGCTCGCGAGCATCGCGGCATGGCGGCCATCAACGCGGGAGCCGCCGCGTATATCTGTATTGACGATGTCACCGTCGAACAGCAGGACGCCCTCCTGGATCATGCGATTCAGCGCAGCCGCCTGCAGCACCTGCTCTCCGATACTGACACGACGGTTTTGTCGATACTTAAGAGCATTAACGACGGCGTGATTGTCGTTGACAAGGCTGGTCATGTCCTCGATATCAATCCTGCCGCCCGCAGCATTCTCGGCCTGAACCCGCGCATCTTTCCCGACTCCGATTGGGAGCAGACCTTCTGTTGCATCGATGACGATGGCAAGAGTTACCGGAACTCTGCGGACCTGCCGCTGGTACGTGCTCGTAGCGGCGAGAAATTTTCCGGCCAGGTCGCCATCTACCGCGCCCCGGAACAGCCGGACACCGTGCTGAGCCTCAACGGCCAGGGCCTTTTTGACAGCCGCCAGCAGCTGATCGGCGGTCTGGTGACCTTCCGCGATATCACGGAGATAACGCGCAAGACCAGCGAGCTGGAAAAACGCGCACAGTTCGACGATCTCACCGGACTCGCCAACCGCAACCTCTTTATCGAGCAACTCACTCGCGCCGTCGGTCGCAGCCAGCGAAAGTCATCGCCACTGGCCACGTTATTCATTGATCTCGATCGATTCAAGTCGGTCAACGATACGCTCGGGCATGATGTCGGCGACGGGTTGCTGCGCGCAGTAGCAAAACGCCTGCAGAAGAATTTGCGCGTGGGCGACTTCTCGGGCCGCTGGGGCGGTGACGAATTTATCGTTTGCCTCGAAGACTTCGGGGAAGCCGCGAATGCGGGCGCCGCTGCGCAGAAACTGCTGCTCGTGCTGTCCGAAAAATATAAGCTCGGCGAGAGCGAAGTCTACGCCACACCAAGTATCGGCATCGCCCTCTATCCCGACTCCGGCAACAACGCCGAACGACTAATAAAGGCCGCTGACGTTGCAATGTACGAGGCCAAAAAGCGCGGTGGTGCGCGGTTCCAGTATTACTCGGAGGCACTGAACACCAAGCTCGAGCAACGCGAGGAGCTCGAAGTCGGATTGCGGCACGCGCTGGTTCGCGATGAGTTCGTACTGCATTACCAGCCGCGCATCGATGTCACCAGTGGCCGCTTGATTGGACTCGAGGCGCTGCTGCGCTGGCAGCACCCGCGCTTCGGCCTGCTCCCGCCAGCCCGCTTCCTGCCGATCCTCGAAAGCAGCGGCATGATTTACTCGGCCGGCGAATGGGTGATCGCAACCGCCTGTCGCCAGTTAGCGAGCTGGCAGCGTAGGTTCGAACTGCCCGACCTCTCCATCGCGATTAACCTCTCGCCACAGCAACTGATGCACAAACGCCTCGTCGATACCGTCCGAGACCTCATCGCTGAAACAGCGCTGGATCCTGGCTGCGTCGAAATGGAAATTGGCGACGGCATCATCGGGCAAAACCGAAACACCGAACTGGAGACGCTGCGCGGTCTGCGAAAACTGGGTGTGCGGCTGTCACTCGATCATTTCGGTACCCGCGACGTTTCGTTCGAATCGCTGGACCGCGGGTTTATCGACAGCTTCGTGCTCGATCAGTCACTGATCGCCGACGTCGAAAATAACAATAGTCATCAGCGCATTGTGCGTGCCGCCATCGCGATGGCGCAGGGACTCGACATCGAGGTGGCCGCCGAAGGCGTCGAAACACTGTCGCAATTTGAATTTCTGCAGCGTTGCAATTGCGATCTGGCGCAAGGATTTTTGATCAGCCGGCCGGTACAGTCTGAAAAAATCTCCGCCATTCTCCGAAGCGAGATTGCCGGCACCCGCCTTCTCTCCCGCGGCATGCCGTAACCATACTACCCCGGCCTTGATAGAGGATCAGTCGCTAGCTGTACTGCAGTTCCAGCAGGCAGCGAACTGCCCTTCGTTGTTTTCGCCGCATTTTTTGCAGGTCCAGTCAGCAACCGGACTTTCCGCCTCGACGTCCGCAATTAGCTGAGTCGCCCGATCGAAGTCGAGATCATTGGCGATCCAGAGTTCCGGCCACACCTCGACAAACGGCATCTCACCCACTATTGAGCCAAGGTGTTCATTGCGTATTTCGCAACGTATGCCTTCAGCATGCAGCAGATTCTTGTAGTGATTGATCGTGATCAGCGATTCCGCCGATGTCAGTTTTATCATTGGCCTATCAGAGACCGCAGGAAGGGCTGCGGATCCTCGCCCTTCTCGAGCACTTCGACCAACGCCGAGCCCACGATAGCTCCGGACGCATACTTGCCCACAGCGGCGACATCTTTCGGCTCGCGGATACCGAAGCCGGCGCACACCGGCAGGCTCGACGTCGCGCTGACGTTATCGAGATAGGCTGCGAGGTCAGCAGGCAATCCAGTGCCGCCGCCGGTGATCCCTGTGATAGTCACCGCGTACACAAAACCGCGTGATGCCGCGCAGAGCATTTCGAGGCGCGCAGGCGGGGTTGCGGGCGTCACCAGTTGAATCAGGCCCAGGCCCCTGACTTCCAGTGCGTCGCGAATCTCGTCACTTTCCTCATACGGCAGATCCGGCACGATGAAACCGCAGACGCCGGTCGCCAGTGCACGTTCCGCCAGTCGGTCGTAGCCGTATGCCAGTAGCGGATTCAGGTAGGACATCATGACCAGCGGCGCATCGATATCGCCCTTTGCCAAATCCAGCTGTTCGAAAATCCACTCGAGGCTGACACCTTTGCTCAGTGCCTCGAAACTCGAGCGCTGGATCGTCATCCCGTCGGCCATCGGATCGGAAAAAGGGATCCCCAGTTCGACAACGTCGCCAACGGCCGCGACCGCTTTCAGTGTCTCGACAAAGTCTGTCGGCTCCGGGTATCCCGCCGTAATGAATGGCACCAACGCCGGACGGCCGGCCTTGTTCGCCGCCTTGATCGCAGTCGTTATTCGTTCATGCGCTTCCATGGCTACGCGTCCTCGCTGGGTACTTGGTCAGCGTCGGCATATCTTTGTCGCCTCGCCCTGAGTTACCGATCAGAATTTTCTTGCCCGGGTTTTCCTTCGCGTAAATTCGTGCCGCGGCGAACGCGTGTGACGTTTCAAGCGCCGTCAGTATGCCCTCACTGGCACAGAGCTCTTCCAGGGCTTCCAGCGCCTCATCATCTTCGGCCGAAATGTACTTCACACGACCCGTTGCCTGCAGCAGCGCGTGCTCCGGGCCCACGCCCGAATAGTCGAGACCCGCTGATATCGAATGTGTCTCCTGCACCTGGCCGTCACTGTCCTGCAAGATTATCGTGTAAGCACCCTGCAGTACGCCCGGCGTGCCGGTGGCGAGCGTCGCCGCATTCTGCCCGAGACCGGGGCCAGTGCCGCCGGCTTCCACGCCGATCAATTCGACGTCATCGCCAAGAAACGGATAGAACAGGCCAATTGCATTTGAGCCGCCGCCGACGCAGGCAAATATCACATCCGGCAGGCCGCCGGCGAGTTCGATCATTTGCTGTCTCGACTCCTTGCCGATGACCGACTGCAATTCCCTGACGAGATACGGATACGGATGCGCGCCAACCGCAGATCCGAGCAGGTAATAAATACCGGCAGGGTCGGTCACCCAGGTTCGTAGCGCCTCGTCGATCGCCGCGCGCAGTGTTTTATCGCCCGACTCGACGGCCACGACCTCGGCACCCAATCGCCGCATGCGATCGACGTTCGGCGCCTGTCTTTCCATGTCGACAGCGCCCATGTAGACCGTGCAGGGCAAACCAACGCGGGCGCACGCAGCGGCCGATGCAACGCCATGCTGACCGGCACCCGTCTCGGCAATGACGCGCTCTGCGCCCAGGCGCTTGGCGAGAATCGCCTGGCCAATCGCATTGTTAATCTTGTGCGCGCCGGTGTGCGCCAGGTCTTCGCGCTTTAGCCAGACCTCCGCACCCCAGCTCTCGCTCAGGCGCGGTACGTACGTCAGCGCGGTCGGCCGGCCCACCCACTCGCGCAGCTCTTTGTGAAACTCGGCCTGAAACGACTCGTCATAAAGATGCTCGCGGACACCCTCCTCGAGGCGCTCAAATGCCGGCACCAGCGTCTCCGGCACGTACCGGCCACCGAAAGGCCCGAAGCGGCCGCGCTCGTCCGGCAAATCACCGCGAATAGCGGCATCCAGCAAGGCCGACGCCTCGTCCGGCTGCAACAATGCACTCATAAACTTTTCTCCGCGGCGCGTGCCGCACTAATGAATTCGTTAATCAACTGCGGGTCCTTCGTGCCCGGCGATGTTTCAACGCCGCTCGACACATCGAGACCCTTTGGCCTGACTGCGGCAATTGCGTCCGCAACATTGTCAGGTCCAAGGCCACCCGCGAGAATCATCCGGCCATTCTCTGCCAGGCGTGCAGCAGCAGACCAGTCCACGGTCTCGCCGCGACCACTCCTCGCGCCTTCATACACATAAGTGGTATCAGTCGTTGGCGGCATCTGCCCCTCGCGAAATACCGGCCACCGCTCCACCGAGTCCGGCACGTCGAGCGCGGCGAAATCCTCCACATCAGTCTGCAGCACATCGGGCACAAACACACGCAACACTTCGAGCCACGCTTCATTGTCGGGATGCAGCATGACAGCAACGCGTTTTACTGCCGCCGGCACCGCGGCACTGATGATCTGAGCGCGCTGCGGTGTTACCTGTCGAACCGACTCCGCAAACACAAAGCCAACCGCGTCAGCGCCTGCCGCAACGGCTGCCGCGACCTGCTGCTCGTCGCGCAAACCGCAGATCTTGATCAACAAATTCATGCCGCCAAACCTCTGCTGCCGGCTGCACGCATGGCGACCAGGAGGGAAGTCGGGTCGTCATTTTTCATCAGGGCTGTCCCGACCAGCGCCATACGGTATCCCCAGTTCGCGACGCGCTGTGCATCATCAGGCGTGCGCAGCCCGCTCTCGGCAACGCAGGTCGCTGCGGGTAGCGCTGGTGCCAATCGCTGCAGGCGCTCACTATCGACTTCAAGCGTGCGCAGGTTACGCGTATTGACGCCAATCAACAGCTGCCCGGAGACGCTGCGCTCAGCTTCACTGTCGTTGTCGAGCAGGCGCGACGCACGTCCAAGGTCATCGTTGTCGAAACACTCGAGCAGCACGAACAAGCCATGCTCCCAGGCACGATCGAGCATTTCTCGCAAGCGCCCATCGGTCAGCATCGCAGCAATCAACAGGACGCCGCTGGCCCCGGCCTTACGGGCTTCGGAAACCTGCGCCGGGTCCACGAGAAAATCCTTTCGCATCACCGGCGTCTGCGGCGCCGCCGCAACCACGGCCTCCAGATGCGCGAGCTCGCCATCGAAACGGCTCGGCTCGGTCAGCACGGAAATTGCCGTTGCTCCGCCGGCAACGTAATGCTGCGCTTGGGTCAGACGATCGTTGCCGGTGGTCCGCAAGTCGCCCTCAGCCGGCGAGCGCTCCTTGATCTCCGCAATCACACCGAAGCCCTGTCGTTCAAGCGGCAATAACGGTTTGTCGAAATCGGCGGAAGAGAACTTCGTCGGCACGAGCGCCGCTCGCTCGGCACTCACCGCTGCCATCGATTGCAGAAAATCACTCATGCGCCGGCGAAATGCTCTTTCAACTTCTGCAACAGCGCCGCTGCGCGACCATCGTCGATGGCGGCAGCGGCCCGCGCGACACCATCGCGCGGGTCAGTCGCTACGCCCTGAACTTCCAGGACCAGGGACGTACCCATTAGCAACGCATCGCGATGCGCGCCGGTGTCGTCCCCGGTAAACACGCGGCAAAGTTCGCGCGCGTTATGTTCGGCGTCACCGCCCTGCAAGTCTTCGGGCTCGCAGCGCTGCAGGCCATAATCTTCGGGTGATCGTTGCTGTTCGTCCACGGCGCCAGGGCGCACGTCGTAGAGCCAGAAATCGCCGGCTGGCGTCGCCTCATCCCAACCCGGTTCGCCGTGCACAACAAAGGCACGCTCAATGGGCATGCCGGCGAGCGTGTCAGCCATCAGGCTGGCGGCCGGCCGGCTGTAAGCACCAATCAGCTGAAACGGCGGCGCCGCAGGATTCGTGAGCGGACCCAACACGTTGAAGACAGTGCGTACTGACAACGCGCCACGAATAGGCACAACCGCCTTCATTGCCGGGTGATAGGCCGGTGCAAACAGGAACGTAAAGCTGGTTGCCTTAAGACAGTCGACTGCAGCCTGTTCGTGGAGCGGCAACGGCATCCCAAGGCATTCGAGCATGTCGGCACTGCCAGAGCGGCTCGATACCGAACGGTTGCCGTGTTTGACGACGCGCGCGCCGCAAGCCGCAGCAAGCAGACCGGTGCCCGTCGACAGGTTGAGACTGCCCGAACCATCGCCGCCGGTACCGACAGTGTCGACCGTCGGGGCACCCTCCGGAATTTTCGGATGCACCGCAAGTTCGCGCATCGCGGTCGCAAAACCGCGAATTTCATCGGCAGTTTCGCCTTTGGCACGCAGGCCCGCCAGCAAGGCGCCGGCCAGCGCAGCAGGCAACTCGCCTTCCGCGAGTTTGAGCATCAGGTTGTAAGCCTCGAGCTCGCTGAGCTCATTGCCGTCAAGCAAGCGATCGAGAAGCCGGCTGTACTCCTTGCTCATGACGCACCCATCCGCATGAAGTTGACCATCAGATCATCGCCGTCCGGGGTGAGTACGCTTTCCGGATGAAACTGCACACCCTCGATCGGCAACGATTTGTGCCGGACGCCCATGATCTCGCCGCGCCCGGTTTGTGCGGTGACTTCGAGCGTGTCGGGAAGCGTATCGTGTTCCGCACACAGCGAGTGATAACGCCCGACCTCGAACGGCTGCGGCAGCCCTTCGAAGACGGTGCGACCATCGTGACCGACTGACGATGTCTTACCGTGCATGAGCCGTTCGGCACGTACGATATCGCCGCCTTGCTGCTGGACGATACTCTGATGCCCGAGGCACACGCCGAGAATCGGCACGCGACCGGCAAAAGCCTCAATCATCGCCAGCGACACCCCGGCATCTTCGGGACGGCCCGGACCCGGTGAAATCACCAGGTGCGTAGGTGCAAGCGCAAGACCGTCGGTAACGCTGATGGCGTCGTTGCGATACACCCTGACATCGGCACCGTGCGCAGCGAACGCCTGTACGAGGTTATAGGTGAACGAATCGTAGTTATCGACGAGCAACATACGCACATGAGCGAAGTTTGCCTCGCGCATCACAGACCCTCTCCCGCCATTTCCAGGGCACGCCTCAGTATGGCGCTCTTTGCCAGCACTTCCTGATACTCCTTGGCCGGAACCGAGTCGGCAACGATACCGGCACCGGCCTGAAAACTGTACTCGTCGCCGGCAAAGACCAGCGTGCGGATCGTGATGGCCTGATCCATGTCCCCGCTGAGACCGAAGTAACCGGCGGTACCGGCATACAGGCCGCGCCCGGCCTGTTCCATCTCTTCGATGATCTGCATCGCGCGCACTTTAGGCGCTCCCACCAGCGTGCCCGCAGGGAAACTCGCAGCGAACAAGTCGAACTGGTCAAAACCCTCGGCCAACTCCCCCTGCACGCCACTGACAATATGCATGACGTGGCTATAGCGCTCGATCGCCCGGTACGGATCGACGTGCACCGAGCCCGCGCTTGCGACCCGGCCGAGGTCATTACGCGCCAGGTCGACCAGCATGACATGCTCTGCAGCTTCTTTCGGGTCGGCCAGCAAAGCGCGCTCGTTCGCCAGGTCTTCGTCATGGGTTGCGCCGCGCGGCAATGTACCCGCGATGGGACGCAACGACGCGGTGCGATTGTGCAGTTTGACGAGCGCCTCGGGCGAAGAGCCGACGACCTGCAGGTCGCCGAAATCGAAATAAAACATGTAAGGCGACGGGTTGAGCAGGCGCAGGGCGCGGTACACCTCGAAAGGTGGCACGTTGGTCTTGCCGCGGAACAGCACCGACAGCACGATCTGGTAAATGTCGCCTGCCGCAATGTACTCCTTGCAGGCATCGACACGCTCGGAGTACTCGGCCTCAGTCATGGTCGCGTCGGCCGGCCCGACCGAGACCTCGGTGGCCGACCGGGGAATCGGTCCGCGTAGCTTCTCGATCACCTCGGCGCGCAGCTGCTGGCGCTCCTGCTCGGGCCCATCGTGCAGCAATGCAACGCGACGCGTCAGGTGATCGAAGACCAGCAATGAGGCGGGCGCAACGAATGCCGCATCGGGGATGCCGCCCTGTGGTGTCGTGTTCTGCGGCAGCTTTTCGAACAGGCGCACCACATCGTAACCCGACACGCCGACGAGTCCGCCGGCAAACGGCAAGTCATCATCCGGCATCGGCCGCGGCGCAAGCCGCAGTACCTCGCGCAGGGCATCCAGGTACTGATGCTGGTCCGTGGGCCGCGCCCGCGACTTACCGGCGATCGTCAGTGAGGTCGCGTCCATACGCACCTCGACCGCATCGCCAAAGCCAAGGAACGAGTAGCGCGCCAGTCGCTCGCCACCCTCGACACTTTCGAGAAGAAAGCGTGGCTGCAGCCCGGCGAGCTTCAAATACGCCGAGACCGGTGTATCGAGATCGGCCGCTATGTCAAACGGTGCTTGCATGCAATTGTCCTGCTCATAAAAAAACCCGTCGCTGGTGTGGCAGGGACGGGCTTCGAATTACGCGTTGCTCAGCTAAAGGTCAGCCAGCCACCCCCTCTTGTGCGGCTTGCCACCACCAGTTGTTGACTGTCCGAGCATTCATAGGGGTCAGTATTACCGGCAGCCCGGCAGGCGTCAAGCTCCGACGCTCAAAGGTCATACATCATCGGCAATATCAACGAGAAGCCGATCCACATAATTATGGTAAGCGGTATGCCCACCCGGAGGAAATCACTGAACTTGTAACCGCCAGCGCTCATGACGAGCAGGTTCGTCTGATACCCGTACGGCGTTGCAAAACTCATGTTGGCGCCAAACAACACGGCAAGGACAAAGGGCTCCGTGCTCACGCCCAGTTGCTGTGCAATGCTGATGGCAATCGGCGTGCCGATTACTGCTGCCGCATTATTGGAAACGACATTGGTAACGATCGTCATGAATAACATGAAAGCGCTCAGAATCACGGGCGGCGGCAGGCCCTGGGCAAGGCTGACAAACAGGACAGCGATGTAGTCGGCCATACCCGTGCCGATCAGCGCTTTGCCGAGCGCGAGCGCCGTAACGATGATCATCACGACAGGAATCGACAGCGCACTTGCTGCATCCTGCCAACCCAGCGAGCGCGTCGCGAGCATCAGGCCGAGGCCGACCAGCGCGCTGACAGAAATCGGCATGATTCCCAGCGCAGCGGTCAAGACGACAAAGGCCATTACCGCCAGGGCGCTCTTCGCGTGGTGGGTTTTCGGCAGGCTGGTCGTGCCATCGAGCACGAGCATCGAACCACTGTCCTTGAGATTGGCGATCGCGTCGCCGGCGCCCTGCACCAGCAACACATCACCGGCACGCAGGCGAATCATGTTGAGGTCACTCGTAATCTGCGAGCTGGGTGCGCGTGCCCGATGCAGCGCCAGCGGCATCAACCCGTAACTGCTGCTGAAACGCGCGGCAGCAAGACTGCGTAAGTGCAACGGCGACCCGCGCGTAACGACGACTTCGGCTAGCTGCTGGCCCTCCGCTCGCAATGGCGTTTCTTCGTCGATTGGATGCTCGTTGTCCGAAATATTAAACAGCGTGGCGCCCAGCAGTTGCTCATAGTGCTTAAGGTTTTCCGGCGAATCTTTGACGAACAAGCTATCCCCGGGCAGCAATTTTACCGATGGTAATTTGGCGAGGAACAGCGATTCACTGCGTTGAATCTTATCAATACGCAGGTTGCCGCCCGCCTTGGCAAGCACTTCAGAAAGCGACTTGCCATCGGTAAAACCACCTTCCTTGACATGCAGCTGGGCGTTGAAGATACGCGGTGACGTATCCGCCATCGGCGGCGCTCGATCAGGGACCAGACGCGGCGCAACCAGCCAGAGGAACAGCAAGCCGACGCCGCCTACAATCGCCACCGGCAATACCCACTCGAACATGCCGAATTCGTGCATTCCCATGTCGCGCGAGATACCGACGACCAGTAGGTTGGTCGACGTCCCGATGGATGTCGACATACCGCCGATGATGGTCGCGAGACCCATCGGTAGCATCACGCCCGACACCGGAAATTTTGACCGTAACGACGCGCCAACGAGAATCGGCATCAGCAAAACGACAATCGGCGTGTTGTTCATGAATGCGCTCAGGATCGCTCCGGCAACCAGTGTGACTGCGAGCGCAAGCACGGGCCGCGTTGACCACGCGCGGCCGACGACGTTTGCGAGAGGCTGCAACGCACCGGTAGTTTCAAGCGCCTTGCCAACCATCATCAGGGCGCAAATCGCTATCAACGCTTCGTTACCAAAGCCCGCAAAAAAATCGATCGGCCCAAGAACGACGTCACCATCTTTGACGTACGGGAAAATCTGGAAGCCGGCGACCAGGACAATCAGGATCGCCAACGACGAAGACTCGAGCGGAATGCTATCTCGGGTAAAGAGATACAGTGCGCCGACTGTCAGTATCAGTACTGCAATGCCATGCGCATCAGGTGTTATCGGTTGCAATACGGGCGCCTCGTTCGATTGCTCCGGTAAGCGGCCATAGACGGTATCCCAGATCACACCTGCTTAGCAATCAGCCCGGCGCCAAAACCGGCCCTCAAGACGGCACATTTTCCATAAGGCGCAAGGAACCCGACCCCTCGGTGCTGACGGGTCTGGCGCGCGCCGCTGCACGGGTGTACCGTTTGCTTCCCTTGATCAGTACAGGACCAGCCAATGCCTTCTTTTGACGTAGTGAGCGACTTCGACCAGCACGAAGCCAGTAACGCCGTCGACCAGGCTAATCGCGAGGTACAGACGCGCTTTGACTTCAAAGGTACGGGCTCAAAATTCGTTCTTGAAGAACAGGTTATTACGCTAACCACGGAGTCCGACTTCCAGCTCAAGCAGATGATGGATATCGTGCATCAGAAGCTGGCGAAGCGCGGTGTGGACATCGGCTGCCTGGAAGAGCAGGAGCCTGAATTCTCCGGTAATGAGGCGCGGCAGAAGGTCGTGCTGCGGCGCGGTATCGACGCCGACCGGGCACGCAAGCTGGTCAAGGATATCAAGGCGGCAAAACTCAAGGTTCAGGCCGCGATCCAGGGTGACAAGCTCCGCGTCAGCGGCAAGAAGCGCGACGATCTGCAAAGCGTCATCAGCCTGCTAAAAGACACCGATGCCGGCCTGCCGTTACAATACGAGAACTTCCGAGATTAACCCCCCGCACCGCCGCCAAGAAGAAAGATAATGAGCACCGGCATCGAAAAGAAACTCCGTCGTCAGGACATCACGTTCGAGGACAAGGACCAGTCGCTGCGTGATGACGTGCGCACACTGGGCGCCATGGTCGGCGAGCTCATTTGCGAACAGAACGGCCAGGAGCTGTTCGATCTGGTCGAGGCGGCTCGCCTGCGCGCCATTCGTCGGCGTGAAGGCAACGAGAACCCTGACGAGAAGTTGGCGCACCTGGTCGAGAATCTCGATATCGATACTGCGCTGCAACTGATTCGCAGCTTCTCAACGTATTTCCAGATGGTCAACACGGCCGAGAAAGTGCATCGCATTCGCCGGCGCCGTGATTACCTGCGTGACGTCGAGCAAGATCAGCCCGGCGGGCTCGAGGACACGTTGCTCAAACTCAAAGCGTCCGGAATGACCACTGACGGACTGCAGTCGCTCCTGGATTCGATGCTCATCGAGCCCGTTTTCACTGCGCACCCGACCGAGCCGACGCGCCGCACGATGCTGCGCAAGGAACAGCAAATCGTCAGGCATCTCGTCGATTTGCTGAACCCGGCGATGACGCCGCAGGAAACCAACTCGGCACTGCAGAATATCCGGCTACTCGCCACTGCCGGTTGGCAAACCAGCGAGCACCCGTCTGAACAGATGACGGTCGCCGATGAACTCGAACATGTGCTGTTCTTTATTACCGACGTGCTTTACAGGGCTGTTCCGCCGTTCTTTGAGGACCTGCGCGTCGCGGTAGAGCGAATTTACGGAGGGGAAGGCGGCCGCGTGGAACTGCCAAATTTGCTGCGCTTCTCGTCCTGGGTCGGCGGCGACATGGACGGCAACCCGAACGTCAATGCCAAGACCATTCGCGCAACGCTGGCGCGCCAACGCTCGCTGATTCTCGATCTATACTTCAAGGAGTGCGGCGCCATCTCGGCGAAGCTCAGTCAGTCGAACGACCGTGCTGCTTTCAGCCAGGCCATGCTCGACAAGATCGACGAATACCAGGGCATTTTTCCGAACGCATACCATGCCGTGCCGGCGCGCCATCGGGAAATGCCGTACCGTGTATTCCTGAAACTCGTGCAGCAACGCCTGCAATCGACGTTCGACGATGATATCTATCCCTACGAACACGTCGCCGAGTTTGTCGCAGATATCGAACTTATAGGCGAGAGCCTTGCGTTCAACAAGGGCCGCAACGCCGGACTGTTTCCGATCAAACGGTTGCTGCGCCGCATTCATGCGTTTGGCTTTCATATGGTCACGCTGGACGTTCGTCAGGACGCAATGGTGCACCGTCGCGTTATCGGCGAGTGTCTCGGCGAAGACGACTGGCTGGAGATGCCGGCCGACGCACGCGCTGCTCGTATCGTGGAGGCCATCGAAACACGAGAAAGTGTGCCGATGAGCCTCAGCACGCGGGCGCGCAAGACAATCAGCGTATTTCAGGCCATTGCGTTCTGCCAAAGAAAGTACGGCCGGAACTCGATCGGCCCGTTCATTATCAGCATGACGCAGGGTGCGGACGACATCTTGTCGGTAATGCTGCTCGCGCAATGGGGCGAGTTGCACAATCGGCGCGGCGAGGTGCCGCTTGATATCGCTCCGCTTCTGGAAACCGTCGACGATCTGCATAATGGTCCGGAAATCCTCGAGTCGCTACTGGACTCTGACCTTTATCGCAAGCATCTCGAGCTTCGCGGCAATCGCCAAACCGTGATGATCGGCTATTCGGACAGCAACAAGGATGGCGGTCTTGCGTCAGCAAGATGGGCGCTGCAGAAAGCGCAGGAAACGCTGGTAACCACGGTCGAGGCCCAGGGCGTCGAACTGACGCTGTTTCACGGACGCGGTGGCACCGTCAGCCGCGGGGGCAGCAAAACGCACGCTGCCGTGCTCGGCTCTCCCCCGGGCACCGTCAATGGCCGGCTACGCGTTACCGAGCAAGGCGAGATCATCAATGAAAAATACGGTCTGCGCGGCATCGCACTGCGCACACTGGAGCAGGTGACGGGCTCGGTCGCGCTCGCCACCGCGCTGCCCAAGCACCGCGGCAACGACATGCCCGAATGGCACGAGATGATGACCGTCATAGCCGACGAGAGCCGCAAGGCTTATCGCAAGCTCATCTACGACACACCGAACTTTTACGAGTACTTCCGGGCCGCGACGCCAATCGACCTGATCGAGCGTATGCGCATCGGCTCACGGCCTGCATCACGGCGCGCGGGTTCCGGCATCGACGGCCTGCGCGCCATTCCCTGGGTGTTCTCCTGGACTCAGGCGCGCTTCGTCTTACCCGGCTGGTACGGAATCGGCAGCGGCCTTGCCAAAGCCGCTGACCAGTTTTCCGATGATGCGTTTCGCGAGATGTTCAGGGAATGGTATTTCCTGCGCTCGCTGACCTCGGACGCCGAGATGGTGCTGGCGAAATCGGACCTCGGCATCGCGGAGCTGTATTCGCGCCTGGCCGGCGACCTGCATGACGACTTCTTTCCGATTATCAAGAAAGAATATGATCTTACGCAAAGCCTCATCCTCGAATATTCGGATCATGACACTTTGCTGGAAGGTGACGTCACGCTGCAGCGCGCCATCATGTTACGAAACCCCTATGTCGACCCGATGAGTCTGCTGCAGGTGGATCTGTTATCACGGTGGCGGGCATCCGATCGTGAAGACGATGCCGTGTTCACGGCCCTGCTGGCCAGCGTCAATGGCATTGCCCAGGCACTGCAGAACACCGGCTAACGCATTTAGTTGTCGATGAACGACGCGTATTCGTCGAGTCCCTTGCGTTGGATGTCGGGCACGGTTGCGTCGTCGGCCGGGTAGCCGACGACGAGCAGCAAGAAAGGCCGCTCGCTTTTTGGCCGTCCAAGAATTTCGTTAAGGAACTTCATCGGGCTCGGCGTATGCGTGAGCGTCGCGAGGCCCGCATGGTGCAACGCCGTGACCAGGATGCCCGTTGCCAGGCCAGTCGATTCCACCGGGTAATAGTGCTTCATTTTGCGGCCATCAGGCAGCACGCCGATTTTCTGCAGGAAAACGGCTATCAGGTACGGCGCGGTTTCGAGAAACGGTTTGCTGTCATCGGTCCCCAGCGGGTCCAGCGCCGCGAGCCATTCCTCCGATGCGCGATGCGCGTAAAACTCGCGCTCCTCAACTTCCGCCGCCTGGCGGATTTTCTTCTTGGTTTCCGCACCACTGATCACCGCAAAATGCCAGGGTTGCAGGTTGGCGCCACTCGGTGCCGTGTTCGCCGCCTTGAGAGCCGTCTCGATGATCTCGATCGGCACCGGACGGTCGGAAAACTCCCGCACAGAACGCCGCCGCTCAACGTCGGCATAAAACTCGCTGACGCGTTGACGCATTTCGTCAATCGGATACTCGCGATATTCCTGCAGAGGAATCACGGGGTGCTTGCTCATGTTCTCTTCCACGTGGTCATTGAATAATGCTGATCAGTCGCTGAGTTTTTGCAGCACGCGCCAGTCTTTTGCCTCATTTTCAGATACGGCGCGGCCGCGCATCGAAATGCCCGCTTCATGGACAGACTCAGGCACGCCCGACAGCAGCGGATGCCATTCTGGCAGGTCGTTACCTTCGGACAACCGCCGATAGGCACAGCTCGCCGGCAGCCACCGAAAGGCTTCCGGGCGGTCGACGGAGAGCACGAGGCAGTCCGCAACGCGTTTGGCGCGTGCTTTGTAATCGGTACAGCGGCAGGTATCGATATCGAGGAGCCGACATGCGATGTCGGTGTAATGGATCTCTCCCGTGTCCTCATCCTCGAGCTTGTGCATGCAGCATAACGCGCAACCGTCACACAGCGATTCCCACTCATCCGCCGACATCTCGCCCAGAGATTTGCGTTTCCAGAATTGATCGTTCATCGTCCCGTACTGTGCGTCACCGGGTGGTAAATATCCACATGAAAGCCGTGTTTCTCGACTGGGCAACCATGGGCCCGGGCCTTGATGTCAGCCTACTGCGCGCGCTGTTGCCAGAACTCGAGGTCTTCGACGTAACAAGCGATGAACAGGTGGCGCCGCGCATCAAGGACGCTACCTACGTGCTCGCCAACAAGATTCGGCTGACCGACGCACTCCTCGAACAGTGCTCGCACCTGCGGTTCATCGGGCTGACCGCCACGGGCACTGACAATGTTGACCTCGCGGCGGCAGAGCGTCATGGCATTGCCGTTTATAATATTCGCGACTATTGCAGCCAGTCGGTTGCAGAGCATGTGTTTGCCTGCCTGTTGACCCTGACGCACAGCCTTCCTCGTTACAATGCCGATGTCCGCGCCGGCGAGTGGCAGAATTCCGACGATTTCTGCCTGCTTACGCATCCGGTACGTGAGCTGTCCGGCATGACAATGGGCATCGTCGGCTACGGCGCTTTGGGCAAAGCGGTTGCAGGCGTTGCGGCGGCGTTCAATATGACGGTCATTGTCGCGGCACGCACGGGCGCCAGTGGCGGGGTGCGCGTCCCGTTCGACGAGTTGGTAGCGCGCGCGGACGTGATTTCGCTGCACTGCCCGCTGGTTCCCGAGACCCGCAGGCTGTTCTCGACCGAGCAGTTCAGACAGATGAAAGGCGACGCCATCTTCATTAATACGGCGCGCGGCGGCCTGGTGGATTCAGCGGCGCTTGTAGCGGCATTGCGCCGCGGCGACATCGCCGCGGCTGCGATAGATGTGTTGCCGAAAGAGCCACCTGTCGATGGCGATCCGTTACTCGACTATGAAGGCGGCAACCTCATTGTGACCCCGCACATCGCATGGGCAACCAACGAAGCACGGCAGGCCGCTATCGATGAGCTGACCCGGAATATCGATGCCTTTCAGCAGGGTCTGACACGTAATCGCGTCGTTTGATCAGGTACCGATAATCTGTCGCGCCCACTGCACGATCTGACGCACGCGTGGCGAACCGAGATCGTATGCTTCATCGAAACTGACCCAGCGCCATTCGTGATGCTCGGCCTCGCCGGTCTCGGGCGAAATTCCCATCACGACCTCCACTTGCTCGGTTCGTGCAATGTAATACCGTGCGACCTTGCCGCGGCTGTATGGCCCGGTTTCGAAATAACGCTCACCCCAGTCGAACACCAGGTCTTCGATGCCGGTTTCCTCACGCACTTCGCGCAACGTGGTTTGCAGCGATTGTTCGCCTTCCTCACGGATGCCTTTCGGAAAATCCCAGTGGTGATAAGCGCGCAGCAGTAACGTGAGCCAGCCGTCGTCGGTCTCACGTACGACAACCGCGCCACAGGACAACCGTTTGTCAATCACATTGTCGCTCCGCGCAGCACGTCAACGGGCGCGGCGTTGACCGCTCCACGCGCTGCAAAATACCCGCTCGTACAAACCACCAACACGCCGGCCAGTATCCCGACCAGCCACAGCAACGGACTGAACTCATACGGTAACTGGAATACCTTGACGGCGACCAGTGCGGCCAGCACCGATGCGCCGGCCGATGCCAGTATACCGGCGGCCAGGCCAAGTGCTGCGAACTCCGCCATGACGCCGGCGAACACCGTCCGTCGGCGTGCGCCTAACGCACGCAGTATTGCGCTCTCGAAGCGCCGCTCATCAATAGTGGATTGAACAGCAGCAAACAGAACCGCGACACCCGCCGCCAGCGTAAACATGAACACGGCCTGCACGGCCAGGCTGGCTTTCTCGATAATGCCGCGCACCTGCTCCAGGATGGCGTTCAGATCAATCACCGAAATAGTGGGGTGCGCTCGCACCAGGTCGACGAGCACTGCCTGCTCCTCAACCTCTATCTTCATGCTCGAAATATAGGTCGTAGGCATCTCGTCGAGTGCGCCCGGCGACAGTACGATAAAGAAATTCGGTTGGAACGAGTCCCAATTCACTTTTCGAACGCTGGCGATCTCGGCGGCCACTTCACGGCCGGCAACGACAAAGGTCAGCTGGTCGCCAATCCCGAGACCCGTATTCACCGCCGACTCTTCTTCTATCGAAACCAGCGGCGGCCCGTCATACTCCGGCGGCCACCAGGTGCCATCAACAAGTTCGTTACTCGCGCTAAGCTCCGCGTTCCACGACAGGTTGGCCTCTCTATTGGCGAGCCAGCGTCCATCCTCGTTCGGATAAGCGCGGTCTTTGACGGATTCACCATTGATCGTGGTCATGCGAGCGCGCACCAGCGGAGTGAACTGCGGAGCGGTAACACCGTTTTTCTCGAACAGGCCGGCAACTGAATCGAGCTCGTCGGGTTGGATGTTGATCAGAAAATGATTCGGCGCGTCCTCGTCAAGCGTCTGCTTCCAGCCATCCAGAAGATCAGTGCGCACCAGGGTCAGTAACAGCAGCACGGTCAATCCCAGTCCGAACGCAACCACCTGTATGGCGCTGTCGCGGCCGCGCCGGGCAACGTTGGCGAGACCATAGCGCCAGGCGACGCCCACGCCCGAACGGGCACGCCCGATCACCATTACCAGTCCGCGGCCAACCAGGTACAGGGCCGCCGCAATAACGATAATCCCGCCGATGACGATCAGGAGCATCACGGGATCACCAACGGAGCGATAGAGCAACGCCGCAACCGCGGCGAGCGACAGGCCCCCAACCAGCAATCGAGACGGTGCCGGCGGCATCGCATCATGACGCAGCACCCGCAAGGGTGGCGTATTTCGCAGCTGTATGAGCGCGGGCAACGCAAAGCCCAGCAGCAGCACCATGGCACTGACGCCCGCCAGAACCAGCGGCCGAAGACCCGGCTCCGGCAGATCGCCGACCAGCAGATCGGCCAGGATGCGCGACAGAATTTCCTCCGCCGCATAGCCGACGATGCTGCCCGCGAGAATCCCAAGGACACCGAGCAGGAAGAGTTGTATCAGGGCAACCGAGATCACAAAGCGCTGCGTAGCGCCGAGACTTTTCATTAACGCGACGGTGTCCATGCGCCGGTGCGCGAAGCGTCTCGCCGACATCGCAACAGCCACCGCGCTAAGCAACAGGCTGATGACGGCCGTCAATGACAGGAAACGTTGCGCACGATCGGCCGCATTGTAGGCACGCTCGCTGCTCTCCTCCTGACTGCGGATGCGCACCGAGTCAGGAAGCTGCGGCTCGATCGCCGCATTGAAATCGGCGACCGCCTGTTCCTCGCCGGCGATGAGCAATGCGTAACTGACGCGACTGCCTTCGCCGATTAAGCCGCTGGGCTCGATGTCGGCCATGTTCATCAACAGTGACGGCGCCAGCGATGCGAAGCCGATTGACTGATCCGGACGGTACGTGAGTATCGCCGTCACGGTGAGATCGAGCTCACCGACGCCGAGGGTGTCGCCAATATCGGCACCGACTCGCGCCAGCAGCGCTCCGTCGGCCCAAACCTCACCAGGGGCCGGTATGCCGTCGACAACGCGCTGCTCACCAAACATCTGGTCGGCAACCCGCACCGCGCCCCGAAGCGGGTAGTTCTCACTAACGACCTTGATCGCGGACAGTGCGCTGCCGTCGTCCGCAAAAACGACGGATGGAAAAACCATCGACTCCGAGGTTTCGAGGTTGTATTCGCCCGCCAGGATGCTCCATTGCGCGGGCAGTGGTTCCTGCGAGCGCAGCCGCATATCGGCCGCCAGCACTTCGTTGGCCTGTCGCGCGACGGCTTTGCCAATCCGGTCTGTCAAAAAACCAACGGCGGTCAGCGCCGCAACGGCGAGGCCGACCGCCGACAACAGCACGAGTACCTCGCCGGAGCGCAGCTCTCGCGCAAAACTCCGCAGCGCAAACAGTAGCGCTTTCATGCAGCCGTCCGCCTGTCGCGCACAAGCAGTCCGCCGTCAAGCTCGATAATGCGATCGCAGCGCTCGGCAAGACTGCCATCGTGCGTGACCAGCACGAGCGTTGTTGATGAATTGCGGTTGAGTTCAAACATGAGCGCCATGATGTTGGCGCCCGTGCGGCTATCGAGATTGCCGGTGGGCTCGTCAGCGAACAGCACCGCTGGTTCTGTCGCGAAACCGCGGGCGATCGCGACCCGCTGTTTTTCGCCGCCGGAGAGCTGCGCCGGATAATGGCTCCACCGATCCGCCAGGCCCACTTTGTCGATGAGCTCGCGCGCCGCCCGGCGCGCCGCGCCGTGCCCGGCCAGTTCGAGCGGTAGCATGACGTTTTCCAGCGCATTCAGTGAAGGCACAAGATGAAACGACTGGAAGACGAAGCCGACGCTCTCAGCACGAACCCGGGCACGACCGTCTTCATCCAGTGTCGACAGGTTGGTGCCATTCAGTAGCACGTGCCCGATACTGGGCAGGTCGAGGCCCGCCAACAGGGCGAGCAAGGTCGATTTACCTGCCCCGGAGGGCCCCACGACGGCAACGGATTCGCCGGCAAGAATCTGGAAACTCACGTCCGATAAAATGGTCAGAGTCCCTTCAGGGCTGCTAACCTGTTTGCCAAGGCCCTGTGCCTCAAGCACTACCTCTGGATTTGCTGACTGATCACGCATGCGAAAACTGTTTACTCTGATTATTTTATTGCTGGCCGTCGGTGCTCATGGGTCCGAGTCACCGACGGTGCTGATTTTCGGCGACTCGCTGAGCGCCGGGTACGGTATTGACGTTGACCAGTCCTGGGCCGCTTTGTTGCAGGCCCGGCTCGAACAGCAAGGGTACGAACATCGCGTCGTGAACGCCAGCATCAGCGGCGAAACCACCGAGGGCGGTGCTGCGAGGATCGACGCGGCTCTGCAGACATTCTCGCCGGAGCTCGTCATTCTGGAGCTCGGCGGCAATGACGGACTGCGCGGTTTTCCGCCCACACGCATGCAGGCGAACCTGCAGCAAATCGTCGTCGCAGCTCACGATTCCGGGGCCGCTGTGGTCTTGCTGGCCATACGCATCCCTTCCAACTACGGCCCGCGGTATTCACGCGCCTTCGAGGCCGCGTTTCGCGATGTGGCTGAGGAGCAGGAAATTCCCTGGGTCGAGTTCTTCATGGACGGGATCGCGTTGAACGACGATCTGCTCCAGGCGGATCGCATTCATCCTACTGCCGAGGCACAACCTATCCTTCTCGATAACGCTTGGCCGTTAATCAGCGCTACACTAGAGGCTCTGTAAGGTGTGAGGGGAACGAGTTGGAGAAAGTCTGGCTGAAATCCTACCCGGCCGATGTGCCGGAGAATGTTCCGGAGCCGCCGTTTCGCTCTATTCTGCAGCTGATCGAGCATGGCTTCGCCGAGTATCCGAACAACCCGGCCTACAACAACATGGGCCGCACCATCACGTACGCCGAGCTCAACGAGCTGTCCATGCAGTTTGCCTGCTACCTGCAGCAGACGCTTGGTCTGGTGCGTGGCGAGCGTGTTGCCATCATGCTGCCAAATATTTTGCAGTACCCGGTCGCCATGTGCGGCGCGTTTCGAGCCGGCCTCGTCGTCGTCAACGTCAATCCACTGTACACGCCTCGCGAACTCAAGCATCAGCTGAAGGACTCGGGCGCTCGCTGCATCGTCATTCTGGAGAACTTCGCTCATATTCTCGAAGAGGTCATCGCCGACACCGACATCGACTATACGGTGACAACGGGGGCCGGCGACCTGCTGAGCCAACCTAAAGCGGCGATCACGAACTTTGTCCTGCGGTACATCAAGAAAGGCGTGCCGCCGTATAAAATCGCCAACAGCATTCGCTTTAAAAAAGCCCTGAAGGCGGGCGCGGCACAGACGCTTCAGCCCGTCGATATCGGTTATGCCGACATTGCCTATCTGCAGTACACAGGCGGCACCACTGGCGTCTCGAAGGGCGCGATGCTGAGCCACCGCAATATGGTCTACAACGTGCAGCAGACCATCACATGGCAGGGCGACGCGCACCGGGGCGCCGAGCCGATCATCGCCATTACGGCGCTGCCGCTTTATCACATCTTTTCCCTGCAGGGGAACTGCCTGACCATGATGGCGCAGGGCGGCCTGAACGTCCTGATTACCAACCCACGCGACTTCGAAGGGTTCGCCAAGGAAATGGCGCAGTATAAATTCAGCCTTTTCACTGGCGTGAATACGATGTTCGCGTCCCTCATGAATACGCCGTCTTTCAAAGAGATTGATTTCAGCCATCTGCGCGTTTGCATTGGCGGCGGCATGGCCGTCCAGCCGGCCGTGGCGAAAGACTGGAAGAAAGCCACGGGCTGCACAATCCTGCAGGGTTACGGACTAACGGAGACCTCGCCTGCCGCGGTCGTTTGCCGAATCGACAGCGACTTCGATGGCTCGATCGGCCTGCCGATACCGTCTACCGAGGTTGTCATTGCCGACGACGACGGTAACGCCCTGCCGATCGGTTCGGTTGGCGAAATCTGTATCAAAGGCCCGCAGGTGATGGAAGGATACTGGCAGCGGCCGACCGATACGGCAGACGTCATGCTGCCGGGTGGTTGGCTGCGCACCGGCGATATCGGGCGCATGGACGAGGGCGGCTACCTGTGGATCGAGGACCGCAAGAAAGACATGATCCTGGTATCCGGCTTCAACGTGTATCCCAATGAAATCGAGAACGTCGTTGTCGAGATGGACGGGATCCTGGAGGCCGCTGCTATCGGCATTCCCGACGAGCGCTCCGGGGAGATCGTCAAGGTGTTCGCTGTGCGTACCGACGACAGCATTACCGAGCAAGACGTGATTCAGCATTGCCGCACAAGCCTTACGGGCTACAAGCGCCCGAAACTGATTGAATTTCGCGACGAATTGCCAAAAACCAACGTTGGTAAGATCCTGCGCCGCGAACTGCGGGACTGATGCAGCCGACGCTCGCTATTCGGAGGGCCCACAATGCCGGGCAGTAAACTGATTTCCTTTGTGCCGCTGCTGTTGCTGGCTGCGGTGGTGGGTTCCGCTGCGGTCCCGAAACCGCTGGATCCGCTCTACGTCGCGCCACACATTTATGAACTCGTCTTCGAGAACGACGATGTCCGTGTGCTGAAGCAAATATTACGCGCAGGTGAGACCCAGTCATTGCACGCGCATCCCGATCGCGTGATGGTCTATTTGCAGACCTGTGCGTGGCTGGAAGATGACGGCACCGGCGGTGAGAGAATGCAGCAATTCAAGATCGGGGACGCCGTGTGGGCGCCGGCCGAAACGCACGGCGGCAACATGCCAGACGTCGTGCAGGACTGCATCATCCTCGAAGTCGAACTTCTGTAGTCCTCTACAGGGCGCCGAGAGATTTAGTCGTGATATTGCGGGCTGAGCTCGTGGACGGCGTCGACGAGAACGCCGAGATTCTCGGGATCGATGTCCGGTGTAATTCCGTGTCCGAGATTGAAGACGTGCCCGGGACCCTGTCCGTAGCTCGCCAAAGTATCCGCAACGCCCTGACGAATAACCTCGGGGCTCTCTCGTAGCGTCGCCGGGTCTAGATTGCCCTGCAGTGCAACTTTGTCCTGCACGTAGTCGCGCGCCGTCGCGAGGTCTGTCGTCCAGTCGACGCCAAGCGCATCGCAGCCCGTCTCCGCCATATCGCGTAGCCGCTCCCCGGCTCCCTTGGTGAATAGAACCACCGGCACCGGCTCCTTGCCCTGGTTAAGGGCCAGGTTGTCGATAATCGCCTGCATGTTGGCAAGGGAGAAGCGACGATAATCGTCAGGTTCGAGCGCCGATCCCCAGGTATCGAATACCATGATGGCCTGAGCGCCAGCTTCGATCTGCGCATTCAGATATTGCACGGTCGTCTCGGTGACAACATCGAGCAGGCGCAACAGCGAGTCCGGATCTTCTTTTGCCAGCCCCTTGATCGTCGCGAAATCGCGGCTCGAGCGCCCCTCCACCATGTACGTCGCTACCGTCCACGGGCTACCGGCAAAACCAATCAGTGGCACGTCGCCGTCCAGTGCCTTGCGAATCGTGCCGACCGCCTCGAAAACGTAGCCGAGTTCGGACTTCACGTCCGGAACCGCTAACTTTCTTATCGCCGCCGCATTCTGTACCGGTCGCTCGAAACGGGGGCCCTCGCCGGTGGCAAAATACAGTCCAAGCCCGAGAGCGTCCGGCACCGTCAGGATGTCAGAGAACAGGATCGCCGCATCGAGCTTGTATCGCCGCAGCGGCTGCAAGGTCACTTCACACGCAAGCTCCGCATTGCGACACAGGCTCATGAAGTCGCCGGCGATCGCCCGCACCTCACGGTACTCCGGCAGGTAACGACCTGCCTGGCGCATGATCCACACAGGCGTTCGCTGCACCGGCTGGCGTCGCAGCGCTCGTAGAAAAAGATCGTTCTTCAACTCGCTCATTATTGTCCTAACTGTGCGGTGATGGATTCCTGCATCGCCTCCGCGGCGGCTCGTGGGCTGGCCGCATCGCGAATGGGCCGACCAACGACGATATAGTCAGCGCCGTTTGAAAATGCCGTTTCGACCGTGACGACGCGCTTCTGGTCGCCCACCGGTTTGTTGTCGACCGGCCGAATGCCGGGTGAGATGACCAGCAGCTTGTTATCCACATACTCGCGCAACCGAGGCACCTCGAGACCCGATGAAATGACCCCGTCACAGCCTGAATCAAGCGCCTGCCGCGCGCGGGACAACACCAGCGCTTCCAGGTCGCACGCAAAGCCGAGGTCGTCCAGATCACCCCGATCGAGGCTCGTGAGTACAGTGACTCCAAGCACTTTCAGCGTGTCGCCCTTGTTTTCGGCGGCTGCCTCCATGATCGACCGATTGCCATGTACTGTCACGAAAGTGGCGCCGCGGTGTTGCAGCTGCCGCACGGCTGAGCCGACGGTGGCCGGAATGTCGAAGAACTTCAGGTCGCAAAACACCTTCTTGTCGCGCTCAAGCAGCCAGTCGAGCAGCTCAAAGTATTCGCCGCTCATCATCAGTTCCAGCCCGATCTTGTAAAACGTGACCGCGTCGCCGAGCTCTTCGGCGAGCGCCCGCGCGCGCCCGCAATCAGCCACGTCCATGGCAAAAATCAGGCGCTCCCCGTTGGGAATATTCTTGGGTTTCACTAACTTGCTCCTGCAGATCGCCGAGAATTCTATCAGGCTGCGATCGCCTCGTGTGCGGCAATCGCGTAGCGGTCCGTCATTCCGGCAATGTAATCGGCGATAACGCGCGCTCGGGCGTCGGCATCGAGGCGCTCGGCCGCATCGGCATATTCGTCGGGCATACGGCGCACATCGTCGCTGTAAGCGGCAAACAGCTCTTTGACGATTACCTGTACTTTTTTGGTCATCTCGAGCTTCTGCTCGTGCGAGTACAGGTGTCGGTGCAGAAACTTCTTGAGCGACACATGTTGCGCGTAGATCTCGTCGGACATACAGACGAGCGGCTCACCAGCAGCGCGCACCTCGTCGATCGACGCGGGCGCGAATGCCTGGAGTTTGCGGCGGGTCGCTTCGATCAGGTCAGTAACGACGGTCCCAATCATGCGCCGGTTGATCTCGTAGATCAGCCGCCGGTCATCGAGCTTCGGATAGCGGCGTTCGACCCGTAGAAACTGTGCGTCGAATAACGGCTGCTCACGCAGTTGCTCCAGACTCAAAAGACCGGCGCGAAAACCATCGTCGACGTCGTGGTTGTTGTAGGCAATGGCATCGGCGAGGTTGGCAATCTGAGCCTCGAGACCGGGCTGCAAACGCTTCAGGAAGCGCTCGCCAATGTCACCCAGCTCGCGCGCGTTGCGCGCAGAGCAGTGCTTGAGGATGCCTTCGCGAGTTTCGAACATGAGATTGAGGCCCGGGAAGTCCGCGTACTTCGCCTCGAGCTCATCGACGACGCGCAGCGACTGCAGGTTGTGCTCGAAGCCACCGTAGCTGCGCATGCAGTCGTTGAGGGTGTCCTGGCCGGCGTGACCGAATGGCGTGTGCCCGAGGTCGTGGGCCAGGCAGATGGCCTCGGTCAACGGTTCGTTAAGTTGCAGCGCGACGGCGACGGTGCGCCCGATCTGCGACACCTCCAGGGAGTGCGTCAGACGAGTGCGGTACAAGTCGCCCTCGTGATTCACGAAGACCTGCGTTTTATAGATCAGGCGCCGGAAGGCCGTTGAATGAATAATGCGGTCGCGATCGCGCTGGTATTCGCCACGATAAGCCGAGCCAGGCTCGTCGTATTTCCTGCCCCGACTGAGTGATTCGTCGGCAGCGTAGGGTGCGAGGCCGCCAGCCTGCATCAAGCGGCACCGCTGGTTAATAACTGCAGGCGATCATGATCGTAGTCGGCGGTAGTGTATGCGTCACCCAAAGATCGCAACAAGACGAAGCGCAGCTGCTTCTGCTGCACTTTCTTGTCCATGCCCATCGCGGACATCCAACGACTGTTCGAAATGGCGGGCGGCGCCACGGGCAACCCGGCAGCGGCAAGCAGGTCTCGCAGGCGGTCGACCTCAGCCGGGTCGATGCCGCTCAGTTTTGCGGCCAACACCATGCCTGCGGCGACCGCTTCGCCATGCAGCCATTCGCCATAGCCCTGGCTGTGTTCAATTGCGTGGCCGAAGGTGTGGCCGAAATTCAAGATCGCACGGCGCCCCGACTCACGCTCGTCCTCGGCAACTACCTCGGCTTTCAGCTGACATGAGCGGCAAATTGCCGTCGCCAGTGCTTCCGGGTCTCTTTCCAGCAACGCGTGCATGTGCGTTTCAAGCCAGGCGAAAAAATCACGATCACAAATAGCACCGTACTTGATGACCTCGGCAAGGCCCGCGTGTAATTCGCGCTGCGGCAGTGTTCCAAGCGTATCGGTATCAATGAGAACCGCTGTCGGCTGGTGAAACGCGCCGATCAGGTTCTTGCCGTGCTCGTGATTGACGCCGGTCTTGCCGCCAACCGAAGAGTCCACCTGTGCGAGCAAGGTCGTCGGTACCTGGACAAAAGCGACGCCGCGCATGTAACAGGCGGCGGCAAAACCGGCAATGTCACCAACGACGCCACCACCAAGCGCGATTACCGTGGTATCGCGATTCGCACGTAGTCGAACGAGCTCGTCGAGAATATCGCCAACCGCCGTTAGCGTCTTGTACGCTTCGCCGTCCGCAAGATTCAGGTGTGCGACGTTAAGACCCTTGAGGTCGCCCAGCAGCTTATCGAGATACAGTGGCGCCACCGTCTCGTTGCTGACAACCAGGCAGTCACGGCCACGCACGTATTCGGCCAGATCGAAGTTTCCGCTCAGCAAATCACGACCGACGATGATCGGATAGCTTCGCTCCGCAAGGTCGACCGAGAGAGTAGTTACTACAGACATTGGCGTAGATTACCGCAATATCGGGATGCTTGTAGCGGCAAGCGCTCGTCGACCCGCGCGGCGACTACGACACGTGGTCGATGATTTCCCTGGCGACCGAATGTACCTTGCGGCCATCGGTTTCAACGACCAGATCGGCGATTTCCCGGTACATCGGGTCACGCTCGACCAACAGCTTCTCCAGGATTTCGCGGCGATCGCCGTTTTCCAGCAGTGGCCGCTCACGACCTTTATGAGTACGTGCAAACTGTTGGTCGACGGTGGTGTACAGGTACACCACGTAGCCGCGCCCCCCCAGACGGCTGCGACTGTCCGGATCGATGACGGCGCCACCGCCGGTCGCAAGCACCACACCGTCGTGCCGTGTCAAATCATCGATTGTGCTCGCTTCACGCTTGCGAAAACCAGCCTCACCCTCTTTTTCAAAAATGAATGCAATGTCCACGCCCGTACGCGATTCGATTTCGTCGTCGCTATCCACGAACGTCAGGTGCAACGAACGCGCCAGCTGTCGACCAACCGCGGACTTGCCGGCGCCCATCGGGCCGATGAGAAAGATATTCTTCGGGTGTTTCATGAAGCAGGCGTATTACCTATTTTTTGCACTGGCTGTAAGAAGAAAGCCAACCCGAAGGTTGGCTTTCTGATAATGAAGAATCCGCAAAGCCTAGTAGATGGTGGAGCCTTCCTCAAGAATTCGCGGCGTCACGAAAATCAGCAGCTCGGCTTTGTTGTCCGTCCGTTGCTTGCTGCGGAACAGGACACCGGCGAACGGAATGTCACCGAGGAACGGTACCTTGTTGATTGTTTCGCGGCGTTCCGTCTCGTAGATGCCACCAAGCACGACGGTCTGCCCGTTTGCTACCAGCACCTGCGTCTCGACAGAGCGGGTATCAATACTCGGTACTGTGCCGCCCAGGCCGCCGGTCGAAATGATGTCACCGACGTTATCCTTGCTGACGCGCAGATCCATGATGATGTTGTTATCCGGTGTAATCTGCGGCGTTACGACAAGCTCCAGTACCGCCTCTTTAAACTGCACGGTCGTTGCGCCGGAAGACGCTGACTCCTGGTACGGAATTTCCACACCCTGCTTGATCGTCGCTTCTTTCTGATTGGCCGTGATGACGCGCGGCGTCGAAACAATTTCACCGCGACCCTCTGCTTCCATGGCGGTCAATTCAAGATCCACGAGGTAATCAGCCTCCAGTACGGCGAGCGAGAAGCGGCCGGCCGCATCCCCAATTGGCAAATTAACATTGTAACGATTGCTAAGCGTCGGTAATGCGACCGGGTAGATCGTGCCGTTATTGGCAAGGTTATCGATGGCTGAACCAATCATCGTGTCCGTGCCAGTACCCGAGCCGGAAATAACGGTCAGACCGTCATCACCGTTTTCGTTGACCGCTGTAACGCCCAGGCGCATACCAAAGTCGCGGCTGAAGTCGTCGTTAACAACGACGATGCGTGACTCGATCAATACCTGCTTGATCGGAATATCGAGTGTAGTAACCAGGCGGCGAATATTCTGCAACCGCTCCGCCGTATCCTGAACCAGTAGCGTATTGGTGCGATCATCGACGCCTACACTGCCTCTTTCCGACAGCAGCGGGTTGCCGCCCCCACTACCGGTGATCAGGCTGGCGAGATCAGACGCCTTCGCGTAGTTGACCTGCAGGAACTCGGAATAGACCGGCTCCAGCTCGCTGATCGCGAGCTTGGCTTCAAGATCGGCCGTCTCACGCGCCGCGATTTCTTCGGCCGGCGCGACAATAATGACGTTGCCGTTTTGCCGCATGTCCAGACCTTTGGTGGTCATGACAATATCCAGCGCCTGGTCCCACGGAACGTTGCGTAAGCGCAGCGTCACGTTGCCCTGTACGGTATCGGATACCACGATGTTCTTGCCGGAGGTCTCAGCCAACAGCTGCAGAACAGCCCGCGTTTCGATGTCCTGAAAGTTCAGCGTCAGGCGCTGACCTTCATATTCTTTCGTCTCCGAGAACAGGCTCGAATCCTGTTCCGTCTCCGTCAACGCAGGATTGATTTCGATCGTAAACTCATTGTCCGACTGATAAGCAAGCTGCTCATAATTTCCGTTGGCCGAAATCACGATGCGTGCGTCGCGATTGGTGCGCAGCGTATCCACCGTCGTTACCGGCGTTGCAAAATCCATGACATCCAGTCGGCGCATCATTTCGGCCGGCAGACTTGTGTCCTTGAACGTCGCTACAACGCGGCCGCCTTCCTGGCGAATATCGACAGGCGTTGACGGGTCGGTCAGCTCGACAATAATACGGCCTCCGCCTTCAGTCGTGCGGCGGAAATCAACATTCGAAATCGAACGGCTGCCGGGGGCAGCATAAGAACGGGTATCAGAAGCCGGCGCGCTGGCGAACTGGGTAGTACCTGCGCTGTAATCGTCTCCGGCACCCAGGGTGACAATAACCGTGTTGCCGCTACGGCGTGTTTCGTACTCGACCATGGAACCAAGGTTCAGTACCACGCGGGTGCGACCGTTGGCCTCGGCCGTCAGGACCGTGTCGAGAGGTCCGAGGTTGACGTCCTGGCGACGCGAACTCAAGCCCAGCGTCGTGTTCGGCAGGTCGAGTGCGATGCGTGCCGGGTTCTCAATGGTGAACGACAGCGGTTCGGGCGCCGACTCACTCATGACCAGCGTCAGTTCGACGCGTTGGCCGGGCAGACTCTGCACCTGAATGTCTTGCAGCTTGTTGCCTTCCTGCGCGCTGGCATTAGCGCCCAGGAAAAGCAGC
>CAZTQL010000014.1:19452-35126 GCA_964615665.1 uncultured Woeseiaceae bacterium | reverse complement strand
GCGCAAGGCGCGCTCCCACAGCGCAAGGCGCGCTCCCACAGCGCAAGGCGCGCCCCCACAAGTTACAGTTCTTCGATAGTGATGTGGTGGTTCGTGTACACGCAGATTTCGCTTGCAATTAGCAGGGCTTTCTCAACAATTTCGCGTGCCGACAAATCGGTGTTTTTCAGGAGCGCGCTGGCCGCTGCCTGGGCGTAGGGACCGCCGGAGCCGATGGCCATAAGATCATCTTCCGGCTCGATAACGTCGCCGTTTCCCGAGATGATAAATGAGGCGTCCTTGTCAGCGACGCACAGCAGCGCCTCAAGACGTCGCAAGCGCCGGTCGGTGCGCCAGTCCTTGGCCAGCTCGATTGCCGCGCGAGTCAGGTTCCCGTACTGCTCGAGTTTGGTCTCGAACAGTTCGAACAACGTAAAAGCATCGGCGGTGCCACCCGCGAAGCCGGCGATCACGCGGCCGTCTGCGAGCTGCCGCACTTTGCGGGCGTTACCCTTCATGACGGTATCGCCCATGCTGACCTGACCATCGCCGGCGATGGCGACCTTGCCATTGCGGCGGATCGAGACAATGGTCGTCCCTCGAAATTGTTCCATGATTCTGGTTCCTGCTGCGGCGCTGTTAGCTAGTCTTTCTTGCGCGCTCGTGGATGAGTTTGGTCGTATATCTGGGCCAAATGCTGGAAATCAAGGTGAGTATAAATCTGCGTTGTCGCTATATTTGCGTGCCCGAGCAGCTCCTGTACGCCGCGCAGGTCGTGGCTCGATTCAAGCATATGGGTTGCAAATGAGTGCCTGAACAAGTGCGGGTACACGTTGGTATCGATGCCCTGGCGACGGGCCCAGTGGCTGACTCGCGCCTGCACCGAGCGCGGGCTGATGCGGGTACCCCGGTTGCTGACGAACATTGCCGTCTCCTCGACACCGGCCAGCCCATTGCGCGACTTCTGCCAGCGTGCCAGCGCTTTTAACGCGTGCCGGCCAACCGGAACGATGCGCTCCTTGCTGCCTTTGCCGGTGACTCGCACGGTTGCGTCGTGCGGGTCGACATCGCCGCAGTTCAGATTGACGAGTTCGGCAAGCCGTAGCCCCGACGAATACAACAACTCCAGCATCGCGCGGTCGCGGTCCACGAGCGCGCCTTTACCTGGTATATCGAGCAATCGCGCCATGCGGTCGACATCCAGGTTGCCCGGCAGACGTTTTTTTGCCTTCGGCGCAGACACCGACGTCACCGGATTTTTGTCCACGTGTTTTTCCCGAATCAGGTAACGAAAAAAAGTGCGTGCCGCCGACAAGCGGCGCTGAATGCTCCTGGCACTCAGGCCCTTTCTAAAACTGGCCGCGGAATAGGACCGGACGTGCTCGGCATCCAGGTCCCGCCACTCGGCAAGGCCGGCGTTCTCCAAAAACGCCAGTAGCATCTCGAGGTCGCGACGGTAGTTCTTACAGGTTAACGGCGACAGCCGGCGCTCGGTCTCGAGATGGCGGATGAAGCGCTCGATCCAGGCAGCATTGTCCAATCGATCGTCCCTAGTAACGCTTGAGGGCTCCCGCGATGAGATCTCCAAGTCGAGTCAGAAAATCGATGCGCATGCCCGGGTGAAACCGGTCACTGCTGACACTGCCGATTGCGAGAAAGCCAATTTCCGCGCCCTTGCCGATTGGCACCAGGGCGGCTGAGCCGATCTCTTCGGCGTCGCGGTGAAACAGGAATTCGCGCTGAGTGTCGCGTATTTGACCGCAGCGTGCGCCGCTACCATTCAGGAACGTGTTAAATGGTTTGAGCGACGGGTCTTTACGACCGATGACATGAAAGAATCGCCCGGCATCAATATCAGAAAAATTATCGGGATCGCCGAATAGCACGAGCACGGCCTGGTCTGCATCGAACCCACTACGCATGGCCGTTTCAATGACCGCGATAGTGCTGGCGAGGCTGTTGGCAGCCAGCAACTGCTTGCTGAATTCATGAATCTTGGCAGACAGCACATCGTTCGCACGCGCCACCTCGATCAGGTCCTGCAACTGTCGCTTGCGCTTAAGATCCTTCTCCCGCAATACCGCTACCTGCCGTTCCACCAGTGATACGGCAGTACCCGTGGCATGCGGTAGTTCGAGCACGCTCAGCAATTTTGGATTGTGTTCGAAAAAATCGGGGTGCGCGGCCAGGAAATCGCAGACAGCCTCGTCTGACAGCGCTTCGTCAACGTAGTCCTGTTCTGGTTGCGTACTCATAGCTCTACAGTTCCTTCAGCGATCAGCTCGGCATTGCCGGTCAGCCAGACCGGATTTCGGCCGCCGCGCCAGCTTACCATGACTTCACCACCCGGCAGCCGCACGGTGACCTCCGGGTCCAGCAGTCCGAGCCGCTGTCCCGCCACGGTCGCGGCGCAGGCGCCGGTGCCGCAGGCCTGTGTTTCGCCCACGCCACGCTCATGCACACGCAGCTCAATCGTCGTGTTATCGACGATCTGCATGAAGCCCACATTGGTGCGTTCGGGGTAGCGTTCGTGGTGCTCGATAATTGGTCCGATTCGGGCGAGCGGCGCGGTTGTTACGTCGGGCACCTGCAGCACGCAGTGCGGGTTACCCATTGAGACCGCGGCAACATCGAACGTTTGTCCATCAGCCTCGAGTTCATAAGAGAGGGCCTCGTTGCCGGCGAGAAAAGGAATACGCGACGGCTCGAACTGCGGCGCGCCCATGCTGATCGATATCAGGCCGTCGTCGAGTATGATCGCCTCCACCAGGCCGGCCGGACTTTCGAGCGTAAGTGACTGATTATCCTGTGATTCGCCTGCTAGCACCCGCGCCACACAGCGCACACCATTGCCGCATTGCTCTACTTCGGAGCCGTCGGCATTAAAGACGCGGTAGCTGGCAGCGTGGTCCGAATCAACGGCCGTTGTAACCCACATTACCTGGTCAAAAGCGGGTCCGATAATGCCCCGACCGAGTTGTTTTATCGTCGCCAAATCGGGCGGCGGCAGGTTATGGATGCGCTGATCGACAACAAGGATACGGTTGCCGGTGCCGTGCATTTCAAGGTAGTCGAGCTGCATTTTTTCAGTGTAACAGTCGCCAGATTGAGTCGAATGGACTTTTGATGTTGGCCTCTGTAGTTTTACATAAATATCAAGCCACACTAACAACATCGCCCTTGGAGACAGTCATGCGGCACATAATGGTTTTGAATGCGAAAGGTGGTTGTGGCAAGAGCACTCTCGCCACCAATATTGCATCCTATTTTGCTAACGAAGGCGCCAGCGTTGCGCTCGCCGATTACGATCCGCAGCGATCGGGACTTGACTGGCTTGACCGTCGACCCGATAACCGAGCGAAAATCACCGGCGTTGCCGGATTCGACGGGGGACTGCGGCACGTTCCGCGTACCGCCGACTTCGTCATTATCGACGCGCCCGCTCGCTCACATGGCAAGGAACTGGTTGACCTCGTCAAGCACGCGGAGACCATCATTGTGCCAGTGCTGCCGTCGACCATCGACATGCAGGCCACCACCAAATTCCTCGACGAGCTGAAAAACATCGGCAAGATCGAGCGCAAGCAGGCGAAGGTCGGCACTGTGGCCAATCGCGTGCGCGACAATACGCTGATTTATGATGACCTGGACGAGTACCTGCTCAAGGCGCGGACGCCTTACATAGCAGCATTGCGCGAAGCGCAGAATTACGTGCGAGCGTACACGCGCGGCCTCGGTATTTTCGAGTTGCCCGAGTACCTGGCATGGCCGGACTGGGACGAGTGGAAGCCGCTGACGGCCTGGCTGCGCAGCGTTCGCAGCCAGCCGTAATGTAGGAGCGCCCCTTGGGCGCGATCCTTTTTGCGGCCTGACGGCCGCCGCTGCGCTTCGCGCCCAAGGGGCGCTCCTACAGGATCGCGGCAGGATCGCGCCCAAGGGGCGCTCCAACACTTGCTTTGATGCCGTCCTCGGGATTGGCATAACGCGGAGTTACGCCCAACACGTCACGCATCTTTGTCGTATCCACGACGCGCGACTCCGTCATGAACGACAAGCGTTGCGGTGAGAACTGCTGCCTGGCCTCATCAAGGTTGACCTCCGGCGGCGCGGGCAGCTCCAGCAGGCGGGCTACTTCGTTAGTGAACCAGTGAGAGCTGCGGTGATCGCCATCGCCGACGTTATAGATGCCGGCCGGTACGGCCGGCGACAGCGCCGCGATGCAGCAGCGAACGAGATCGTCAACGTGAATACGATTGCCAGGATTGGCGCTTTGCTCGTTCAACACCGGCATACCGGCTTCAATCCGCTCGATGCCTAGACGGCCAGGCCCGTATATGCCCGGAGCCCGCAACACGACGAGCCTGCACTTGTTGCCGCGCGCCCAATCCTCTAATCGTTTCTCCGCAGCGACCCGACGCGCCGAGCGCTCGTTGGACGGGTTGACCGATGTGGCTTCATTAACTCGTTCCCCGTGACAGTCACCGTAAACGCCGGTAGTGCTGATGTAGACGAATCGTTTGGGCGTGGGGTCGAGCATTGGCAGAAATCGGTCGAGTCTGTGATCGGGACTCCCGGCCGGTGGCACCGTGTAGACGACCGCGTAGTCGTCCGGCAGGTTGGTGGGCAGAGAGGTCGCGGAATCCAGATCAAAAACAAAGCTCGTTCGCTCTGAGTCGCCCCCCGACCGGCTCAAGCCGGCTGCTTCGCCGGCAGGCAGCATGTGCAACAAGCGAAGTCCCGTGTAGCCTGTTCCTGTAACGAGCGTAAACATGTTCAGTAGTTGACCGCGCTCAGAGCTATTGTGTCTCGGCGGCGATGTGCGGGATCGCGGTTAATGGTTTGGCTGCAACCATGCCGAGACCATCACGATAAGCATCGGCGGCCGCGTCCGCTTCGCCGAGCTGGTTTAGAAGGTTGCCGTATTCCTGATAAGCCTCGGGCGTCGGTCGCAGGTTGATAACCGTTTCCAGGTAGCTGCGCGCTTTGCCCCATAGCTCGTTACGCAGGCACAATCTCGCGGCCGCAAGCAACAGGTCCGGGTCATCGTCGTATTTCTTCAACCACGCCTCGGCTTTCTTCAGCTGCTTCGTCGTATCGCCGGTTTCGACCAGACCGAATAGCCGAACCAGCGGACCGCGCCAGTTCGATTTCAACGCCGCCGTCAGCTCCTTCTCGACGCGATCGGATTCGCCGGCTCGCATCAGCGCAGTGTAGTAAGCCTCCAGCAGGGAAGCGTCCGACTTGTGTGTGCGTGCGACAGCCTTCCATACCGTATCGACAGTGACGGTGTCCGGGGCTGCTCGCAGTGCTTCGGAGTGGATACGGATGGTCCACTTATCCAGCGTGCCAGCCTTGATCTGCTTGTTCTTTCGGAGCCGTGGCAGCAGCGCCGCCAGGGAGTCCCAATCCTCGAGTTCGTAGTACAGGCGGCCGAGTAGCGACAGCGCCTGGGCATGGTTGCGGGAGTTTTCGTCGAGTTGCCGCAGCGTCGCCAGGGCCTTTTCTTTTTCACCGCGATCGATCTGAAACTCCGCCTGCGTCAGAAGCACGGCATTGGTGGCTTCAGGCGTTTCTTTGTAGGCGAGCCGCAACCATTCGTCGCGCCGCGCGTCGTTGCCCTGCAAATGGGCGGCTCGAGCAGCCTGCAGGTAATTAAACAAGGGTGAGTCGCTGGTGCTCGCCGCGCGTCCGAGCATCTTTTCGCCGCGCGCGAGATTACCCTCGGCGACCGCAATCATGCCGCGCGTCAGTTTTTGGCCGGAGCGTGCGGAGCGGTAGCGCCCGGCGGCCTCGCCGACGCGCCGCGGTGCCAACACGATCTTGCGTATGACCCAGACCGTAAAAACCAGCAGCAGCGCAATGCCGAGCAGCACCGGTACTGACATCTCGACCATGTAGCCACGGAAGTTGATGACCACATAGCCGGGGTCGGCCAGCAGGAAATGTGCCGCAAATGCGCTGGCGAAAAGCGCCAGGACGACAATGATGCCAAATTTCACTGCGAACTCTCGGTCAGCGTCCGATACTGGCGCAACAGCCGCAGCGACTGCGAGATGTCTGGTGCCGAGGTCGTAAAGACGTTACCGCGAATTTCAGATAGCGTCTCGCGGGTGCTTGCGACCTGTGCACTGTCGGCGTCGAAATACTTGTCAAGTAATGCGCTGGTGTCATCGAGCGACTGTTCAAATACCGCCTGTTCGCCGCGTAGTAATGCCAGCCGCGCTGACTGCAACTGCAGTGCGATGTTATTGCGTAAGACATACTCGCCGTCCGTGGTCAGCATGACCAGCTTGTCCTGCTCCGGCGGCGTCACTTTCACGAGGCCGGAGACGGCCGACTTCATCGACGTCCACGCGCGGTCCATGCCGCTTTGGTCCGCGTCGACGCCCTCATCCTCTGGTGCATCAGCAAGCACCGCTCTCGCCAGCGGCAATGACTCGACGACTCTTGCCAGACTGGCCAACGTCAAGGTTGCGCCCGCGATGTCCGGCTTTTCCATGATGTCCAGCGCGGCCAGTTCATCCGAAATTGCGCGGCGCACATCGGTCAATGCGGGATCCGCAATCTGTACAACGCGTTCGTCTGCCATGCTCAGTGCCATCGACGCGAGCTGCGGGTTGTTGGCCAGTTGTAACTGCGCGTTGGCGATTTGCAGGTAGTACTCGCCTTCCGCCAGCAGCCAGGTATTGCGCGCGCTGGTGGACACGCCAGCCAGCGATGCCATCGTACTTTCGAGCGTCGACATTCTTGACGGGAGTGAATTCAACAGGCGAATGCGCTCGTCGAGCTCACCGCGCAGCGCGTCGACGTCCGCCGTCGTGGCAGCCTCACCGACATTAATTGCGGCAACACGATCCGACAGCTCCGTTACAGAACGGCGGGTGGTAGCGACCTGCGATTCGAGCCCGGTTACCGCAGCATTTACGCTGCCGTCATCACTGCTCTGCCAATCTAAATAGAGCGTGTAGCCAACGGCACCCAGGGCGGCCGCCGACAGCAGCAACGCGAGCCAGGAAACCCCATTGCCGCGTTTTTTTGGCTCTTTGGCAGGCTCAATTGTCTCGGTGTCAGCGGTGTCAGCGGTGTCAGCGGTGTCTTCCGCCGCCTCTTCGTCGGCAGTCAGCACCTCGTCGACGGTCGTGTCTCCCGGCGTGCTCTCCTGCCCGGGTAACGTCTCGTCCTGATCCTTATTCGTATCGCTCATCGTGTTCGTCCGGAGTCGGTCCTGTGCAGTGCAATCATTGCCTGAACCATGCTGTGCGCCTGTGGCCCCGCAGCAAGTATTGGCCGGGAAGCGGGGTAAAGGTCCAGCGCCTCTTTTAACACACGACTCGAGGGTGTCACCAGAGGCGTCGTTTCCAGTTGCTCCCTGCACCAGTCAGGTAACAACGTTACGAGATTATGCAGCGATTGTACGCTCATGACCGTGATTATCGAGATGTCGCCCTGCCGCCAGCGAGCTTCAAGGCTGGCGAGCGCCTCCGCATCGGCCGCTGGCATGCGTCGTTGGTAAACCGAGAGGTAACTGACGTTAGCGCCCCGCTCGGTCAGCTCTTTCGCGAGCAACTCCCGTCCAGTGTCGCCTCGGATAATGCGGATCTCCTTGCCGTCAACCGACTGAAACTCGGCCTCGGCCAGCAGACGTTCGCTGTCATAACCGCTGGCTGGTTGGATATCGACGATATGCCCGGCCGCAGCCACCGCCCTGGCGGTGGAGGGGCCGATGACGGCGATCTTGCTGCCAGAGGTGTACTGCAAACCGTATTCGACCGCGTTGCGGCTGATAAAAATGACGATATCGGGTTTGGGCAAGCGACTGGCGGCGGCGCTGACCGAAGTCTGGTCGAGTGCCGCAATATCAATGACCGGAAAGCAATGCGCCGTGCCACCTTCCTGCTCGATTGCGGCAACCAGATCGGCGGCCTGCGTTCGTGGCCGCGTGACCAGTACGCCGACGCCCTGCAGCGTGGTTTCAGGCATGCGTGGCACCGGCGGCCGCGTCGAGGAGTTCGCGAGCGCCGCTCTCCAACAGGCGCGCGGCAAGCGTGTCGCCCAGCTGTTCGGCGTCTTGTCGATGGCCGGATACCGAGTCGCGAATCGACTCGCTGCCATCAGGCAGCGCGACCAATGCGGTGACCGTCAGCGTGTCGCCATCGACAGTCGCGTAGGTTGCTACCGGTGACTGGCAGCTGGCCTGCAGTTGCCTCGCAATGGCACGCTCTGCCAGCGTGGTTTGCACGGTCGTTTCATGATTGAGTGTGTCAAGAACAGCGATCAACTCCGCATTGTCAGCCAGACACTCGATACCGACGACGCCCTGCGCCGCGGCTGGCAGCATCTGTATCGGCAGGAACTGCTGGCTGATGTGTTGCCCGAGCTGCAAACGCTCAAGTCCCGCGGCGGCCAGAATAATTGCGTCGTAGTCGCCGTTCTCGAGTTTCTTGAGTCGCGTATTGACGTTGCCGCGCAGCGGCTCGACCTTAAGGTCCGCACGCATCATCTTGAGCTGCGCCTGCCGGCGCAGGCTCGAGCTGCCCACGAGGGCGCCCTCCGGCAGCTCGCCGAGCTGCTGACCATTCGGTGATACGAGTGCGTCTGCATGATTGGCTCGCTCGAGGACAGCCGCGATGCAAAAGCCATCCGGCATTTCCGCAGGAACGTCTTTCATCGAATGCACGGCAATGTCCGCTTCGCCCAGTTGCATCGCAACCTCGAGCTCCTTGATAAACAGGCCCTTGCCCCCGATTTTCTGCAGGCTGCGATCGAGGATCTCGTCGCCGCGCGTCGATAACGGCACCAGGTCGATACCATCGACTCCGGGCACATCGCGCAGCAAGTCAGCGACGTGATTGGCTTGCCAGAGTGCGAGTGCGCTTTTGCGCGTTGCAATTCGGATTTTCATAAGTCCTACGATTCTTTGAGACGGCGACGCACTTCGGCGACATGTCGGCGGCTGATTATCATCTCATTGTCGATGACTTGCGAGCGACCGCGCAATACGACGCGGCTTTTATTTTCCGCTGTTTTTTCAACCCGCTCGATCCGATCGACGGCAACCAGTGCGCCACGATGAATGCGGACGAATTGTTGCTTGAATTCCTCGGCCAGGGATTTCAGGGAATCATCGATGAGATCGGTGCCGTGCTCGTGCTCGACGCGAACGTACTTCTGGTCGGCACAAAAACAGCGAACATCTGTGACCGGAATCAGCTTTAGTTCGCCATGACTGCGCGCGCAAATCTGCTGGCGCGGCGCATTCAGTTTCGCGTCAATCGCCGCCTCCTGCAGCGCACTGCTGGTCAGCCTCGCTGCCTGCTCGAGTGCGGCGGTGATGCGCTTGCGGCGCACGGGTTTGAGCACGTAGCCAATAGCGCGCGCATCGAAAGCCTCGACAGCGTACTGGTCATACGCAGTGGTAAAGACAACGGCCGGGGGGCGTTCGAGATTATTGAGGTGATGCGCCGTTTCGATGCCCGTTAGTCCCGGCATGCGGATATCGAGCAAGACGACATCCGGCTCCAGTCTCGCGGCAAGTCCAATAGCGTCGAGACCGTTAGCGGCCTCGCCGACAATCGTGTACTCGCCCTCCTCCTTGAGAATCCGTCGCAAGCGGTCACGGGCCGGCTGTTCGTCGTCGACGATGAGCAGTTTCACGGGTGCTCTTCCTCGGCGGGGAATCGCAAGGTTACGATGAAGCGATCCTTGCTGTTTTCAATATTGATGCCGCCGCTACCGCCGAACGCGAGTTCAAAGCGCTGCTCGACATTCGAGAGCGCCATTTGATTGCCGTCGACATGCCGGGCCTGGCCGTCACTCACCGGGTTCGACATCCGGATTTCGAGCGTGTCGCCATCGCGTTTGCCGGAGACCAGAACCTCGCCGCCGTCCGGCATCAGTTCGACCCCGTGATAGATCGCGTTCTCGAGCAGTGGCTGCAACGTCAGCGTGGGCACGAGCGCGGTCATCGGAATTTCACCAAAGTCCCAGCGCACGGCGAGGCGGTCGCCAAGACGCAGCTTTTCGATGCGCTCGTAGGTCTCTGCGATTTCCAGTTCCTGTTGCAGCGATGACAACTCTCGTGGACTGCTCAAAGTGGCTCGCAGCAAGTCGGACAGGTCCTCGACGGCCTCTTCGGCCTGCCGGGGGTTGCTGCGCGTCAGCGATGCGATGGTGTTCATGCTGTTGAACAGGAAGTGCGGCCGTATCAACGCCTGTAACGCGCTGATGCGCGCCTGTGCTTCGAGCACGATGCTGCGGCGCCACTCGCTCGCCACGTACAAATAGCGCATGAACAACGCAATGACGATCGAGCTGATGGCAAACGTCCGCAGCACAAAGTCGCCGTGAGAAGCATTGATAATGCCGGACTGACCCAGCCATGACATGCCCTGCCAGGCGCCTTCGGCGAGGATGAGACTCAGCACGACGAGGACTCCGAAGCCAAGCACAAAGGCCAGCGTTTTGCCGGCACGCTCAAGATAACCGCGCAACTGGCAGAGTACCGCAGTACTCAGCAAGGCGAGCCACAGCACAAACAAAGAGGTTTTCGACAGGCTGATGAGGAACTGCCCATCACCACCATGCGCCGCCAGTGTCAGAACGATCGCGACGAGCTCGGCCACCAGCACAACAATGAACAGCGTGCCAGGCGAACAAAAGTCGGGCAGATAGGCCTGGCTGGTGTCGCTTTCAGACTCGGGTGCTGCAGGCAAAGGGCACTCCTTCGGGATCAGGCCCGCATTGTAACTCCAGCGGCCGGGGCGCGCCTTGCCGTTGCTGCGCTCAGGAGCTGCAGTTCTCCGCGATGTGATCTTCGAGGCGTTTACGCGCCTGCGTCATTTCGTCGTCATCAAGATAGGTGCGCTCACCGTCCGCTCCCTCCCGATATATACGTCGAGACTGCGCATAACGTTGCAGGCTCGCGCGGTACGATTCACATTGTTTCTGCTGGTCGGCCGCAGCAGCGGCTTCTTCGGCGGCGACTCGGTCAGCATCGTCCGCGGCGTCGCGCCGCTCCTGGCGAGCGGCTTGCGAATCCATGCGGGCCTTTTGTTGCTGCTGAACGACGCCCTTGTCAGTGCGGCTGTAAGAGATTCCGAGGCGCACTTCACTGGGCTCGCCCGTGGGACGATCACGATAGTGGGCATTGCCATCTTCGTCCGTCCACTTGTAAATCTCGCTCGCTACGGCGCCGCCACAGAGCGCCAGCGCGATGACGGCGAATCCCAACAATAGTCGATTGTGTTGCATCAGAAGGCTTCCCGACGGCGAGCGATGCTGCCTGAATATGATAGTTGACTATTAGACCACGTTGGCATCGGGGGTGGAGTGATCGAAATCACAGCGATAATCGCGAAAAGATGAAAAAAGATGGGGGTCAGACCCCAAGAAGATGGGGTCTGACCCCAAACAAAATCCGACAACGCTGCCAGTCTGTCGTTATGACAAATCTGACAGCGCCGCCGGGGGGGGGACTATTCGGCGCTTACGAACTCGGGATAAGCCTCGAGGCCGCATTCGCTGATGTCGACACCTTCGTACTCCTCTTCTTCGGAGACGCGGATGCCAACCGTTTTCTTGATGACGAACCACACGATAAAGCTGGTGATGAACACCCAGGCGAATATCGAGACCAGGCCGATCAACTGGGCGATCAAAGTTGCGTCAGGGTTGGTGAAGCAAACGGCCAGCAGACCCCAGATGCCAACGACACCGTGCACCGAGATTGCGCCGACAGGATCGTCGATCTTCAGCTTGTCGAGAGTCACGATCGAACCGACAACCAGCAGGCCACCGACTGCGCCGATCATCGTTGCTGAAAGCGGTGCAGGCGTCAGCGGTTCAGCAGTGATTGCGACGAGGCCCGCGAGCGCGCCGTTGAGCGCCATCGTCAGATCCGCTTTACCGAACCAGAAACGTGACAGCAACAGTGCGAATACGAGACCACCGGCTGCCGCCATGTTGGTATTCACGAACACGAGCGCAACAGCATTCGCCTCACCGATATCGGAGACCTTGAGTTCCGAGCCACCGTTGAAGCCGAACCAACCGAGCCAGAGGATCAGCGTGCCGAGTGTCGCCAGCGGCAGGTTGCTGCCCGGTATGGCGTTGATCTGACCGTCCTTGCCGTACTTGCCCTTGCGAGCGCCTAACAGCAATACGCCGGCAAGTGCCGCGGCCGCGCCGCACAAATGCACCACACCGGAACCGGCAAAATCGAGAAAGCCAGCCGTATCCAGCCAGCCGCCGCCCCATTTCCAGAAGCCCTGTACCGGATAAATGAAT
This sequence comes from uncultured Woeseiaceae bacterium, assembly GCA_964615665.1. GTDB lineage: Bacteria > Pseudomonadota > Gammaproteobacteria > Steroidobacterales > Woeseiaceae > UBA1847. The sequence continues at coordinate 22,862 of CAZTQL010000014.1, read as the reverse complement.
CCGGTTAGAACAACGGCAAAGGCGAAGAACGACCAGAGCTTCATACGCTCTGCAACAGCACCCGAGACGATCGACATTGCGGTAGCAACGAACACGACCTGGAAGAAGAAGTCCGACAGGTTCGAGTAATAGGTGTCGCCGCCGCTGGCAAGGACGTCCGCCGCCGCGTTGTCACTTGACGTCAACAATCCGGTGCCGAGCGTGGTGATGCTTTGGAAAACGCCGCCGCCGAAATCACCGGGATACATGATGGTGTAACCACACAGCATGTACATGATGCAGGCGATGGAGTAGAGGCCGACGTTTTTGGTCAGGATCTCAGCCGTGTTTTTTGCACGTACGAGTCCTGCTTCGAGCATCGTGAATCCCGCTGCCATCCACATGACAAGCGCGCCCATGACGAGAAAGTAAAAAGTATCGAGCGCATAAGCCAGTTCAGTGACCTGCGCCGCTATTTGAGTTGTTTCTTCCACGAGTTATCCCTCCCTATACGGCTTCGCTACCGGTTTCACCGGTGCGAATGCGAATGGCCTGCGTCAGTTCGGTGACGAAGATCTTGCCGTCGCCGATTTTGCCGGTGCGTGCCGAATTGGCGATGGCCTCGATGACCTGCTCGAGAACAGCATCATCAACTGCCAACTCGATTTTTGCTTTGGGTAGAAAGTCGACGACGTACTCGGCGCCTCGATACAGCTCTGTGTGACCTCTTTGCCGGCCAAAACCTTTGACCTCGGTCACGGTGATGCCCTGGATGCCAACGTCAGCGACTGCCTGTCGGACGTCATCCAGCTTGAACGGTTTGATGATCGCTGTGATCATTTTCATTGTCATTCCCCTAGAAATGAAGGCGGCCTTGCGACCGCCACAAGTAAACTAGTTCAGGTCGAACGATTTGCCGATCGTGAACACGAGTGAATCGTCACTGCTGCCGGTGCCGCTCAGGTCCTTGTCATTGAAAATGACGGAAACACCGAGGTCTATGTCCGCAACCGTTGCGCCATAACCCAGTTCGAAGTACTCACCATCCGCGTCTTGGCTGAAGCCCGCGTACTTGCCGTACAGACCATTCTTTTCGAGCGTCAACGAGTAGTAGGTGTAGTCCTGCGTCGGGCCGCTGAAATTATCGTATTCGCCAATAGCGACATCGACCGTCGCGATCCCGTAACCACCGCTCAGGTTGATCTCCTGGTAAGTATCGTCAAAGTCCTGCGTGTAGTAGTAGCCGGTAAAGCCAATCCCGTAGGTGAAGTCGCCGACTTCGCCGCCGTAACCGAAGTACCCATCGATTTCCGTGCCCAAGCTGTCCTGAGACTCGTCCTCGACATCGGCCGCCCAGACGCCGGCATAAAAGCCGTTGTTTTCGTAGTCGATACCGCCACTGGCTGATGACTGCGACTGAAAGATGCCGCGATAGTAATAGTCGCTCGCGAAGCCAATATTGGCTGACCACTGGGCGTTTGCCAGTCCGCTTGAAAGAAGTGCGATAGCGATAAACGCCGTTTTTCTGCTGTTCATTATTCATTTGCTCCGGATTGTTAAGTGAGGTCGCAAGTGGCCACGTCTGCCTGCTATAAAGCAGATACCGTGCCAAGTTTGAAAAATCTTTCAAATACAATGTGTTATAAATTACTCAATCGAGCGACTGCACCGTCTTGGTGCAACTAAATTCGGAGTTGCCCCGATTTGGGGAGCAAGCGTGCAAATCGAGCGGTGACACGAATAATGCGGCTGGCGTTTTGCGAGGCGCTGAGGTATCAAACGCCTATGACAAACGAATCCATTGAAAACCTGGCAGAAAAGCTCGCCGCCGCCGTGCCCGAAGGACTGCGCTCCATGCGCGAAGACCTCGAACACAATTTTCGCGCCGTACTCAGATCGTCGTTAAGCAAACTCGACCTGGTTACCCGCGAGGAGTTCGAGGTGCAGGAAGCGGTGCTCGCCCGTACGCGAGAAAAGCTCGAGGCACTTGAGGCCAAACTGGAGCAGCACGAACAGTAATTCCTCAGGTCTGCGACGACGGCCAGGGAGGGCCGCGACATGAGTCTTGCCATACTGCACTGTCGTGCCGAGTACGGCACCGGTGCGCCGGCTGTCACCATCGAAGTTTTTCTCTCCGGCGGACTGCCCGCATTCACCATCGTCGGTATGGCGGAGACTGCCGTTCGTGAAAGCAAGGATCGCGTTCGCGGCGCGCTTTTGAGTTCCGGTTTTGATTTTCCACAGCAACGCATCACGGTCAGCCTTGGGCCGGCTGACATGCGCAAGGCCGGTGGCCGTTACGATCTTGCTATCGCGCTCGGTATTCTCGCTGCGCGCAAGCAGTTCCCTGTCAAAACGCTGGCGCAACTGGAGGTCTACGGCGAGCTGGCGTTAAGCGGTGAGCTGCGTTCTGTACCAGGGATCTTGCCGGCAATGATCAGCGCACAAGCGGCGGGACGCGCTGGCATCGTACCGGCACAAAATCGCGCGGAAGCGGCGCTGTCAGGTGCGAGAGTTTACCCGGCCACCTCGCTACTTGAAGTCACGGGGCACTTGTCCGGCCAGACGCCGATCAGTCTCGCCGACAAAATGCCGTTACCACCTGACACTGAAACGTATGGTGATTTACAGGACGTCAGAGGGCAGCCGCACGCGAAAAGAGCGCTTGAGATTGCCGCGGCTGGCGGGCATAACCTGCTGTTTGTCGGGCCGCCCGGCACGGGCAAGAGCATGCTGGCCCGCCGCCTCCCCGGAATATTGCCACCGATGAGCGAAGCGCACGCGCTCGAAACCGCGGCTGTCGATTCGGTGCTTGGATTACCGGTGGGTGGCGGCGGCTGGCGCCGCCGCCCTTTCCGGGCACCTCACCACAGCGCTTCGGCGGCGGCCCTGGTTGGCGGAGGTAAGGGGCCGCGGCCCGGCGAGATCTCGCGGGCACATAACGGTGTGCTATTTCTCGACGAACTGCCCGAGTTCAATCGCAACGTACTTGAGGTGCTGCGGGAACCACTCGAGACCGGTGTCATCAGCATCGCGCGCGCCGCGCGACAGGCCGATTTTCCGGCACGCTTCCAGCTCATTGCTGCCATGAACCCGTGTCCTTGTGGATACCTCGGGGATCCAAAGGCGGACTGCTGCTGCAGTGGTGACCGGGTTGCCAGTTACAGGGGCAAGATCTCGGGCCCGCTGCTCGATCGCATTGACCTGCATGTAGAGGTGGCGCGACCGCCCACCGCCCTGCTTAGACCAGAAAACGGGGGCGGCGAGACGAGCGCCGTGGTCGCGAAACGTGTTGCCCGAGCATGGCTTCGGCAGTCGCAGCGTTTTGGTGTTTGCAATGCACGGCTGGCTGGACGACAGCTCGAGGAAGCGTGCAAGGCCGATGATCAATGCTGGAATTTGCTGGCCGCTGCTGCCGAACAGTTCAATCT
>CAZTQL010000014.1:0-19352 GCA_964615665.1 uncultured Woeseiaceae bacterium | reverse complement strand
GTTTCGTTGACCATGTACTCGACGGCCGCGCCTATTTCGTCGTCCGAGAGGTCCATACGCCCACCCTTGGCGGGCATGTAGCCAAGGGCGCCGCTGTAGCCACTGATCGCGTGCCCTTTCAATACGTCTAGCCCTTGCGCTATCCGCGGTGCCCACTGCTCCTGGTTCCCGAGAATCGGAGCGCCTGCGATGCCCGCGCCGTGGCAGGCAAGGCAAGCTGAGTTATAGACCTGAGGTCCCGACATCGCTGTAGCGACGGGCTCGGGTTCTTCCAGTGTTTCGACGACAGGGGCGGATGTCTGTAGCTCATCGCCCGGCAGGTAGATCTGCCCGACCGGCTTGATGCGCTCCTCGACGGAAGCTCGGTATTCGGCGGTATCACGCGTGTAGACGCCCTGCGTGCGGTCCGACATTTTCATTGCCAGCACCAGGATCGCCAGCGCGATCGCGGCAAGAACGCCGATTACGAGGGAATAATTATCAAAAAATTGTTGGTCCCGACTCAATGGACTGCTCCGGAAATGGCTGTGTTGCTGCGGCCGGGCGAGGGGCCCGGCGATGGCCGGCGATTATAGCTCATCTTGCTGAGAATGCGCTGCCGTCGCTCCTAGATTATTGTGACAATCGGCAGGTCACGCATCGTGACTACACCGGGCGCGGCATTCTTCGTGTTCCTGATCGAGTTGACCGCCATTGCGACGGTTGCGAGGTCACCGTTGGTGCCCTGAAGCTTGACGACCAGTTCCGGGCGACCCTTTAGCGTGATCGTGTCCCCGTCCGGCTCCTCGTCAAGCGCGGCTCGAAAGGTCAGTGACAGGAATTCGCCATCCTCGGAGTGCGCAGTAACCGTCTGATGCAATCCGCGAACCTGTCCTGCCTCGACATCGAAGTGCGGGGTCTTGACCGGCTTCTCGGCTATGACTGGAACGACGTTGTTTTCGAATGCGACGAGCTTCTTCCCCAGCGTGTCGAAGATCATCGCCGTCGACTCGGGAATCCCGACATGGCCCATGCGCCCTTCCGCCATCCTGGCGTTGAACTGTTCGGTTGTCAGACCGGAACCGATTTTTGCCTGGAAGGGACCCCGCCGCGTTGTCGCATTGATGACTCGTGTCACGTCGATGTGATCGACTCGCTGTGAGATCGAGGTCATGAACAGCGGCAGCGAGTCCATCAGGAAGCCGGGGTTGACGCCGGTTCCAAGTATGGACTTGCCGGCTTTCTTTGCGACGGCATCAAGCTTGGCGGCTGCAGCGGCATTGTCGAGCCAGGGAAACGACAGTTCCTCGGCAGTGGAGACGATGTCGTAGCCGGCGTCGAGAAGCTCGAGAATCTGATCCGTGAACTGGTCAAAGTACGAGTTGGTCGTGTGTACGACAACATCGGCATCGGCGTTCACGTCGCCAACATTTTCTTTGACCCCGATACCGAGCGTGCTATCAAGGCCGATGACCTCGCCGAGGTCCTTGCCGATCTTCGCGGGATCGACGTCAACGCCGCCAACGAGTTCGAGACTGTCGCGCTCTGCGATCAGCCGGGCCGATGCGCAGCCGATCGGTCCGAGCCCGTACTGAATTACACGGATCTTTTCTGTCATTTCAATTCCTTGTTCTGCACCTGTCTCGTGCGGCGATTCTCGGCCTCTATAACGGAGGATGCAACAGCGCTGGATTCTGCTAGACTCGGGCCATTACAAAAGGCCATTGCCAGCAGCAAAAACGGCCTGTAGCACTATGTTAAGTCTGAAGTTTCGACGCCTGTCGAAAACCCGAGAATGGGGGGGAAGTCATGTTCCAATCGCTATCACGTTTCGTGAACCATAAGTCCGTAATATTGGGGGCAAGTTCCATAGTTCTGGCATTGACGGCGTTCCCTGCCAGCGCCCAGGAAAACGACGAGCCGCTGGAAGAGATCACGGTTACCGGCACGCAGATCAAGGGTGCGAAAATTTCGGACGCACTAGCCGTTTCGGTGATCGAGGCCATCGAAATCGAGGCCATGGGCATCAGTTCCGGCGATGAACTGTTCGATTCAATGCCGGAAGTCGGTCAAAACTTCTTCAACGAAGCGGACGCGCATTCCGGCGGCGTCAACTCGGTGCGCGGTGATGTCGGCGCGATCAACCTGCGCAACATGGGCACGGGCAATACGCTGGTGCTGCTTAACGGGCGCCGCATGGTGAATTCCGCGGGTTATCAAACCGAGGAGATCGGCGGTGCCTTCGTGCCGGTCAACTCGGTTAATTCCAACGCCATTCCGGTCTACGGCATCGAGCGCGTGGAAGTGCTCCGCGACGGTGCATCGGCCATTTATGGTGCCGACGCGGTAGCCGGGGTAATCAACGAGGTCCTCAAATCGGAGTTCGAGGGACTCACGGTTCGGGTGCGTTTCGACGAGTACGACAACCTTCCCCGTGACGACCAGCGACTCAACCTGGAGTGGGGTAAGTTCTTCAACAATGGGCGCACCAACGTCGGCGTTTTCTTTGATTACTATCACCGTGACCGGATGAACGCCCAGGACGATCCGAAGTGGGCGGATGAGGACTACTCGCCGTTCGTGCCCGATGAGTGGGTATCCGAATTCGATTCGAACTACAGCAGCAACTCGGCGTATCCGCAGCTGGAATTCGAGGCGATTAGTAGCTCAGAGGCAGCCCGCTTTATGGACGTATATGGTGCTGAAGTTGACACGATAAGCTCGAGTGGCAGGAGTGGTTTAGGAGTCAGGGATCTCACCGACAGCGCTTACGAATTCGTTACTTACCCAGACGGAGACGCTCGCTGCGAATGGACTATCGAACCGGGCGTGATATGCGGTGCGCCGGATACGTCGGGGAACTACCTCTACAACAAAAACACGTTTCGTGATGTCGTTTCCGACCTGGACCGGTTAAACCTGTTCCTCTACATCAACCACGAGATGGAGAACGGCGTCGAGTCGTTCACCGAGCTCTCCTGGTACGAGGCGGACTCCAACTTTAACGCTGACGCTGCCTATCTGAGCATCGGCGCGTCCGACCTGGCGATTGGGCCGGATTATTACTACAACCCGTTCGGGTCCATCGGGTCACCGAATCGACTATCGGACACGCTGGGGGACGGCACCAGCATTCCCGATTCGGGCGCAACCCTGGAGATTGACAACTTTCGCGCCCTCGAAGCGCCGCGAGTCTCGATTACAGAGAACAGCATTTACCGTTTCGTGCAGGGCTTCCGCGGCAGCGAGGGGGATTGGGACTGGGAGACAGCACTGGTCGTCTCCGAGGCCAGGCGCAACAACGTCACGAAAAACCGTATGTCCAACACGATTATGCAGGAGATGTTGCTCTCCTCCTCGCCGGATACGTACAACATTTTCGCCGGGGCACAAGGGGACCTTGAGGGCTTACAGCCGGCACTGATCGACGTCTACCGGAATGACTCGACCGATCTCAAGATGATTGACCTGAAGCTCACCAACGCCGAGCTGTTTGAGATGCCGGCGGGCCCCGTGGGCTTCCTGGTCGGCCTCGAGTTCCGCTCGGAATCCTTTGACGATGAACGCGACCCGCGCCTGAACGGCACGACCGCCTATACATCCTATGAGGGGGCGACCTTCCCGTCCGTCTCCGATGTTGCAAACTCCAGTCCCACCGGCAACAACAGCGGCAGTCGTAACGTAAGCTCGTTGTTCACCGAGCTGGCGATACCGGTCTTCGAGAACTTTGACGCGCAGGTTGCGTTTCGTTACGAGGATTTCTCTGACGTCGGTAACACGACCGTTGGCAAGTTCGCGTTCGGCTGGCGGCCGATCGAGCCGCTGCTGCTGCGCGGCTCCTGGTCCGAGGCTTTCCGCGCCCCGAACCTGATCACGGTCAACGAGACCCTCGTGGTTCGTCAGAACACACGCGTCGATGCCGTCTGTGAATTTGTCGAGGATGTGACGGGCGCGAACCTTGACGCCGACTGTACCCCCAGCGTGCAGCGCCGGGCGAGCGGGAGCAGCGAACTGGAGCCCGAGGAGTCTACCAATACCTCGATCGGACTGGTCTGGGATGCCACTGAGAATCTGACCTTCACCGTGGACTTCTGGAGTATCGACAAAGAAAACTCGATCGGCCTGTTCGGCGAGAATAACCACGGAATATACGACCTGCTGCTACGCCAGAGTGCCGGTACGGCCAATTGCGACCAGACCTTCAACCCGGCAGTCGGGCGCGATGAAGTCGACGAGGCCGATATCCCCTCCTACCTCGCGGCCGGGGTGTGCCCGGCTGGCCAGATCGACTACGTGGACGACATCTATACGAACCTTTCCGACCGCACGATCGAAGGCCACGACATCGGTATCTACTACGACAAGGACACCAGCGTTGGCGATTTCACGTTCAAGCTGGTCGGCACGTTCTACGACACGTACAAGCAAGATGCCACGGGCATTGCCAAGGTAGTAGACGATGCGATTAAGAGCGGTGAACTGCCGGCAACGCTTGCCTTGCGTGGCTACGGTGACCTGCTGCAGCGCGAAGGCAACATGGATGAGAAATACAATGCCAGCCTGCGCTGGTCGAAGGGTGACTGGGGGGCATATGTCTCCATGCTCAGGCTGGGCAAGTTCTACGATGCCGACAGGGCGATTACCGTTGATGGCGAGACGGTCAACTGGTGGCTGCCGAGCATGACCACGTACAATGCCAGCGTCGATTACGATCTCGAGGCGTTTGGTTCGAATACGCGAGTACGCTTAGGCGTCAACAACTTCACCGATGAACGTGCGCCGCTATGCGATTGCCGTTTCGGGTACTGGAATGATGCCCACCGCGACACCGGGCGGTACGCGTACCTCGACGTGAGGCTGCGATTCTGATCCAGCGATCTTTGCAAGAACGAAAAGGGGGCTTGGCCCCCTTTTTGTTGTTGACTCTGATGGCATTGTTCAGCCTTCCAGAGTGCGCCAATGCCGAGCAACCCGCAAAGTCAGAAGTGCTGCCCGCCAAAGTACTGTTCGTTGGCAACAGCTTTACGTACTACAACAATGGCCTGCAAAGTCACTTTCGCAAGTTGACCTGGTCCTCGGGGGTGCTGACGCCCGAGAACTCCCGGGCACGCATCATGACGATCTCCGGCGGGCAATTGCCGGAGCATGCCGGCGGCTTCAAAAATGTAATGTCGGGCGACGACTGGGACGTCGTCGTATTGCAGGGCCATAGCGCCGGCCCGATCATTGAGAATTCTGCAGCAGCGTTCAGGAAAGCGGCACGAAAATTCTCGCGTATTGCGAGAAAGCAGGGCACACGACTGGTGTTCTTCATGACCTGGGCGTACGCGGGCAAACCGGAAATGACGGCGCAGCTCGACAGGGCTTACACGGAAATTGGTCGTGAGCTCGATGCACAGGTTATACCGGTTGGTTTGTCGTTTGCGAAGGTGGTGGCCGAGCGGCCAGACCTCGCGCTCACAACGGACGACGACCGACACCCGACGCTGGCCGGTACTTACCTCGCGGCCTGCACTTTTTTTGCCGCACTTTATGACCAGTCACCAGAGGGCCTCGACTACGATGCCGGCCTCGACGGCGAGACAGCCGGGTACCTGCAGAAGGTCGCCTGGCAGGCGGTACAGAATTACGCGAGTCGCGAATCCGAGTGGACGTTTTCAGGCTGGCAGGGACCGGCCGTACCCGTGCGAATGTATGTTCCGGTGGTGCACAATGAAACGACGCCCATAGTGATCGTGATGCACGGTGCGAGTCGTGATGCGCCGCGTTACTACGCCGACTGGAAAGCGCATGCAGCGGCTCGCGGCTTTATCGTGGTCGTGCCGTACCTGTCGAAAAGCGATTTCCCGGGTTCAGCGTCCTACAACCTGGGCAATGTTTTCGATCCTGTTACCGGCGAACAGCGTGACAAGGAGCAATGGACCTTTTCGTTGATTGAACCGCTGTTCGACGAAGTGGTTCGGCGGACCGGCGGCTCCCAGCACGACTATGTCCTTTATGGACATTCCGCCGGGTCGCAGTTCGTGCATCGTTTCCTTTATTACGTACCGGAAGCTCGGGCCAGCACTTTTATTGCAGCGAATGCGGGCTGGTACACGATGCCGGATTTCAGCGTCGAGTATCCCTACGGGCTCAAGGCGTCCGGTATCAGTGAAGATGATCTGCCGCGTATTTTTTCGCAGCCGCTGATGTTGTTGCAGGGCCGCGCTGACACGGACGCCAATGCGGACAATTTGCGCAAGACCCCGGAAGCAATACGACAGGGTCCGAATCGGCTCACCCGCGGTCTTAAGATGTACCGCGATGCAAAGGCGAGCGCAGAGACGCTGGGCGCCAGCTTCAACTGGCAGGTATTTGTAATCAAAGGCGCCGATCACGACAACGCAAAAATGGCGCCGGCCGCCGCGGCGCTGGTCCAATAGCGCTCCGCGCCCACCGCGCGTAACAGCGCCAGCGTAAAGTAGAATCATCTAATTTATAGACATCTAAATTAGAATATTCTATATTTTGCCTTCAATAGGCTCCAAAGGCGGCGACGATGAACGCCAGCGACAGGCAAGCCCCGAACGAGGGCGCCACGCTCCCCCACGCCAGCGATATGCAAACTCATGCGGCCGATGCGGCGGGACTGATGAAGGCGCTGGGCAATGAGAGTCGGTTGATGGTGCTGTGTATGCTGACCGAAGGCGAGCAGTCGGTCAGCGACCTCAACGACATGATTCCACTCAGCCAGTCCGCGCTCTCACAGCAACTGGCTCGATTGCGGCAGCAGGGACTGGTGAAGACCCGACGCGAATCGCAAACCATTTATTACTCACTGACCGACGGTCCTGCCGATCGCGTCATTAACCTCCTACACGATATTTATTGCGGCACTGCCGCGTGCACAGAAAAGGCGGACATCACATGAGCTCTGGGTTTGGATTTGGTACACAGGTTGAACTCTCTTTCGACGCAGCAATCGAAAAGGTCACGACGGAACTCGAAAAAGAAGGTTTCGGTGTAATGTCCGATATCGACGTGGCGGCCAAAATGAAGGCCAAGCTCGACAAGGACATGCCCGGCTACAGGATTCTCGGGGCATGTAATCCGGGACTGGCGTACCAGGCAATCTCGGCGGTTGCGGACATCGGCTTGTTATTGCCCTGCAACGTACTTGTTCGTGAAGACGCAGCGGGTATCGTCCACGTTGATTTTATGGATCCGCAAAGAGTCCTGTCCCTGGTCGAAGACCCTGGAGTCGAGCCGTTGGCGGCCGAGGTTAAGAGCAAGTTGCAGCGAGTAATGGCTGCGCTTTAAACAACAACGAGGGTTTCCTTTTGCAACAGATAATTCGCAAGCGCTGGCTTGCGTTGCTGCTCCTTGCGCTAACGCCTTATGCTGGCGCCGACGACAGCATCGCGACACAGGTCGAAATACCTTACGAACAATTCACTCTCGATAATGGCCTTACGGTGATCGTGCACACCGATCACTCGACGCCGACGGTCTTCGTCGGCATGTGGTATGCCGTTGGCTCGAAGGATGAGCCGCCGGGAAAGACCGGCTTTGCGCACCTGTTCGAACATCTGATGTTCCAGGGCACGGAAAATCGCGAGGGTGAATATTTTTCTCCGTTTACCGACGCGGGTGCCACCGGCATGAATGGCACAACGTCGAACGATCGGACCAACTATTACGCAACGGTGCCATCAGGCGCGCTCGACATGGCGCTCTGGATGGAGAGCGACCGCATGAGAAACCTGCTGGGAGCAGTTACTCAGGAAGTGTTGGATGAACAACGCGGCGTCGTGCAAAACGAGAAGCGCCGCAGCGAAACTCGGCCATATGCGCAAATGGGGGACAAGATTCGCGAAGGCCTTTATCCGACCGGGCATCCTTACCGGCACTCGATCATCGGTTCGATGGAAGACCTCGACGCCGCGTCGGTTGATGACGTGCACGAATGGTTCAAGACGCACTACGGCGCATCCAATGCTGTGCTGGTGCTCGCCGGTGACGTTAGCGTGGACGATGCCAGGGCCAAGGTATCGCAATATTTTGGCGCCGTGCCGACCGGCATCCCGCTGACCCACCCGAAGAAGTGGGTGCCGCGCCTGGTCGAAAATCGCGAAGAGGTGATGTACGACCGTGTCGGTCAGACGCGCATCACTCGAGTATGGGCATTGCCGGGGCTAAACGATAAGGACACCTCGTTGATGTATTTAGTCAACGATTCGTTGACTGCAAATAAGAACTCGCCGCTGCGCAAGAAACTCGTTGATGACCTGCAACTCGCGACGCGCGTGAGTGGCTATGCGTACGGGCGCGTGATGAGCGGCGAGTATTCGTTGACGATCGATCTGCGTCCGGACGTCGATCCGGCAGAGGTCATCGAGATAGTCGACGAGACAATCGCTGAATATCTCGACGCCGGTCCTGATGCGCAGATCGTCGAGAACACAAAGCTCAAAGTGAACATGGTCATGCTGGGCGCCCTTGAAACCGGTGCGTCTATTGGCCGAATGCTGGCCGAAGGTCTGCTGTATTCGGACGATCCGTTGTTCATCAACCAGGAGCTCGGCTGGCTGAATGCGGCGACGCCCGAAGAGCTGCGCGACATCGCCAAGCGCTGGCTGACTCGCGGCTACTACCAGATTACTGTTCTGCCGTTCCCGGACTACGAGACGGCGGAAGCAGATATTGACCGTTCGGCAATCCCGGCGGTTGCGGCCAAGTCCGCCATCAACTTCCCGCCCATCGAAACGGCGACGCTAAGCAATGGGCTGCAGCTTGTTGTCGCCACGCGCGGCAGCGTTCCGCTGGTGGACGTGTCTATCCAGATTGACACTGGCACGATGGCTGCGCCCGCCGATGCACCTGGCCTTGCCACGTTTGTCTTTGGCCTGCTGGATAAAGGGACACGCAAGTTCGACGCCAACGAGCTGTCGGCTGCGAAAGATAAAATTGGTATGAGCGGCAGTTTTCAGGACGGCCTTGAGCGCAGCTCGTTCGGCTATCGAATACTGAACGGCAATCTCCAGGAGTCATTGCTGCTGGCGGCAGAGATGCTCAAGAACCCCAGCTTTCCGGACGAGGAACTCACGAAGCTCAAAGCGCAGATTTCCGCGTACCTCGCCAATCTGGAGGTTGCGCCCTCGCGGGCGGCTAGCGGCCTGTTTGATCGCGTAATTTATGGCGACGAAAACCCGATGGGTTCGGTCTGGACGCCAGAACTGCTCGAGCAGGTCGATCGCGACAAGCTCATGGCTTTTTATAAGGCCGAAATCACACCAGACAATATGACGATCTACATGATCGGCGATATCGGTATCGAGGAAGCCCGAACGGCCGTCGAGCGCGCGTTCACCAGGTGGAATACGCGTGGTAACTCGGCACGTAAGCCCGTCGGTCAGGCGGGGTCGGCGGCAGCGAAAGTGATCCTTGTCGACTATCCCGGTGCGGAGTCCACCACCATAGTGGCAGGTAACGCAGTCGCTCCCTACAATCCGGAAACGTGGACCGCAACGTCAATCATGAACCGGGTTATCGGCGGCAGCTTCGAGTCACGATTGAACATGAATCTGCGCGAAGACAAAGCCTGGTCCTACGGCTACAACTCGCGCATCAGCACCAACACGAGCGGCGACATGACCTTCGCGACGTCAGGCCAGGTGCAGACCGACAAAACGGCAGAGAGCATGCAGGAAATCTTGCGAGAAATTCGCGAATTCGTGGCAGCTCGCCCGGCTACGGTGGTCGAGGTCGATCGCATCAAGCTCAACCGGACACGCTCGCTGCCGGGTTCATTTGCCACCAATCGCGGTTTCCTAAGCAGCATCGTTCGCTCCGACGGCTATAACTTGCCATTCGATCATGCGGCATCGTCGCCAGAGCGAATCGCGGCAGTAATGCTTGAGGACGTAAACGCACTTGCGCGCGAGCTACTGCAGCCGGAAGAACTCACCTGGGTTGTGGTCGGTGATCTCGAAAAGATCGAGGAAAGCGTACGTGCGCTGGAGTATGGCGACCTGGAGGTCTGGGACGCTTACGGTACGCGACTGCGCTAGCCGCAGTTTGGGGCAGTGCCGTCGGGGTTTGTCTCAGACAGGCGCGGACGTCCGGAAAAGTCGACGATCATGACTTTGCCGCTGCGGATGCCACGGTTATCACAAACGGTGAACGAGCCGAAGACGCCGGCGGTCTCAGCGTCGCCAGTTACGCGTCCGTTTGGTCGGTACAACAGGCCGTTGGCGAACTCCGGTGACTGGATGGTTACGCCGGCTTTAGCGGCAGCGATGCTTATGATCTTCTCGCCATCGTCGACGGTTTGATCACTGTCGGCGTCGGCGAACGCGATCCAGCCGTCGCTCCACGCGACTTTTTCACAATCATCTCCGCTTCGGCTAGGGCACAGGGTGACGCGGGTATTCTCGGTGATGGCCGTGCTGCGCGCTCGATGCACGGACGTAACAAAATCATTGATAGCGCCGGTTTGGCGCGCGCCGGACAGAAGACCGTCTAAAGCGGGAACCGCCATCGATAACATGAGCGCGGAGATGGCAACGGTAACCATGAGCTCGACGAGCGTAAATCCGTGTTGTTCTTGCATTGCGTCCCTGCCTACATCTCAAGCGTCGAAACAGATGAGATGTTAGGAAGGACGGGCCGCGGGGGATGCGACACAGGTCGAATTTGCAGAGTGGCAGGCAGAACGCCTGTTAAGAGCTGTGAATCAGGTCCGTGATTATGTCAATTTGGGCCAAAAGCTACGGCAGTTGCCTCAGCGTGCAGCCAGTTCAGCGTCATGCTTCAGGCGCATGACGCGTGCCCGGCTCACGTACAACAGGTCGCTTATCTTCAGTACCAGCGAGTCTTCGTATTTGTCCAGGCGCCCATCCGCGTAGGCAATCTGCCAGAGCAACGCGACGATGCGTGCTTTGTCGATATCGTCCAGATGCTCGTGCAACAGTTTGGTGAACTGATGCACGGAGGTCAGGTCTTCAGCTTCGTCGCCCGCGTCGTTGACCAGCTGCACGGTTTCCTCGGGGCTCAGTCCGAAATGACGCTCCACCAGTTCGAGCACGCGCTCGAATTCGCTTTCCTCGAACACATAATCCGCGCGTGCGACATCCAGCATCAACACGGCCGTTGCCTTGCGAATGGCGGCCTCGCGGTCCACCGCGCTGGTTTCCGTGGCACCGGACGACGAAAAGGCCTCGGCCATTTCGTTAAAGAAGCGTTTGATCATTGTGCGTACTTGTTCTTAACGTTCAGGAACACTCTATGATCCCGGCGTCGTCACAAAGTTGCAATGCATAACGTGGTGGAGATGGTTGCCCGAAGCGTTCTCAAGCGTAGGTGTCGACGAATGTTCCTGACAAGCCCAGCGCCTGGTTGACCGAGTCCAGCGCTTGCCGGGACGCGCCCAGCAGGTTCTGCACAAAGCCGCCCTCGTCATTCTCGCCGGCAAGAAAATCACGCACCAGGTTGCCGCGACGTTGCAGACTGTTGGTGAGATCGCGGCGATCCACTTCCAGGTAGTCGCCGCGAGAACGGGCGGCGGACGAGCCATCAAACTGAATGCCGAATAGTTCGCCGGAGGCGATGGCAGAGAATGCACCTCGCACGGCCGCCTCGATGGGCGCCCGCAGTTGACCGACATTCTTGCCCTTATCGAGGAACGTCGAGTCATTTAGCAGCCGGTTGATTCTGTCGAATACGGCCGTTGCTGCATCCGCTATTTCATACGAGCGGCGCCGTGATATGCCCCGCGTCACTGCCTCCGGATCCACGCGACCTTCGGGTATCTTTAGTGCAGCAAACAGGTTGGTACCGTTGCTATCGAGTTCCAGCACCGAAGCTGTGTCACTGGCTTCAATAGTCACGAGCTGGGATGCCGGGTCGAAGGTTGCAAGCACACCAGCCGACGAGCTGTTTATCTTGGAGACAACGATCGCGAGGCTGTCGGTTGATGTGTCGATTGCGATCGATTGGCCATTAACGACGATGTCACCGGACTGCACGCCGGAAAAAGCCCCCACCGCGCCGAGTGTCTGATTGGACTCCGGATCGATGCCCGCAGTTACATTGAGGCTGTCGAGTTTGGTTGCTTCGAGGAAATTCGACAAGTCGCCGGTCAGATCGATGGTGGGGACAGACCCCAGCGTGTTCTGTTGGAATTCGATGCGCTCGGTTACTGCGTTGAATATTGCAGAGACACCGGCATTGGACTGATTGATGCGCTGCACGATGTCATTAAGCGTATCCGTTCTCAAAACACTGATATTCTGATCGTTAAGCTGGAAACTGCCATCGATAATGTCCGGGGTTCCATACTGCAGGTTCGGGTTCTCGTTGCGAATACCACCGAACGGCAGGTCGGGGTTCACGACCGCGCCAACGTTCTTGAAAACCTGAATTTGCGTGACGTCGTTCTTCTCGAGATCGCCCGCGCCGAGCTTCAGGCGAATCCCGTTCCTGATATTGTATTCACGATTTAGTCCGTGCCCCTTGAGGATATTGATGTCCCGCAGTTTATCGCCGTTGCTATTTGTCACGCGTATTTGCAGGTCTTTGTCATTACGCGTTCCGTTCTTACGAACCTCGAACGTCCAGGTGTCGGTTCCGCGCCTGCCATTGTACTGGCGGGTGATCGTTATAGGTGCGGTGGAGTCGCCGTCCCATTCTGGCCCGAACGGAGTGAAAGAGTGAGGCGATGCGTTGATCTCGTCTGATGAATTGAGCCTTGCCGCCGTGCTGGTCATGTCCAGGCCCAACGACGAGGCCGAGCGTGCGTCCGGCAGATCGAGCTTGAAACGCGTGTTGATATTGGTGAGTTCGGCGAGACGTTCTATATCGCGATAGAGGCTCAATAACTCCGTGCGTGCGCGCAGGAAGTCACTGTGGGCCTGAGGCGTGATGGTGTTGAACGTCGCTTGCCCGGTGCTTCGGGTTGCGCCAACGCGCGTCGATGCGACCAGGTTCTGAATGCCTTGTATTACCGACATCACTATCCTTGTTTGATGAAGGCGCTATGTCTCCTTTATATCGGCAGGTTTCGGAGTAACTACAGAGGCAATTTGCGGCAAAAGTGCGACGAAGGTCACACGACTATTCGACCTCCTCATCGGAATAAACGGCAATGCGGGCCGGCGTTTTTGATGACATCACACCGCGCCTCAGGTTAGCGGTCGTTGCCACGAATACGGTCTTGCCCGACGGTTCCATCGTGACGACGCCGCCCGTGCCACCCTCTGGTAGCAGAATATCGACCAGCAGCGTGTTGGCAGCCTGCTCGAGCGACTCGTCGGCCAACTCGACGCGCGCGCAAATATCGCGAGCGACGGTCCAGCGCATGAAGTATTCACCGTGGCCCGTAGCGGAGACCGCGCAGGAACTGTTGGAGGCGTAGGTGCCCGCGCCGATGATGGGTGTGTCCCCGATACGTCCGAAGCGTTTGTTAGTGCGGCCACCGGTGGTCGTACCTGCCGACAGGTTGCCTGCCCGGTCCAGGACGACGGCACCGACCGTGCCATACAGGGCGTCACCGGACGGGATGTAGGCTGTTGGGCCCGCTTTTTTCGCGCGCTCTTTCAGGAGTGACTGATAACGTTTCGCGGTAATGAAATAGGTCGGCTCAGCCATTTCGAGGCCGTTATTGGCGGCAAACCAGTCGGCCCCATCGCCGTGCAGCATGACGTTTTGTGTGTTCTCCATGATGGCACGAGCTGCGGCGATCGGGTTACGAATTCGGGAGCTTCCAGCAACGGCGCCGGCCGAGAGATCGTCGCCGCGCATGATGGACGCATCGTGGCGTGCCTGGCCATGCTCATCGAGCGCTGCGCCACGTCCGGCATTAAACAGCGGTGAGTCCTCGAGAAGTGTGAGTGCTGCGACGATTGCGTCGGTTCCCGAAGCACCCTTCTCGAGCATTGCGGCACCAGCCTCGAGAGCCGCTGTGAGGTCCGCCCTGATCTGGGCCTCCGTCTCGGGTGCGAGATCGGCGCGGCGGGCGGAACCTGCGCCACCGTGGATTGCAATGACCCAGTTCGCCGAGTCGCCGGCATCGACAATCTCGGTCATGCTCTCGGCGCGTGCATGACCGATGAGCATGAACAGCGATGCGGCGACGACCGCCAATGTGCTTCGTAACATTGTATTCATTGCGGCGCCTCCTCAAGAGCTTCGTGCTGCCGGGTGCTCCGAGTATACGCCGTGATGATTGCAGTGCTAGGTCAGCGTGTCGGCGCAGGTTATAGTCCGTCGCAATGAATAACTCCTGGACAGTTCGCCTGGTCACATTGCTGATTGGTGCATGTGCATTATCGGGCGCGTACGCACAGCAGGCGTACGAGAACACGCCGCCGGAGCCGCCCGAGCTAGGATCACTGGAGAGCGACTCGTGGAGCTACTTTGTCGGGTCCCGCGATCAGATCGCGCCGCGCGTCGATGCCTTCATGGACAGGGTTTCCCAGCAGGTCACCGAGCTGGAGCCCGCTAATGAGCCAGTCGTTCGGTCTGTATTGGATGCGGTACGTGACAATTTCGGCGCGTATCTCGTATTGCTGGACGAAGACGAGCTGGATCTCATTGAGCTTCCTTCGCCGGCACTCAGTTACTCGATTGACGACTATTTGAAGCTCGCGGCAGTCGCCAGGGACGCGCGCGCCGAAGCGGCACAAGAGCAGCTCGAGGTCGAGCGCGAGGAGCGCATACTGGAGGGTGCCAGCCGACGCCGCGACCTTGCTTTCAAGGGCTATGTCGATGCGGCGGCTGGCGACGAACGCTTCCTCGCAGGGCTAAGGCAGGTGCAGACACGCTCGGCGCAGGCGATATCTGAACGGCGTCTCGAGCTTCTCACACAGCGTTACGAGCGCTCGGCGAGGCACGCCGATGCGACGGCGGCGCGTGTCGAGCTTGCCAGCACCAGGCTTGCCATTTCCGGCGAGACAACTGAGCAGGAAAACCTGCTGGCGAACGTCACTGTGGCGGAAGCTGCGGTCGCTGCGGCAGAGAAGCGACTGCGCGACGCGCAATTGGCGGCAATCGGGCTCGACCTCGATTCGCAGGAGGGTCGATCACAGCAGCGGTTGCAGCAACAAAAGCTCGTCGATGCAGAGGTCTTACTGGCTGTTGAGCGGGCGGCGTTGGCGAAGGCACAGGCGCGCCGCTGGTGGACAGACATCCAACTCGACTCAACTGCAGATATGGGTGCGCTTCAGGAACAATCACTCGGCTGGTCGGAACTGGTACGCACGGTTGATGAGGGCGTACCGGAGTGGCGGCGTAATGCGCGGGATGAGCTTCTTTCCGTGCAAACCGCGAGCCGCGATGGGTTGAACCGCGAATCGCGCCGCCTGCTCGATCAGCGACTGGGCACCGCTCAAGGCACGCTTAATCACATCGCTGACGTACAGACAGCGGTTGCCGACCTGACTTTACTGAGTGGTGCCGTGGACAATACGGTAGCCGAGTATTCCGGCGCACTGGTTTCATGGCTGGGCGACGCGAGCCGACAGTTGAAGGTCGGGTATTCGCGCGTCGCCAGTCTCAGTGAAGCGACCCTGTTCTCGGTCGGAGAAACGCCGGTTACCGGCGGCGACATCGTGCGGGTCCTGATTATTCTCGCGGTCGCATGGCTTTTGTCACGCGGCATACGGCACGCGATCCGGCGGTTCAGCAAATCCGAATCCAGCGGCACGCAGGCGTCCTTATACACGGTAGGGAGACTCACCCATTACGCGATTATTGTCATCGCGTCGTTCATTGCGCTGTCCTCGATGGGCCTCGATTTCAGCAACCTGGCGCTGGTTGCCGGCGCGCTGAGTGTCGGCATCGGTTTCGGGTTGCAGGCCATCGTCAGCAATTTTATCTCTGGCCTGATCATCCTGTTCGAGCACACGCTGCGCGTGGGCGATTACATCGAGCTCGACACCGGACTGACCGGCACGGTCAAATCGATCAACGTTCGTAGCACGTTGATCAAGACGAACGACAACATCGATATCGTTGTACCGAACTCTGAGTTCGTGACAACGCGGCTGACCAACTGGACTCTGGGTGAGAGAATCCTGCGCGTGCGGATTCCGTTCGGCGTCGCTTACGGTAGTGACAAAGAGCTGGTCAAGAAAGCGGCATTGGAGGCTGCAGCCGATGTCTCTTACACACTGACCAACATGAAGGGACGTGATCCCGACGTCTGGCTGGTGGAGTTCGGCGACAGCAGCTTAAATTTCCTGCTGCTGGTCTGGGTCAACCGACAGGGTGCAAAACGCCCGACCCGCACGAGGGCCGCTTACCTCTGGGCGCTCGACACCAAGTTAAGAGAGCACGGTATCGAAATTCCGTTTCCACAGCGTGACGTCAATCTTCGCAGCGGCTGGCCGCCGCCGGAAAAAATCGTCGAAGACGACGAGCCCGAAGAAAAAGAGTCACTTTAATATCAGCCAACTATTAACCGGAAGAACCCATCATGCAGTACAAAGCCATCAAGCTGGTCAAGCGGCCAGGACTCACTATTACGCCCGACCTGTTCGAGACTGTGGTTCTGGAAACGCCTGAACTTGAAGAAGGACAGATACTGCTGAAGCAGACACACATGTCGCTCGACCCGGCCATGAAAGGCTGGATGTCGGAGGACAGAAACAGCTACATTCCGCCCGTGGAACTCGGCGAAGTCATGCGCTCCAGCGGCGTTGCCGAGGTGGTCGAATCCAAAAACGACAAGTTCGCGGTTGGCGACAGGGTGCAAGGCATGATCGGCTGGACCGAGTATGCAGTGAGTGAGGGTAAGGGTCTTAATAAACTGCCACCGGGTATACCGGCTGAAGCCGTACTTTGTGTGCTGTCATTGCCCGGGTTGACGGCCTACCAGGGATTGATCGAGATTGGCCAACCCAAAGCCGGCGAGACGCTGGTGGTCTCGGGCGCGGCGGGTTCGGTCGGATCGATGGTCGGGCAAATCGCAAAGGCCGAGGGACTACGCGTGGTCGGCACCGCCGGCACCGACGAGAAATGCCGCTGGCTCGAGGAAGAGCTGGGTTTCGACAAGGCCATCAACTACAAATCGGATGATGTCGCGAAGCAGCTGAAGGAAGCGACTCCTGATGGCGTTGATATCTATTTTGAGAACACGGGTGGCGCCGTGCAACACATAACGTACGGTCGCATGAACGCGCACGGGCGCATTGTTGTTTGCGGCATGATCTCTGACTACAACACGGACAAACCGTCGGCCGGCCCGAACTGGATGAACATGATCAGACGGCGCCTGACGATGACCGGATTTGCGATGCCCGATCACTGGGACAACATACCGGCGATGTCGGGCAAACTGCTGACGTATTTCCAGGCAGGCCAGCTAAAGTATCGCGCGCACAAAATCCAGGGGCTGGAAAGCGCAATCGAAGGGATCAACCTGCTATTCACCGGCGGAAACACCGGCAAACTGATGGTGGAGCTCTAAATGAACAAGAAACAACGATACATTACGGCGTTCCTGTTGAGCGTCTGCCTTGCCGGTACGGCACCAATGGCCAACGCCGCCTTCGACGTCGATGCCTGGGCTGAGGGCCTGCAGGGCGAGTCGGACGTCAATGCATTGGCACGCCTGTATCTGGATATGAGTATTCAGCTGAATCCGCCAACGGGCGGTGCGCTGGGCATTCATGGCACTGAAAAGAACCCAAGCGCCTTCGACGATCACCTGGCTGACATGTCACCTGCCGCATGGGATGCGAGCTATCGTGCGCATGTCGCTTTTCGGGATCGACTGGCAGCCATCGATGCGTCGAAGCTCAGTCGAGCCGACCAGATTGATTTGCACATACTGAAGAACGACGTTGCGGCGAGCTTGCTCGGCCTTACCGAGCTTGGCAATTCCACCAACCCGCAAACGTACGTTGCAGGCCTTGGCGGTGCTTTCAGCGGACTGGTGCTGCGTGACTACGCGCCGGTCGAGCAACGGCTCAGGAGCTTCGGTTCGCGCTGTGCCGAGACGGGCCAGTATCTTGACGATGCACGTGTAGCGTTGCTACCGCCCCACGTGCAACCGACCGCGCTTGAGAAACAGACGACGCTCGGTCGGCTGGCGGGCACCATCGGTGACACGGGTCTCTTCAAGAAGGCCCTGCCTGAAATGATCGCGACGTCCAGTTTGCCTGCCGATGAGGCGGCAACAATCCAGGAGAGCTGCGCAGGGGCCGTGGATGATATCGAGGCTTTTGCAGCCTGGTTCGAGACGCACATAGTGCCGCGTCCTGATGGCGAGTGGCGCCTGGGTAAGGAGCTGTACGAGAAAAAATACGCGTTGTACATGGACTATCCGTTATCACCGCAGGAGCTGCTGGCGACGGCCGACATTGCACTGGTTGAAACCAGCGCCGAGCTCGTTGGGCTGGCACGCAAAATCCACGACGGTTACTTGAGTTCGGCCATTAGTGCGGGCGACCTGAAACCCGAGGCGGAGCTCGAAGACGGTGATGTCATACGCAATATTTTCGCCAAACTATCAGAGGACCGCTCCACGTCAGAGACTCTGATTGCGGATAGCTATGCCCTCGCAGACGCCATTGTTGGCTTTGTCGAAGAGCGCAACCTGCTCGATCTGCCGCCGACGTCAAAGCTGCGTATCGAGAATGTGCCGCCGCACCTGCAGGGCTATGCCGTGGCGCAAATAACGACCGCGCCGGCGTTCGAGCCGGAGCTCGAGTCCGTCTGGTTCTGGGATCTCGAGTTATTGTCCACGAGCGAGGACTTTCTCAAAGAGTACAATCGCCCCGCGCTCGCGATGGTCTACATTCACGAAGGCGTGCCCGGGCATTTCGTGCAGCTCGAATACTCGAACGCGTTTGATCGAATCGTGCCAAAAGTGTTCGGTAACGGCCCGATGATCGAAGGCTGGGCCACGTACATTGCCACGCAGCTCGTGGACGAAGGATTCACGATTTATCCCGATGAGCCTTTCGGCTACGAGTTGCAGCAGATGGTCGACCGCAAGCTCGTGTTACGCAGCATCATCAATGCCATTCTCGACATTCGCCTGCACACGACAGACTGGCCGGAAGAAGCGGCGATGGAATTGATGATCGAGAAAGGCTTTCAGGAGCAGGGTGAGGCACAGGGGAAGCTCGCCCGCGCCAAGATGAGCTCGGTGCAGCTGGCGACCTATTTCGCCGGCCACCACGCGATTCTCGAGATCCTCGAGGAATACAAAGCGGCAAAAGGTGATGACTTCAGCTACAAGGAGTTCAATGAACGCCTCGTAAGCGCCGGTTCGCCACCCTTTTTCGCGATACGCGAGTTCATGCTGACCGAGGACTAGGCTAAGATCCTGTTTCCGCGGTTAGCACCGCAACCAAATGAAGAGCCCGTAGCTCAGCTGGATAGAGTAC
>CAZTQL010000013.1:20378-35570 GCA_964615665.1 uncultured Woeseiaceae bacterium | reverse complement strand
TGCTCGGAGGTTTGCTGAGTAGCTTCTTCTGTTTGGCTCATTTTTTATCTTCCTCTGAAGAAGAGATTTGCTTGTCTTGCACAGACGGGCAACGTCAACGCGACGGCAAGGAAACAAGAAAGGACAATTCGGCGCAATGGAATATTCGACAAAATGGCTCAGTCGTCAATATTAGCGAAATTATTGGAAAGTCTATACAATATTTTGTCGCTGAAAGTAAGATAAGCCCCAACAAATCGAAAATATTGCGAATTTCACCGTTTATGCCCAAAAAAGAGACAGAATCGCCGACAGGCAATGGAAACGGCGTCATTTCCACGCAGGCCTCGTCTGTTTTCGACCGGCTGCAAGCCGATATCCTGACTGGCAAACTCAAGCCAGGACTGAAGTTGCGTCTTAAAGACCTGATCGAGCAGTACGATACTGGCAACAGCCCGCTGCGTGAGGCTCTGAACCGCCTGTCAGCCAACGGCATGGTCTTGCGTGAGGAAAATCGCGGCTTTCGGGTGCCACCGGCCAGCAACCAGGAACTTGCCGAGTTAACGCGCACACGCTGTTGGCTCGAGGAAATTGCACTGCGCGAGTCGATTGCCAATGGCGACACGGCCTGGGAGGAGCGCATCGTGCTCGCCTTTCACTGGCTCAACCGTGCAGCGCGCATCGACGGCGAAGACGCCAAATACAGGTCGCCTGTGTGGGAAGAGCATCACCGTGAATTTCACCAGGCGCTTATATCAGCCTGTAATTCGAGCATTCTCATGGATTTCTGCTCAGAGCTGAGCAAGCGATCGTTTCGTTACCGAAATCTCGCCGAGGTCGTCGAGTATCGCGACAGCCACGAACTTGACGAACATGATGAGCTACGGAAAGCGGCCCTCAGCCGCGATGCCGATCTCGCCGTAGACCTTTTGAAGAAACACTACACCATTACATCGGAGATATTGCTCGCCAGCGGCCGTTTCGAATAGGAAGGATCATCATGAAGGTTGGATTTATTGGCCTCGGTCGCATGGGTCAGGGGATGGCGGGCCGTCTGCAGTCGGCCGGACACGACATGCTCGTGTCCGATCCGGTTCCCGGGCAAACCGACGAACTCGTTGAGGGCGGCGCTGTTGCCGTCAACTCGCCCGCCGCCGCGACCGAAGGACGCGACGTCGTCGTCTCGATGCTGCCGAGTGACCCTGTTCTGAACGCGGTGCTCGAAGGTGACCGTGGCCTCATCGCCGGTATGTCCAGCGACTGCATACATATGGCGATGGGCACTCACGGCGTTCCGGCTATCAATCGCGCCAACAAGCTGCACCAGGATGCCGGCCAGATTTTTATCGCCTGCCCTGTGCTTGGCCGGCCCGACCTGGCCGCTCAGGGCCTGCTGAATCTCGTTCCAGGCGGCCCGGCTGCAGCTGTCGACAAAGTGCGTCCGCTGCTCGATGTGCTCGGACAGCGCAATATTGAAGTCGGAGAGGATCCGCAGGCAGCAACCGCCGTCAAAATCGCTAATAACTTCGTGCTGGGCTGTGCCATCGAAACGATGGGCGAGGCGTTCAGCCTGGTCGAAAAACTTGGCGTCGAACCGGCACAGTTTCTCGAGGTCATGTTGCAGGGTTTATTTGGCGCCCCGGCCTATGAGGTGTACGGGAAAATGATTGTCGAAAAAGCCTGGGAAGGTCATGGCGCGACCGCGGTCATTGGCCTCAAGGATGCGGACCTGGCCCTGGAAGCTGCAGAATCCGCCGGTATGCCCCTGCCCAGCACCCATATCTGGCGCGACTACCTCATCAAGGCAATCGAACGCGGAGAAGGTCACCTCGATTGGGCGGTAATGGCGCGGGAACAAGCTCGCGCAAGCGGACTGGAAGAATAATATGGCGATCAAAATGAAACCCTATGTACGTCAGGTGGTTACCGGAACCGCGGAAACCCATAGCCTGACGTTGCTGAAGACACGCGACCTGGTCGATGTCTCCGATGAACCCGAAGAACGCGGCGGCACCAACGAAGGCATGTCGCCGACTGAGTTTTTTGAAGCCTCGCTCGTTGCCTGCACCAATGTGATCTCACACAAAGTCGCCAAGAAAAACGGTATCAATTTGATGTCCTATGACATCACGCTCGATGCTGGCTTCAACCGCTTGGGTGTCATGCTCAAGGAAGAAGTCGACCTGCCGTTCGAGGACATGAAGCTGACCATCGACGTGACGGCCGACGCGTCAGATGACGAAATGGAGCTGCTCGCCAAGGAACTGGCAATGTACTGCCCTATCTCCAAAATGATTATTGCCGCCGGAACCAAGCTCGAAATGGTCTGGAATGTTACGCGCCCCGGAGACGCATAGATGCCGATTATTGAGGCGGGCCGCCCGGACCTGAAAGAACTCAAAGGGGTGCATCTGTGGCACGCTGGCATGTCGAATTGCTCACAACGTTGTCGTATCACTCTGAGCGAACTCGGTCAAAGCTTTGAAAGCCACATTGTCGATCTTCGCATGGCCGAAAACGCGACCGAGGAATTTCAACAGATCAACCCCAACGGCGTCGTGCCGGCACTGGTGCACGACGGCACAGTAATCGTCAACTCAGTCGATATCCTCGCCTACCTCGACAAGACATTCGGTGACGGATCATTACGTCCGGCTGAGTTCGAAGATCAGATCGCACTCGTTCTCGATCGAGCAGACAAGTCACAGGCCGGGCTTAAGTACTGTACCTTCGAGTTCTTCTTTAAGCACGGTCCCCGCCAATCCGAAGAAGTGTATCAGCGACTCATAACCGGACTAAAGAGCGAATGGTTGCGGAATTTTCATGCTGAAGCCCGGGCAGGTATCTCACGCGAACGACTGGACGAGATGGTCGGCAAGGTGCATGAAGACATTCTCTGGCTGGAAGATATCCTGCAAGATGGGCGCAAATGGCTCGCCGGTGATCAGTTTACAATTGCGGATATTGCCTGGATGCCGAACGTGCACCGATACGACATTCTGCGCTGGCCGTTAGAACGCTATCCGCTGGTCAGTAAATGGTTCAAGGCGGCCTCAGCCCGGAATAGCTACAAAGAAGGACTCGAGGGCTGGGAACCCAAGAAACTGTTCGACATGGCATTGGCCGGCCTGGACGACCGGCGCGCAAAAGGTGACGGCATCGAAACCTATGGACCGCTCGCTAACGCCTAGCGCCACGCGTACTTGTATTCAATTCCGGCGGCGAGATTATGCTCATTGCCGAGTCGAAATTGGTTGACCCGGTACTCGGTTACCACATAGAAATCCTTCCAGATGCGGGCACCGGCCTGGATCTCCGTGACTATCGGGTTTTCGGGAAAAGCGGCAGGCCGCCTGAGGTCGAAGGTTTGATCCAGGAAGCCGCTGAGATACAAACGATCCGATATGCCGGGGAAACGCAACTTGAAGAAGTGTTCCATCTGCCAGCCCTTGTCGTTTTGGCTCGAGAACCGCTTAAGCTGAAATGTGACGCGGTAGATCAGGTTGAAGCGATCGAAGAACGTTGCGAACGCTGCTGTGTCGTGGGCACGCCAGCTAATGCCCAGTTGCGTGATGTCATTTCCTGACCCGTCAACGATAATCGCCTGCAGACTAAGATCCAGAGGCAGGTCCTTCGAGATTCTCCAACGTAGGCTCTGTTCTGAACGAACGAAGTCAACGTCGCCGTCGGACGCAACGCCCTGAATGTTCATGTAACCAAAGTAGGAAATCCGAGCCGGAAGCCGCGCGTTGACCGCAAGCGTCAGGTCAGTATCGGTTTCTATCCGATCGAGGTACGGATACAGGCTGGTGTCCAAGGAAAACCTTGGTGGGTCGTCCGCGCAGGCAACTGTCGGGACCGCCAGCAAAACGATTAGCACCATCAGTCTGGCAATCATTACATCGCCTATATCAATGGCAGACGTTATTGCTCAAGCCCACCGTGAATGCGCCGCTGCCATTATTCGTGGCAGGGACATACTTTATTGTCTGCTCTTCCAGGTCTACCGCCGCTACCTCGGCGGCATCGGAAAACGCGACATATGCCAACTTGCCGTCGGCGGATCCGAGTGCGTCGATAGGCGTACCGTTAAACCTGCCGCTCGCAACGATCGATTTCTTTACATTATCAAAAATCGACCATTGCTTGCCCGATGAACTCAGAAACAGGTTCATTCGGTCAAAGCGACCTACAGTCACCAAATCGACTCCGTGTTCAAAGGTCGTTTCAGCAAACTTCGTGAACCCACGTTGTTCCATACTGACGAAGCGACCGCTTTCCTCGTCAATCATGTAAAGAAAGGCACCCTGCGGCGTCGTGTAAGGCCGGGCAGGAATGCCACCAATCTCGAACGAATGAAAAATCATCCGGGAATACGCGTTTAGACTGTATACCTCGCCGGTCGTGATATTCGCGACATATACGTAGCGGGCGTCGAGACTGCGACTCGGGGCCGAGAGTACTTCGTCGGCTCCTTCGGTCAGCGACATCTCGTAGATGCGTTGCGTATTGATGTCGAGCAATCCGATCGATCCAGTCGCTTGATTGCTGAAATAAACATCGACGTCGTTCGGGTCGAACAGAACATCGGGCGTTGCCGGGAAGTCTGGAAGCGCGAACTCGATACTCATTTTGTAGGCGTGGAGCAATACGAATCCGCCATCAAAGCTGTCGCTAATTCCCACCTTCGCCCCAGTCGTATCGAGGACAACATGGCGCGGAGTTATCGGCAGGTCGATCGTAACTACTTCTCTTCTTTCCTTGAGATTATAAAAGGCCGCCTTTCTCTTCTCAGTATCCGTATACATGAGTATTGGAGCGAATGGCGTAGCGATGATGTGATCCGCATGTATGCCGGTCTCAATTCGATATACGACTTCTGCATCGGCCAGCGAGATCACGTCGATAATGTCGTCATCGCGATCGCCGACAAACATGAACCGAGTCGGATCGCTGATATCCACGGCGTGCGCCGATGCAGTGAGCATGACGCCAAGGAATACAAGCAACCAGCGCCGCATCTCAGCGCAGCCCCAGATAAGGGTAAATCGCGTCACTAACGACGTGAAAGTTGTCGGTAATCAGAATCATACCGAAGACAATTATCAGTACCATGCTCACCAGGCTAATTACACGGGCCTTACTGGCCATGAAGACGAGCAGACTGTCCATACGCGACATGTACCAGGCGGCTAGCAGAAATGGAATCGCGACGCCTATCGAAAACGTCAACATGATGCCCGCACCAACCGCAGCACTACCGATTGCCCCGACGTAGATGATCAACGTAGCGACAATCGCTCCACCGAAACACGCAGTACACCCAAGCGCGTATCCCATAGACACGAGCAGCGAGCCAGCAGCATCGCGCGCATTGCTGATTCGCATGGCCTTTCGGTCCGGAATACGACAGGCGACGTTCCGCCCGCCGCGAATGCCGATCCAGATGCCCATGAGAATCACGATAACGCCCGAGATGACCGCGACATTGCGGCTGTGCTCGGCGAACAACAGCTGCGCCGTATGACCGACATAACCAATCACTGCACCTGCCAGCGTATAGAGCAACGTAAACCCGGCAACGAACGCCACCGCGATCTGCATCACCTTGCGGCGTATATGCGGCGTTAGCTGATTTGCACTAAATCCGGCCTCACCGGGCACCGTCGCGAATGAACTAATGATGGAGCCGAATATGACGACAAGCTGTAACAGACACGGAGTCAACACAGATGACAACAGCCCCGCGCCGAGCGCCAGCATCGCGATCGGCGTGATATCGGCCCGCGACTTCAACTCCTCCGGCAAGTCGAACGGCGCATCCCAGCGACCGATGAATGTCAGTCTTTCTTCGCTTTCGAGGTAGTAATTGGACACATACAGGCGAATGCTGTCGTGCTCCGCAAGATCTACGAGGCTCCCATCTGCCGCGCGTTTGGGAATGCTGTAGACCGTAATGCGGTGATGCTCGGCAATGTTCGGTCCGATTGAGTTTGTAGGTTCGTAAATCTGCTCGCCGATATGCAGCCGCACCTCCGGGAGATCGAACGCAAGCTTACCTTCGTGGATATTCTCACTGACGAAGAAAATGAAATTTCGATCAGGACGCAAGTCGCCTATCGTTGTCGCCTGGTCGACATACTGGAAAAATTCATCGATAGCGAACGTTGCGGTTAGTTCGAGTTTCGGGTGATCAACAAGGTGGCGCGTCAGATACATCGACACGTGGCCCGCTTTGGTCATACGAGCATTGTCGCCGACGTCACTCAGCAGCTTTTTCCCGTGAATCAGGTACGGAAAGACCAACCAGGCAGAAGCGATTGCCAAGCTAACAAGCAGCACGAGGCTAACCCGCGCGTAGTTAATGCGAACGACCGTTGTCATACCGTCGAAATCGCTAGCGCATCGCGCGCGCGATCGTATCAACGGGCGTATTCATCGCGAATACGTCGACCAGCTTGCCGTCAGGGCTGATGAGAAAGATACTCGGCGTGTGCTGAACCGTATAACTGTCCTCAGACTTCGTGACGACGAAAGTGACATTGAAATTCTTGGCCGCTTCTGCCACCTGCAAATGGCTGCCACTCAGTCCCACCATCGACTCACCGAATCCTCTTGCGTAGCCATCGGTGATCTTCGGTGTGTCACGTTCGGTATCCACACTGACGAAGATGCCCGTCGCATCTCGGCCGGACTCCTTGATCGCACGGGCCATATTGGCCGCGATCATTGGGCAGATGTGGTGGCAATGGGTAAACCCGAACGCCAGGAGTACATTCTTGCCATGAAAGGCGCTGTAGGTTACGACTTCGCCGTCGCGGTTAACCAGTTCGAACGCCACATCAACTTTCGCCAGGATGTCCTCGCCGGCCAACACTGGTCGACAAACAGCGAATATCAGAATCGCGGCAAACACCGCTGTGCTCTTCAATGAAATGAACCTGCCGGTCACACCAGATCCAGTATTACCTGGCGCATTCGCTTGCGGGTCGCCGCATCGGGCAAACGTCCGATACCGCCGCCGAGGTTGTCGAGCAAGTGATTCGGATTTGCAGTTTCCGTAAGGACACAGTTCACAGCGGGATGCGACAAGATGTATTTGATCGAAAACTGTGCCCAACTGGTGCAATCGAATTCAACGGCCCAGGCGGGCAACGGATGACCCTTCACAATCGAAAAATAACGCCCGTTAATAAAGGGTCGGTTTGTCGTAACCGCTACACCTTGGTCCATAGCCATCGGCAAGATCCGATCCTCAGCCTCGATCTCGAGCGGCGACAAATTCACTTGGACGAAGTCCATCGTGCCCGTCGACATAACTTTCATCATTGCGTCGTAGTAGCTCGAATTGTGACGTGCCAATCCAATGAAACGCGTAAGCCCCTCTTCTTTCCAGCGTCGAAAAACGTCCCAGTTGGGAACGCCGTCTTCAGGTACGGTGTGCATCAAATCAACCGTCTTGGCGCTTCGGATCGCACGCAGCCGCTGCGCAGATGCTTCAGATTCCATCGAATTCCCGCCGCTGAAGTAGCTGCCAAGAAAAGCAGCATCATTTCCGCCCAGTGTCTTCGATACGCTCGCAACGTGGTACCTGCTGTCACCACGGCAGTCGATATAACCGCCACCGTGTTCAAAAAACGTTTTCAAAAGAGATTTAGACGTTTCGACATCTTTCTCACGAAAGGCCTTCGATTGACCGAGACCGACCACTGATAGTCTTTCGTCAGTCCCGGGTATTCGCCGAGTCGACAGCGTCCTGGCAGCGGCCAGCGACGGCCCCGACGCAAAGCCAGCCAGCGCCAGCCCTGTGACTTGCTTGATGAAATCTCTTCGATCGACCATCGACATCCCTTGTAAATTCGCCATACCCTGTTACAGAACGAGTGAGTATAACGGCAGCGCACACCGCACTCGGCAAAAATGGACAAAATATCGCCGAAATCGGCCAAACGGCTTGAAACCGAGTGCTGGCGCCGTTTTCAGGCGCTCAGGCCGTACCGACCAGCGACGTATACCGTTGAAAAAAGACGGTAATTTCATTGACTTGTCGCTTTCTGGCGATATACTGCCCGCAGCTAGAACGATCGGCTGATATTTGTGTTTTCCATTTCGAAGTTCCTTTGTAGTACTCCGTCCTGTTTCTCATAAGTACCTGCGTCAATCTTGCGACCGGCCGTCATTACGAGGCCAACATTACTTTTGTTTAATTAGGAAATTATTATGGCTACTACCACCGGAACCGTTAAATGGTTTAACGAAGCGAAAGGCTTCGGCTTTATCGAGCAGGAATCAGGACCTGACGTATTTGCGCATTTCAGCAATATTCAGGGCGACGGATTCAAGACACTGGCCGAAGGCCAGAAGGTTGAGTTCACAGTAACGCAGGGTCAGAAAGGCCCGCAGGCTGAGAACATCACACCCGTCTAAACGCTCTACGGTTTAGATAAAAAGAGGGCGAGACCATTGGGTCTCGCCCTTTTTTTTGGTTCAGAGACAGACCTAGACAGCTTGTTCAAACAGCGCCGGTTCCTGTTTTGCCAAGTGCTCGTAAGTCTGCCAACGGCGACTAACCGTTTCCTGTGCCATCTGCATCATGCGCTCGGCTTCTTCAGGATTGGTCTTGGTCAGTACTTTGTAACGGTTCTCGTTGTACGCGTACTCGCGCAACGGAATCGACGGCGCAATCGAATCCAGTACAAAAGGCCTTTGACCGGCCGCACGCAGACCCGGGTTATATCGAACCAGCGGCCAGTAGCCACTTGCAACCGCAAGTTGTTGCTGCCGTAGTCCATTGGCGAGATCATAACCGTGCGCGATGCAATGGCTGTAAGCGAGTATCAAAGAAGGACCGTTGTATGCTTCCGCCTCGCGCATTGCGAGCAGAGTCTGCTGCGGGTTGGCTCCCATTGCGACCTGTGCCACGTAAACATTGCCGCCTGAGATCGCCTGCAACGCCAGATCTTTCTTACCGATACGCTTGCCGGCCGCCGCGAATTTCGCGGATGCGCCGAGCGGCGTGGCCTTGGACATTTGTCCACCCGTGTTCGAGTAAACCTCGGTATCCATCACCAGGATGTTTACATTTCGTCCGCTGGCAAGAACATGATCCAGCCCGCCCGAACCAATGTCATAGGCCCAGCCGTCACCGCCGACCAGCCAGATGCTTCGGCGAATCAGGTGATCGATGATCGAAAGCAACGCCTCAGCTTTTTCGCTCTTACGTTCTCGCGTGACTTTCTGGAGCCGCTTCTTGAGACTGGCCACACGTTTGCGCTGTGCCCGAATCTCGCCGCCGACGCGCTGTCCACCGTGTACCAGCCGTTCCGCAAGTTCTTCGCCGATGTCCTCGGCAAGTTCCGTCACCATCTGCTTGGCGATGGACATGTGATGATCGGCCGCGATGCGCATACCAAGACCAAACTCGGCATTATCCTCGAACAACGAGTTCGACCAGGCGGGGCCGCTACCCTCGGCGTTCTTGGCCCACGGTGTTGTCGGCAGGTTACCGCCATAAATTGAGGAACAGCCGGTCGCGTTGGCAACCAGCAAGCGCGGCCCAAACAACTGCGATAGCAGCTTGACGTAAGGCGTCTCTCCGCAGCCGGCACAGGCGCCTGGAAACTCGAACAATGGTTGCAGAAATTGGGCGCCTCGCACGGACGAATACTCGACTGTCGCACGATCGTTGAATGCCAGGGTTTCGAAGAACTCGATGTTCGACAGGCTTTCTTCAAGAATCGGCGCTTTGTCCGCCATATTGATCGCTCGTATCTCGGGATCGTCAGGACTCTTCACCGGGCAGGCATCGACGCACAGAGTACAGCCCGTGCAATCTTCAACGTAGACCTGCAAGGAATAGCGCGTTTCCGGGAAACCGCGTGCACTGATCGGCGCCGATGGAAAACTCTCCGGTGCATCTGCTAGCGAACTTTCATGGTAGAACTTGGCGCGAATAACACTGTGCGGGCAAACGAATGAGCAATTGCCACATTGAATACAGAGATCAGGCTTCCACTCCGGCACACGATTGGAAACGTTACCTTTCTCAAACTGCGAGGTCGCACTCGGATAAGTGCCGTCGATCGGCATTGCGCTAACGGGCAGATCGTCGCCATGCCCTCGCATCATCTGCGCTGTCACTTCGCGCACGAACTGCGGGGCACTCGCCGGCACCACATCATCCAGAGGTCGTGAGCTGCTCGCTTGTTTCGGGATCGTTACGTCATAGAGATGGTCAAGCGCTGCATCTACTGCAGCGAAGTTCTGATCAACGACCTCCTGGCCTTTGGACTTGTAGCTCTTTTCGATAGCCTTCTTGATTTGTTGGATAGCTGCATCACGCGGCAACACGCCCGACAACGCGAAAAAACACGCCTGCATGATCGTATTGATACGTTTGCCCATGCCCGCATCACGCGCAACGCTGGTTGCGTCGATAACGTGCAGGCTGATGTTGCGATCGATAATGGTCTGCTGCACTGGCCCCGGCATTTGGTCCCAGACCTCATCGGGTCCGTAAGGGCTGTCCAGCAGGAAGACGGCACCGTTAGCAGCATCCTTGAGTATCTCGATCCGGTTGATCTGGTCGAACTGGTGGCAGGCAATGAAGTTGGCCGACTGGATCAGGTAGGGCGCGTGAATGGGCTCCGGCCCGAAGCGCAGGTGCGACACGGTCCTCGAACCGGACTTCTTCGAGTCATAGACGAAATAGCCCTGGCAGTGAAGGTCGGTATTCTCGCCGATGATCTTGATGCTGTTTTTGTTGGCACCAACGGTACCGTCGGCACCCAGACCGAAGAACAAGGCTCGAGTGGCTTTGGCATCTTCAATCTGGAATGACGGGTCGTAATCAAGACTCGTGAACGTCACATCGTCTTTGATGCCCACCGTAAAGTGGTTTTTCGGCCGATCCTTCAGGAGTTCGTCGTACACGGCTCGAACCATCGCCGGCGTGAACTCCTTGGACGACAATCCGTAGCGGCCACCGATCACTTTTGGCATCGTCTCGCGAGTGCCCTCGCCGACGGCCTCGGCCAGGACTGTGACAACATCCTGGTAGAGCGGTTCGCCACTGGCGCCGATTTCCTTGGTGCGATCCAGCACTGCAATACTCTTCGCTGTTGCCGGTATTGCCGCAAGCAGGTGTTTGTTCGAAAACGGCCGGTATAAGCGCACATTGATCATGCCGACGCCCTTGTCGGGCAGCGCATCAATGGTCTGCATTACAGTCTCGGCAGCAGACCCCATGAGGACGATGACGCGATCGGCGTTTGGATCGCCGTAGTAATCAAACAGGTTATAGCGCCGGCTGGTTAATTTAAAAAAACGGTCCATCGTTTTTTGCACTATTGCAGGCGTAGTGTCGTAGAATCGATTGACACTCTCGCGACCCTGGAAATACACGTCAGGGTTTTGTGCTGTGCCACGAATGAACGGGTTATCCGGATTCAGCGCGCGTTTACGATGCTCATAGACGAGATCGTCGTCCACCATCGCGCGTATCTCGTCGGTGCTGACAAGATCGATCTTGCTCACTTCATGAGACGTACGAAACCCGTCGAAGAAATGAATGAATGGCACGCGTGCCTCGAGAGTCGCTGCATGACTGATCAACGCGAGGTCCTGCGCCGCCTGTACGGAGGACGCTGCGAGCAGGCCGAATCCCGTCGTACGCGCAGCCATGACGTCCTGATGGTCACCGAAAATCGACAGCGCCTGTGCAGCCAGCGAACGTGACGCAACGTGAAAAACAGCCGACGTCAGTTCGCCAGCAATCTTGTACATGTTTGGCAGCATCAACATCAGGCCTTGAGATGCCGTAAACGTCGTGGTCAGCGCACCGGTTTGCAACGCTCCGTGTGCCGTGCCGGCAGCACCGCCCTCGCTCTGCATTTCGATAATATCTGGCACGCGACCCCAGATGTTTTCCTTGCGAGCCGCGGACCAGACGTCGGCCTGTTCTGCCATCGGCGACGATGGCGTGATCGGATAAATAGAACAAATCTCGCTCACCGCATAAGCGACTCGCGCTACCGCTTCGTTGCCCTCAAGCGCTCTCTTTTCGCTCATGCCGATACTCCCTCGGCGTCGGGTTCATCGATCATCTCGATCGCGTGACACGGACATTGCTCGAAGCAGACGGCACAGCCGGTGCATTTGTCAAAGTCGAATTTGTAACGTTTGCCCGGGCCGAGCTTGATAATGGCGTCCTGCGGGCAAGCGCCATAACAACCATCGCATTCGAAGCAATTGCCGCAGGAGAGGCAGCGCCCTGCCTCGAACCGTGCTTCCGGCTCGGTCAGGTTCTGCATGATCTCCTCGAACCCCTCCCCGCGCTTCTCGACCGGTATACGATCCTGCTCCTTTTGTGGCGCATGCGTTCGATACCAGAGATGCAAGCGCTCGTACCCAATGATCTCGTGCCGTGGCGCGCGCGTGTACACATCATCTTCAAGGAACGCATCAATGTGCCGTGCTGCATGCTTGCCGTGCCCTACTGCGATCGTCACTGACCGATCGCTGGGAACCATATCGCCGCCGGCAAAAATGCCGACGTGGCCAGTCATCATGTTGCTGTCAACGGCCACGGTATGATCCCACTGAAACTCGATACCGGGCACCTTTTCCAGGAACCCTGTGTCGGTATCCTGGCCGACAGCGAGGATCAGCGAGTCTGCCTCGAGTTCCTCAGTCTCGCCCGTCGGTTGCGGCCGACCGTTTTCGTCGAGTTCCATGACCTCGACCTTGAACGTTGACTTATCGATCTCCTTGATCGTTCGCAGCCAGTTGATCTTGATGCCCTCTTCGATGGCCTCCTCCGCCTCAAAATCATGCGCCGGCATGCTGCTGCGGTCGCGACGGTAGATAATCATCGGCTCGACGCCCAGTCGCTTCGCAGTACGCGCGGCATCCATCGCCGTATTGCCGCCACCATAGATTGCTACACGCCTGCCCAGCTTCGGCGGATCACCTTCGTTGGCCTTGCTCAGGAAACTTACCGCATCGAGTATCTTGCCGGCGTCCCTGGTCGGTATTTCGATCTTCTTGCTGATGTGTGCGCCGACAGCAGCAAACACGGCATCAAAACCACCTTCTTCTTTCTCGGCAAGCACGTCATCGACACGGTGATTGAGCGTGATCTTCACACCGAGATTCTCGATCCGTTTGATTTCTGCCCTGAGTTCATCGCGCGGCATGCGATACGCGGGGATTCCGAAATGGATCATGCCGCCGGCAATGAGTCCGGCCTCTCGAATTTCCACCGAGTGGCCCATGCGTACCAGGTGATAGGCGGCGGAGAGTCCGCTCGGTCCAGCACCAACGATCAGGATCTTCTTGCCGCTGCTGATCTCCGGCTTGGCAAACTGCCAGTCTTTTTCAAGCGCCAGGTCGCCAAGAAAACGCTCGACCGCATGAATGCTGACCGAACTATCGGTGAAAGCCCGGTTGCAGACGTCCTCGCAGGGGTGATAACAAACCCGGCCATGTATCGATGGCAGCGGATTGTTGTCCACGAGTTCTCGCCAGGCGGCCTCGTAATCACCGGCCTGGGAGAGCGCCAGCCAGGCCTGGATGTTTTCACCGGCCGGGCAGGCATCGTTGCAGGGTGGAAGGAAATCGACGTAGTCAGGCCGCTGCGTGCGCAGCGCTCCTGTACCTCGGCCGTGGCGCGTCAGGTCCGCGCGCTGTGTCAGGTGTTTAGTATTCATAATTGGCAGCAATAATAAGGTTGGTACATCGAAGTCGAATCAGGGGTATTACTGATACCAGTGTGGTCGCAGTAGATTTACGTATCGTCCTCAAGCGGCACGCCTATTAAAGTCTCAGAATGAAGACCATCATAGAGCCCTTCCGTATCAAAATGGTCGAGCCGATCAAGCTGACCACGCGCGCAGAGCGTGAAAACCTGATCCAAGAAGCCCATTTCAACCCGTTCTTACTGAATGCAGAAGACGTCATCATTGACCTGTTGACGGACTCTGGCACCAGCGCGATGTCGGCCGACGCATGGGGTGCGCTCATGCGAGGCGATGAATCCTATGCCGGTGCTCGCAGCTGGTTTCGTTTCCGCGACACGGTCAAGGACATCTTCGGCTTCGAGCAGGTGATCCCCACGCACCAGGGACGTGCAGCGGAGCACATTCTTTTCAGCGTATTGATCAAACCTGACTCGATCGTACCGAACAACACACACTTCGATACAACGAGGGCGAACATAGAGTTCGTCGGCGGCAAGCCTGTGGATCTGCCCTGCGCGGAGGCGTCCGACCTCGACTCTGACTTTCCCTTCAAGGGCAACATGGATGTCGAAGCGCTGCAGGCGCTCGTTTCTGCCGAGGGATCAGAGCGTATCCCGGTCATCATGGTAACCATCACCAACAACTCCGGCGGCGGCCAGCCGGTCTCGATGGCCAATATTCGCGACATAAGCCGAATCGCCAGGGCGGCCGGTATTCCTTTCTATATAGACGCCTGCCGCTTCGCTGAAAACTCACACTTCATCAAGCGCCGCGAGCCAGGATTCGAGAGTACCGCTGTCATCGATATCGCCCGCGAGATCTTCAGCTACGCGGATGGTTGCACGATGTCGGCGAAAAAGGACGCTTTCGGCAACATCGGTGGGTTCCTGTGCACCAACGATGCGGCCCTGGCGCACCAGG
Source organism: uncultured Woeseiaceae bacterium (assembly GCA_964615665.1). GTDB lineage: Bacteria > Pseudomonadota > Gammaproteobacteria > Steroidobacterales > Woeseiaceae > UBA1847. The sequence goes on along the minus strand of CAZTQL010000013.1, from coordinate 20,931 downwards.
AGCGCAACATACTGATCCTGACCGAGGGATTTCCGACTTACGGCGGCCTGGCAGGACGTGATCTCGAAGCGATCGCAGTCGGCCTGCGTGAGATTCTCGACGAGCACTATCTCGACTACCGCCTGTTATCAACACAGTACGTAGTGGACCACCTGCGCGAAGCGGGGATTCCCGTGATGTCGCCGGCCGGCGGTCACGCAGTTTACATCGATGCACGCCGATTTCTCCCACACATTGCGCCACTACAGTATCCCGGTCAGGCACTGGCCGTGGAGTTGTATCTCGAAGCGGGTATCCGCTCGGTAGAAATCGGCACGGTCATGTTTGGACTCGATCCGCACACGGGCATAGAGAAACCCGCCAGTCGGGACCTGTTGCGGCTCGCCATACCACGCCGCGTCTACACGCAAAGCCACATGGACTACGTTCTTGAGGCCATCGGTCAGGTCTGGGACCGGCGTAAAAACATTGTCGGCTTGACAATCTTGCAAGCCCCGCAATTCCTGCGACACTTCACCGCACACTTTGCCCAGTTGCGCACCAAATAGGTGCG
>CAZTQL010000013.1:0-20278 GCA_964615665.1 uncultured Woeseiaceae bacterium | reverse complement strand
AATTCCTGCGACACTTCACCGCACACTTTGCCCAGTTGCGCACCAAATAGGTGCGTTGCTTAAGTATATCAACAGAAACAATAACTTAGAATTTCACTATCGGGCATTTTTGGCCAATCTCTAGACTTATGTCACATATTTTGTCCAGGACAACAGTTACAGTTGCAGGGCTTTTAACCACACCGTGACTGACACGGAGAGCCCGATGATCAAACCGTCACTCCCAATCGATGAAACGCAGCGCCTGCTGAGTCTGCATTCGCTACACATTCTGGACACGCCAGACGAAGATCGCTACGACCGGATCACCCGCATGGCAAGGCGCCTTTTTGACGTGGACATCTGCCTTGTCAGCCTCGTTGACACGGATCGCCAATGGTTCAAGTCCAAAGTTGGCCTCACTGCTTGTGAGACAGACCGGGATATATCGTTCTGCGGCCACGCTATCCTGCATGACGAGGTGTTTATTATCAGCGATGCCGCGAAGGACGCGCGCTTCGCCGATAATCCGCTGGTCACGTCCGCACCGCACATCCGGTTTTACGCCGGTTACCCGATAAAAGGGCCGCGGGGCTATCGCATCGGAACACTTTGTATCATCGATTCCAAACCTCGGCAGCTGTCGCCCGACGAGATCAAAACGATCAAAGATCTCGGCGAGATGATTGAAGACGAAATCAAAATTATGTCCCAATCCGTCGTCGATGATTTGACCAAAGTTGCGAACCGCCGTGGCTTCCACCTGTTCGCCAACAACACCTTATCGGTTTGCCGACGCACCGGCACGCCAGCGGAACTCGCTTTTTTTGATCTCGATGGATTCAAGCAGATCAACGACACCTACGGGCACGCGGCCGGCGACGATGTTCTAAAGCACTTTGCGGGGCTACTCGTCAAGTGCTTCCGCGATGCCGACGCCATCGGCCGTCTTGGCGGCGATGAATTTGTCACCCTGCTGGTCGGATCGAACGGCAACTCGGATGTTGCACTCAATCGTCTGCATGCCATGGCGGCGGACAGCGAATGCGAAATCCGCCAACTGCTCGCATGGAGCGTCGGCATCATTCGCTTCGATCCCGAGCGCCACTCGACGATTGAGAGCCTGTTAGTCGATGCTGACTCCGACATGTACGACAACAAGGTCAGCAAACGCGCCGCCAACGGCTAGATGCCCAGTCTGTATTAGTACCTAGGTAGCATCGCGGAAGTTGCGTATTCATTATGCATGCCGCGAGCGTAAGCTCGGACTGTCGGGGGGCTAACGCCCACCAGGTTAGTGGAGCACGAGCATGGCCCAGGCAAGCACATTGCCAGACGGCTCGAACCTCTTTGAATTTCGCTTCGAGTCTATCGGTGGACTGGGCGCTCATGCGGCCGGCCAAATTGTCGCGAGCGCCGCTGTATTGCGCATGGGCCTGAACGGCTCGCACTTCTCTTCCTATGGTTCGGAGAAAAAAGGCTCCGTGGTGCGTTCTTTCGTGCGCCTGGCGCCAGCCGCGAAGGCCATTCGCACGAGCGCGCCGATCGAGGCGCCGGATGTTGTCGTGGTATTCCACGCCGGCCTGCTCGCACACCCTGCAACCATCGCCGGTATGAGTGCCCACGGCACGCTTATCTACTCCGGACACGAGGGCGAAATACCGGACGGTTTGTTGCACCTGCCGGCCACGACGAAAGTGATACGTGTTGATGCGCAGACGATTGCAGCCGAGGAAAGATCCAGGCCTAACGCGGTGCTGATCGGCACATTGACGGCCGCACTGCCATTCCTGGACCGTCAGGCTCTGCTGGCAACTCTCGAAGCCACATTCGCCGGGCGCCACAGTGAGGCTGTTGCTGCGAATGAACGCGCATTTCGGCGGGGCGCAGACGAACTGGAATTCATCGAAAATGTCGGCCGCGCGCAAGGTGACCTCCCCGTTCTGTCCGGCAACCCGGTCTGGGGCTATGAAACAGCACCAATAGGTGGCGTACTGCCGACTCCGGGTAACACGGCCCACAACGACCTGCATGCATCGCGAACGGGCTGGATGCCGGTGCTGGATGAAGACAAGTGCATCGACTGCGGCATGTGCGACATGGTGTGTCCCGACCTGTGCCTTGTCTGGTCAACCCATACCAGCGACGACGGGCAGCCGACGGTCAAGCTCGACGGCGTCGACTACCAGTATTGCAAGGGTTGCATGCGTTGCGTGGAGACCTGCGCAGTATCTGCGATGACCCGCGAGGCCGAGACACCGGGGCTGGCCGACAGCCTGCGCGTGCCGCTGTTCCCGGAGCTCGGCAAAGCAATCGGAGGCAAGCATGTTACCTGAGCTCAAGAAACCACTGACACACGCCGAACCGATTCGCCAGGTACGCGACTTCAGGAGCGGCAACGAAGCCGCAGCATTGGCGGCGCGCGACATCGGCTTCCACCTCATGGGCTATTTCCCGATTACTCCGTCGACCGAAGTGGCAGAGAACCTGTCGCAAATGCAAGCGGACGGCGAGCACGACATTGTTATGATTCCAGCCGACGGTGAACACGGCGCCGCAGGCATCTGCTACGGAGCGGCACTAGGCGGTGGCCGAGTGTTGAACGCAACATCTTCGCAAGGACTGCTGTACGCACTTGAGCAATTGCCAGTGCAATCGGGCACACGAGTGCCGATGGTACTGAATGTCTCGACGCGCACGGTGTCCGGGCCCCTCGACATTCGTTGCGACCATTCGGACATCTACTTCGTGTTGAACGCCGGCTGGATCATTTTGCTCGCGCGCGATCCGCAAGCCGCCTACGACATGAATTTTGCCGCGGTTCGAATCGGCGAACATCCCGACGTACGTCTGCCCGTCATCGTCGCCTACGACGGATTTCTCACCAGCCATCAAAAGCGCCGGATCGATCGCTTTGACGACCCCGAGGCCGTGCGCGAGTTCCTGGGCGAGCGACAGGACCCCTACTCGGCACTGGACCCCGACAGGCCGGTGACCTTCGGGCCTTACATGAATGATCCGGACCTGATCAACAACAAAGTACAGCAACATCAGGCCATGGAAGCCGCGCGGCGCGTCATTCCGGAACTCTTTGCCGAGTTTAAAGCGCTCTCCGGACGCGATTACGCCAGCGTCGACGCCTATCGCATGGACGACGCGGAAGTCGCTCTTGTTTTGCTGAACTCCGCGGCGGAAAACGCCAAGGAAGTGGCCGACCGGTTGCGCAGCGAAGGGCATAAGGTTGGCGTGATCTCGCCGAACGTGCTTCGCCCGTTCCCGACCGATGAAATCCGCAGGGTCATGAAAAATGTTCGCGCGGCCGTTGTCGGCGATCGTGGCGACTCCTATGGTGCTGACGGCGGCAACTTGTCGCTCGAGATTCGGGCCGCACTGCAACAGGATCCCGATAACCGGACACTGATCCTGAGCCGCATCTACGGACTAGGCGGCAAAGACTTCTACGACGCAGATGGCGAGGAGTTTTTCCGTGAAGCACTCGATGCCGCCGCCCGCGGCGTCGTCGATGTGCCCTTTGAGTACCACGGAGCATTCGCCGGCGATCCGGATAATGGTCCACCGCAGGGCCTGCCGGCGATCAAGTCGGAAGAGGTCTCGCGTGGCATGGCCACGGTGACGCAAAATATCGAAACAGAGCGTCTCGAGGTCGAACTTAAGCCGCTGTGGGAAATGACGACCGTCCCGTCACGGATTGCACCGGGACACGGCGCGTGTCCCGGCTGTGGCGTCTTTCCAATGCTGCGGCAGGCCTATAGCGTACTCGAAGGTAACGTCGTCGTGTTGTTCCAGACGGGTTGCGCGATGGTGACCACGACCGGTTACCCGAAAACTGCGCATCGCATTACGTATATCCATAACCTGTTCCAGAACGGTGCTGCGACATTGTCCGGCCTCGTCGAGATGTACCACGAGCGCATACGACGCGGCGAGATTCCGGATTCGCCCGAGGGTACTGATACGACATTCATTATGGTGACGGGCGACGGCGGTATGGACATTGGCATGGGTGCCGCGCTTGGCACGGCACATCGCAATCACCGCATGATAATTCTCGAATACGATAACCAGGGGTACATGAATACCGGGTCTCAGCTTTCGTATTCAACACCGTTCGGTCATCGCACATCGACCAGCGAAGTCGGCAGCGCGCAATCGGGCAAACGCTTCCACCATAAAGACACGGCGCAGATATTTGCGGCCTGCAATCTGTCGTACGTGTTTACAGCCAGTGAAGGCTATCCCGAGGACTTCATGCGCAAGATCAGCAAGGCCCAGTGGTATGCGCAGCGCGAGGGCCTCGTGTACGGCAAAGTACTGTCGTTCTGTCCGCTGAACTGGCGAACGAAAGACGATGCGGCCCAAGACGTGCTGCAGACCGCCATCGATTCGTGCTTTTTCCCGCTTTACGAAGTCGAAAAGGGCCACACCAACATCACCTACGATCCCGACGCGGTCGGCAGACGGCGTGACGTCGGCGACTGGCTTGGGATGATGGGCAAGACCAGGCACATTGTCGCGCCAGAGCACGCCGACCAATTAGCGATGACTCAGGACGAGGTCGACAGGCGCTGGAACCGTTTGAAGATCAAGCACGAGCACCCGGACCTTTGATGCCATGGCGAAAATTCTCGAGAAACGTCAACTAACACCCGTCACGAAGCTGTTTCGCGTCGATGCCCCACTGGTCGCGGCTGCCGCAAAGCCCGGCCAGTTCGTGATCGTGCGGGTCCGCGAAGGGGGTGAACGTATTCCCCTCACCATCGCCGATTATGATCGTGACAACGGCACGCTCACTATTGTCGTACAGGAAGTCGGCACCACGACGCAGTTACTTGGCACACTCGAAGTTGGCGACGACATCCTCGATCTTGTCGGTCCGTTGGGTATGGCGATCGAAATGCCGACAGCGGGTCACATCGTTGGCATTGGTGGCGGCTTCGGAGCTGCCGCCCTGCTCTGCCTGATGCGTGATTTGTCCGCCCGTGGCGACCGTACGACGATCATTATCGGTGCACGAGACAAAGATTTGCTGATCCTTCTCGACGAACTCGCAGACGTCTGCACAAACCTCGAAATCTGCACCGACGACGGCTCGGCCGGTTTCCATGGATTTGTGACGGACCGGCTCGCACAACTGATTGACGGTGACGGACCCGGGTGCCCGGACAGTGTCGTTGCCATCGGCCCGATGCCGATGATGCGCGCCGTGACCGAGACAACGCGCGACAAAAAGATACCCACCCTCGTATCGCTTGATCCGCTAATGATCGACGGCACCGGTATGTGTGGTGGTTGCCGCGTCACGATCAACGGCGAAGTGAAATTCGCCTGCGTGGACGGACCATTCTTCGATGCGCACCAGGTCGACTTCGAAGAGGCGGTGAGACGCAACAAGATGTACGTCAAACAGGAACAGGCGTCGAAAGACCGGTCGGAATGCCGGTCGCTGGCTGTGGGACAGGACTGATGCCACTAAAGCGCGTTGACAAAACACCGATGCCCGAACGCGACGCCACGCTGCGCTCGCACGACTTTGTCGAGGTGAACGAAGGTTACAATATGGCCCGCGCGCGCTTTGAGGCCGAGCGCTGTTTGCGCTGCCAGGACCCGGTCTGCGTGGAAGGTTGCCCCGTCCAGATTCCCATACCGGACTTTGTGCACAAGGTCGCTGCCGGCGATATGGCTGGCGCCGCGAAGGTCTTGCGCTCCGCGAATCCGCTGCCCGCGATCTGCGGCCGTGTTTGTCCGCAGGAATCACAGTGCGAAGCGCAGTGCTCAATTGGTACACGCTTTGCGCCCGTTGCGATCGGTTACCTCGAGCGTTTCGTGGCGGATTGGGAAATGGGTCAGCCCGCCGGCGACCCGCCGCCGCCCCCGAAGCGACCTGAAAAAGTTGCCATCATTGGATCCGGCCCCGCCGGGCTCGTGTGTGCCGGCGAACTCGCAGCGCTGGGCCATCCGGTGACCATCTTCGAAGGACTGCACGCCGCCGGTGGGGTGCTGCGCTACGGCATCCCCGAATTCAGGCTCCCAAAAGATGTCCTGGACTGGGAGATCGAGCAGCTCAAGCGCCTGGGTGTCGAAATTGTCTGCAACGTGATCGTCGGGAAGACAATCTCGATGGATGACCTGTTCGGCAAAATGGGCTTCTCAGCGGTGTTTGTCGGTACCGGTGCCGGACTGCCCCAATTCATGGGCATCCCTGGTGAAAACCTGAATGGTGTGTATTCCGCGAACGAATTCCTGACGCGCGTCAACCTGATGCACGCGAACGACTTCCCCAACGCGGACACGCCGGTCATGGTCGGCAAACGCATTGCCGTTATCGGCGCGGGCAACACGGCTATGGACACCGTGAGGACGGCACTTCGGGTTGGCGCTGAGAAGGGGATGATTGTCTATCGCCGTAGCGACAATGAAATGACGGCACGCGTCGAGGAACACCATCACGCCATCGAGGAAGGTGTGGAATTCCACTGGCTGACCAACCCGGTGGAGGTGCTCGGCGACGAGGACGGCTGGGTCACCGGCCTCAAGTGCATCCGAATGGAGTTGGGAGAGCCCGACGATTCCGGACGTGCGCGCCCTGTGCCGATCGAAGGCTCCGAGTTCGTGATTCCGGTCGATAATGTGGTGCTTTCTATCGGCAACCGGCCTAATCCGCTGTTGTTGCAGACCACGAAGGGGCTCGACGCCAACCAATGGGGCTGCCTCGTTGTCGAAGATGAAAGTGCGCAAACCTCGCTCCGGCACGTATTTGCCGGCGGCGACGCGGTCACCGGCGCGGCAACCGTCATTCTCGCTGCCGGCGCCGGCAAAAGTGCGGCGACGGCAATCCACGAGGACATTTGCCAATAGGTCCAACCTGTTTTGCCGCCTCAGACCGGTGATACAGGGTGATTTAATGAAACCTTTATGATCCCTGACGCATCTAAGGATCGTGTAGAATTTGCTGCACCTCTTTAGACTGAGTCTTTGAATGTCAATGCTTGCCGAACTCCGACGCCGCAACGTTTTCCGCGTCGCTGCCGCCTACCTTGTCGTGGGCTGGCTGCTTACGGAGGTTTTAACAACCATCCTGCCGACTTTGGGAGCACCCGACTGGTTATCGCGTGCCGTTATCCTGATTTTCGCGTTCGGCTTTATTCCGACGGTTATCTTCGCCTGGATCTTCGAACTCACGCCTGACGGCATCAAGCGCGACTATGGCGCCGCCTCCGACGAACCCGGCTCCGTTGCCATACGCAAACGATTCGACCATCTGGCGATCGGCTCGGCCGTCGCTTTGATCATTGTCGTTGGCTTGTTTAGCGCGCGGCAGACAACCGATGATGGCGGGCCGACGCAACTTCTTTCCAGCCCGGTGGAAACCGTGATCAGTAATGCCTCGGTCGCCGTTCTGCCTTTCGTCAACATGTCGAATGACAAGGATAACGAGTACTTCTCGGACGGCCTTACCGAGACATTGCTGCACATGTTGGCGCAAATACCCGACCTGAAAGTCGCTGCGCGAACCTCGAGTTTTGCCTTCAGGGGCAAGAAACTCAGCATTCAGGAAATCGCCCGCTCGCTGGAAGTCGCGCACGTGCTCGAAGGCAGTGTGCAAAAGGCCGGCGATAGCGTACGCATTACGGCACAGTTGATTCGTGCGAGCGACGGCTATCACGTCTGGTCGTCGAATTACGATCGCGAGGTGGACGATATCTTCGGCATCCAGGACGAGATCGCACAGAAGGTCGGCTACGCATTGTCCGAATCGCTGTTGGGTGCCGCGCCGAATCTGCAGCCGGCGGGGCTGAAGACGACCGACGCGGATGCTTACGATCTCTACTTGCAGGCTCGCAAACAGCGGGTTACGTATTCTTACAGCGGCTTGCAGGCCGCGGAAGATTTGCTGAAAGGTGCGTTACTGATCGACCCCGATTTTATCGAGGCAAAAACCGAGCTTGCGACCAGCTACATTCAGCAGCTTGAAACCGGTCTGATGGATGAGCGGGATGCCTACATGCAGATCATCGCGATCACAGACCAAGTGCTGACGGAACGTCCCGAGGACCCTGTTGCACTTGCGGCATCGATATTCGCCAAGACAGGCCAGCAGGCCATGCAGGGTGACTTCAGCGGCGGTGCGGCACTCGTGAAGGACCTCGAAGAAATTGTCGCTACCGCGCCCGGGGAGCTGCAGCCGAGAATCCTGCTCGTGCGCGCGTACCAGACGTCGCAACAACACGAAAAAGCCGTCACGGTATTGAGCGAAGCGCTGCGGCAGGATCCGTTTAATCCGTCCATCTATTACGAACTCGGCACCGCGTACATGAAAGTCGACCGCTGGGATGAGGCTCGCGCTGCGTTGGAGAAATCGCTGGAGATTGAACCGGCACAACCGAATGCTTACACCAATCTCGGTACTATCAGCCTGCATTTCGGGGACGGCGTCGGATTTGTGACGCAGTTTCTTAAAGCAATCAGAGTTGATCCGAAAGACCATGAATTGCCAGGCATGCTGGCCGACTTTCTCTACAAACTGGGTCTTGTGGAAATCGGCGACGACTTCACGGATCGCGTGCTGGCACTCGCGCCAACTAGCGAAATTGCTTATCAACTGGAACTGAGCCGCGCGATCGCCACGGGTGACGACGAGGCCGGCATTGCCAGTGCGCGCCGCGCGATTGCCGACAATATTGAGGACCGCAGAGGCTCCTACGTCGGCGCCGTCCGTTATCTGCTGCGAAAATCGGTACAGAACAATAACGTAGAGACGGAGGTCGCCTGGATCAATCAGCAAGCGCCCGGCGCCCTGGACATTGACGCCGAGCAGGCGTCGCCAAAGTACCGCATGTCACAAGGCGCGGCATTTGACGTCTGGTACACGTCGCTGCCACGCGAAGAACTGTTGAGACGACTCGAAGTTTTTCAGTCGGTGTTCGAAAAGGGCGGCCATAGTCTGAAGGATAATCCTTACTCCCACACGAACATCCTCGCAATGCAAGGTGAAACCGAGCAGGCGACCGAGATCGCTCTCGACAAGATTTTCACGAGCTCGGTTGCGAAGAATCTTGGCTGGCGAGACATGCTGTCACAGGCGCACCTTGCGGAGCTTGTAGCAGATCCGCGTGTCAAAGCCGCCATACAACGCTGGGAAGACGAAGAAAATCGCATTCGTGCTCAGGTTGAGGGTTATTTCCGTGACCTGCAATCGACGACTCGTACCGCGCAAAACACCCCGTTATCCAACGACTCCTTTCACGGCGTCGCGCAGCGCGCCGTCTTCCGGCAATAGGCTGTAGCCAATACGCATAAAGGGCCGCTCGATGTCGATGAGCCGCGACAGATCGATTGGCGTTGCGATCAGTACCAGATCACAGTCAACAGCGTTCACCGTGGCTTCGAGGTCGCGAATCTGCGCATCGCCGTAGCCCATCGCCGGTAACAGGTCGCCTACATCCGGGTACTGCCTGAAGGTCTCTGCAATTTCACCAACAGCGTACGGTCGTGGGTCCACAAGTTCTGCAGCGTGGTTCTCCGTCGCGGCCAGAACGCCGGCGCCAAACGGCATGCCACCGTGCGTGGTTGTGGGGCCGTCTTCGATGACCAGCACGCGCTTGTCGGCGATAGCCGCCGGGTCCGGCACGTCAAGCGGTGACTTGCGGCGTAGAATCAGCGCATCGGGATTGAGCTTTTTGGCATTCGCTTCGATCATCCGAATCTTCGCCTCGTCGGCGTAACCAACCTTGCTGATCAGGATGACGTCGGCACGCGCAAAATTGGCAGTGCCAGGGAAGTACTCGAGTTCATGACCCGCGCGGTGCGGGTCGGTCACCGTGATCCACAGGTCGGGCTTGTAAAACGGCGTATCATTATTGCCGCCATCCCAGACGATCACATCGGCTTCTTTTTCGGCCTCTTTGAGAATCGCGCCGTAATCCGCGCCTGCGTAAACGATGACCCCATTATCGATGTGCGGCTCATACTCCTCGCGCTCTTCAATCGTGCAGTCATGGGTCTCGAGATCCTCGTACGTCGCGAAGCGCTGCACAGCCTGTCGTGCCAGATCGCCATACGGCATAGGATGGCGAATGGCCACGGTCTTCTTCCCCATGTCGCGCAGTATGTCCGTAATGCGTCGGGACACCTGACTCTTGCCGCAGCCGGTTCGAACTGCCGACACCGCGATGACCGGTTTACTTGACGGAAGCATCGATGCATCGATGTCAAAGGTGTTAAAAATTACGCCGTGTGCTTCAACCTGCGTGCGGCGTTCATCGATGTAGGCCAGACTGACGTCGGAGTAGGCGAACACCACCTCATCGATTTTCCATTTAAACAACAGGCTATCCAGTTCCTCTTCCGGATAAATGGGAATGCCGTCAGGATACTGCGGCCCCGACAGCTCAGGTGGGTAGCGCCGATCTTCGATATGGGGTATTTGAGTGGCCGTAAAAGCAACGACCGCTGTATCCGGGTTGCCCCTGTAACAGCAATTGAACACGTGGAAGTCGCGTCCGGCAGCACCCATGATGATCACGTTGCGAGTCATTTCGGCTCCCTCTTGAGGTGGTCTAAACGACTCTCTCATAATACTCGCGGGCCCGATGAGAGCCGATACGCGCTTCTACCTAGCGCAGATCTCTAGGTGAATTCCGGCATACAAAATGCCGCCAGAAGGCGTAATTTCTATCGTGCAGAGGCCCGCAAGATTACTGCGAAAATACCCTGGAATTGAAGGAGCCCCCCGTGAATACCCAGACGCCGCGCGCCTTGCTACAAGGCGTGAAGATTCTTCATGATCCCGTCCGTAACAAAGGCACTGCCTACACCGAAGCCGAACGTGACGCACTAAAGCTCAGGGGCCTGCTGCCGCCGCGCATACACAGCATGGCGGAACAGGAGCTACGCGTGCTCGGCAATATCCGCGAGAAACCGACCGACCTCGAACGCTACCTTTACCTGATCGCACTCCAGGACCGTAACGAGAACCTCTTCTATCGCGTCATCATGAATAACCTCGAAGAGATGATGCCGATTATTTACACCCCCACCGTGGGCCAGGCCTGCCAGGAGTTTCAGCACATCTACCGCAGCCCGAGGGGTTTTTATATCTCAGCCCAGGACAAGGGTCGCATCAGGGAAATCCTGCAAAACTGGCCGCACAAGCATGTGAAGATCATCGTCATAACCGACGGCGAGCGCATACTGGGTCTGGGCGACCTCGGCGCCCAGGGAATGGGCATCTCGATCGGCAAGCTGTCACTGTATACCGCCTGTGCGGGCATCCACCCTACAGATTGCATGCCGGTTATGTTTGACGTTGGCACTAACAATGAAAAGCTGCTCAACGACCCCCTGTACAACGGCATCGAACGCCAACGAGTGCGTGGTGAGGAATACGATGAGCTGTTCGCCGAATTCGTAAGCGCGGCGACCGAGCTGTTTCCCAACGTGCTGATCCAGATTGAGGACTTCGGCAACACCAACGCATTCCGCCTGCTCGAACAATATCGCTACACTCATTGCGTCTTTGATGACGATATTCAGGGAACGGGCGCTGTTGCCGTGGCCGGGATTATCGCCGCAATGCGCATCACCGGCGGTTTGCTCGCGGAGCAGAAGATCCTGTTCCTCGGTGCCGGTGAGGCTGGAATCGGAATTGCCGACGTATTTGTCGCCGCGTTGCGTGAAGAAGGCATGTCGACGGAAGACGCGCGCAAGCACTGCTGGTTTGTCGACAGCAAGGGTCTCCTGGTTGCAGGCAGAGACAATATTGCCGTTCACAAGGAGCCGTATGCGCACGACGGCGAGTTCACAGCCGATTTCCTAGAGGCCGTGAAGATGCTGAAACCGACCGCGATTCTCGGCCTTTCAGGCCAGCCGGCGAGATTCACTCAACCCATCGTCGAGGCGATGGCCGAGATCAACGAGCGACCGATTATATTTGCGCTCTCCAATCCGACCTCGAAAGCCGAGTGTACCGCCGAGCAAGCGTACAACTGGACGGAAGGCCGTGCCGTTTTCGCGAGTGGTAGCCCGTTCGATCCGGTTACTGTTGGCAACCAGACATTCATTCCCGGGCAAGGCAACAATGCCTACATTTTCCCGGGCGTTGGACTCGGTGTCATAGCCAGTCAATCGCGCAATGTTACGGACGAGATGTTCCTGGCCGCGGCACATAGTCTTGCCAACCAGGTTTCTGATGCTGATATCGAACGTGGACGAATCTATCCGTCACTATCACGAATTCGCGAGGTATCGGCACTGATCGCCCATGACGTCGCGAAGATGGCCTATGAGAACGGACTGACCGACAAACCGGAGCCTGCGGACATTCTGGCCGATGTGCATGAGCACATGTACCAGCCGGTCTATCCGCATTTCGCCTGAAAGGAATTTAGCCGATAATAATCGCCGCGACCGTCAGCTGTCAGGTTGCGACCTTGCGGATAATGTAACCGCCCGATCGCTCATCGAGTTCCAGATCGAGCTGGCCGCGTGCCTGTGCCTCCTCCAGCAAACTACTGAAGGAATCGAAGCCGTAGTAGCCTTCGTTAAAGCTCGGCTTGACCCGTTTCAGTGCCTGTTTGACCATCGAGCCCCAGAGCTTCTCCTGACCCCCGCGCTCGGCATCCAGCACAGTCGCAACTTCGAGAGCGAGATCGATGCCCTCCTGCTTCTTGTCCTCCTGCTTCACGTCCTTCGGCTTCGCTTTTGAGGACTTACGCTTGGTCGTGCGAGCTTTCGTCGGACGAGCCTTCTTCGTCGTCTTTTGCGTCTGCTCGCGAACGATGTCGTCGTAGAAAATAAACTCGTCGCAGTTGCTGATCAGCAGATCGGATGTCGAGTTTTTGACACCAACACCGATCACCGTTTTTGCATTTTCGCGTAGCTTGCTGACGAGCGGTGAAAAGTCCGAGTCGCCGCTGATTATGACGAACGTGTTGACGTGTGATTTCGTGTAACAAAGATCCAGTGCGTCCACGACCATACGAATATCAGCTGAGTTCTTGCCGGACATTCGGACGTGTGGAATATCGATGAGTTCGAACGCCGCCTCATGCATCGTTGCTTTGAACTCCTTGTATCGCCCCCAATCGCAGTAGGCTTTCTTTACAACGATGCTGCCCTTGACCAGCAACCGCTCAAGAACCCAGTTAATGTCGAATTTCGCCTGCTTCTCATCGCGAACGCCAAGCGCGATGTTCTCGAAATCGCAAAATAGCGCGAGGTTATTGTCGTTTGAACTGGACATGATGTCAGGGGGACTCCGTTGCTGAGAATCGATTGGAACTATTCTGAGCGCATCTTAGTCCACTTGTACGGCAAAAGCGCGCCGAAACTCAAGATTACAGAACCTGTTAGGCTTCGCATCACCACATATCGGAGAGGTAAAAAATGAAAATTCTGTTAGCCCTATTGCTCATCAGTCTGACCGGCATCGTCCAGGCGTCCAACGCAATCGACGAAAAAGTTACCACCGCCCTCGCTGCTGAATCTCGCCCGGAAACCGACCGCGAGAGGGATCGCAACCGGCGTCCGCTGGACACACTGAACTTCTTCGGCCTCAAAGACGACATGCGCGTGCTCGAGCTGCTGCCGGGCGGCGGCTGGTACACCCGACTGCTCGCCCCCGTGCTCGCAGACAATGGCAAGCTCTATGTTGCGATCGGTGCCGGTCGCGTTGACGAGCAGCTCCTGAGCCAGCCCGGTTTTGAGCAGGTCGAAGTGTTGGCTACCAGCGACAATCTGCATCGCTCACCGGATCGTCCCGTGTACCTCGTTGACGACTTCGAGTTTGGTATTAGCAATATCGATATCGCAGTGACGTTTAGAAACTTGCACAATTTTGATGCCGACTCGCGTGCTCGCGTCAACAGCGCAGTGCTCGATGCTCTCAGGCCCGGCGGACTCTATGGCGTCGTCGACCACACACGGCGGCATATGGAAGCTGACGACCCTGAGAACCGACGCCGGATCGACCCGGTGCTGGTTATCAAGGAAATGCTCGAGCAAGGATTCGAGTTCGTCGACTACACGAATTTGCACTTCCGCGCGGATGACGAACTGGAGTACGAAGTTGGGCGGCGTTCGGTGAGCGGCAATACAGATCGCTTTACGTTGCTGTTCAGAAAGCCGCTCTAGTAGCGGTTCCTTCAGCGACACGAGGCCGGGGCGCGGCGCGTCCCGGCTTATTTGTTGGTAAATACCGCGTCGATGGCCTGCATGACCTCCGGCGTGAATTTGTCGACGAAATCCAGCGCTTTCATATTCTCTTGCAGCTGAGCAACGCGGCTCGCACCGGTAATAACGGAACTGACGCTCGGGTTCTGCAGGCACCAGGCGATCGAGAATTGTGCGAGCGACGCGCCCATCGCTTCTGCCAGCGGCTGTAGCGCGGCCACCTGCGCAAGCCGCTTTTCGTTCGTAAGTTGATCCTGCAGCCAGTCCAGACCCTCCACGGCGCCGCGGCTGTTTGCCGGGATGCCGTCATTGTATTTACCGGTTAGCAAACCCGAGGCCAGCGGGCTCCAGGTCGTGGAGCCGTAGCGATGTTCTTTGTAAACCGCGTCGTACTCCGGCCCAAAACGATGCTGTTCGAACAGGTTGTAAACCGGCTGCTCGACAACTGGTTTGTGCAGGTGATGCCGCTCGGCAATTTCGATTGCGCTCAGTATCTCCGCGGCCTCCCACTCGGACGTACCCCAGTAAAGCGCCTTGCCGCGTTCGATGATGTTGTGCATCGCCCAGACCGTTTCCTCGATCGGGGTATCCGGATCGGCACGATGGCAATACAACAGATCGACATACTCCAGATTGAAGCGTTTGAGCGATGCATCGATGCTCTCGAGCAGGTATTTGCGATTCAGAGTATTGCGTTCGTTGGGACCATCATTGAGCCCCCAGAAGAGTTTCGTGGATACGAGGTAGCTGCCGCGCCGCCACCCGAGCTTCTTCAGTGCCGCACCCATAATCTCCTCGGACTTGCCTTCTGCGTAACCTTCGGCGTTGTCGAAGAAATTGACGCCGGCGTCGTACGCGGCAGACATCATCTCTACCACGCCATCGAGGCCCGACTGAGTATGAAAAGTCACCCACGATCCGAACGACAGTTCGCTAACCTGGATGCCCGCTTTGCCCAAATGCCGATACTTCATTGATTATCCTTCTTCACACGCGCAGACCCTTACAACCAGACTATTGATAACGTCGCCCATTGTGCTCCACCCAGCCATCGATGTGCGAGCCGCGCGGGTCGTCGTGTGTCCAGTGAATGACGCCACCACGATCGTTCCACTCGTACTCGCCGTTAAAGGACACCGTATCCCCCACATTCAGCCCCGACACCCGCGGTGCGAGATCGATATTGTGAGCGACTAGCAGCGATTCGCCGGATGCGAGTCGCAGAATAAATCGCTGGTGACGGCTGCCATCATTGTCATCGGACAAGACTCGCGTCACGGTGCCACTGCCCTGCACCTGCGTGGACGATCGTCTTGTCGCGATGACGCGCTGCAGTTCGCTGCCCGAGGCCGGGGCTGCCTCGTTCTGCCATTGCACCGAACCGGACAAGTCGTAGCCGAACCAGGCGCCAACCAGCAGCACTACCGTGAGCAAGATCTTCCTGGCCATTTAGACGCCTATATCCTCGTCCCAAAGCTCAGGCCTCTCGGCAATGAACTCGCGCATGATGCGCTTGCATTCCTCATCGTCAATGATATCGAGCTGCACGCCCCGCGAGCGAAGATACTCCTCCGGTCCCTTGAATGTCGTATTCTCGCCGACAACGACGGTGGGAATTCCGTACAGCAAAATAGCACCACTGCACATATCGCATGGCGACAACGTCGAGTACAGCACCGTGTTCTTGTAGTCCGCCGCCGTCAGTCGACCAGCATTCTCGAGGCAGTCCATTTCCGCGTGCAGGATCGAACTACCCTTCTGAACGCGCCGGTTATGCCCGCGCCCTATGATCTGACCATCGCGAACCAGCACGGAACCGATCGGAATACCGCCGGACCGGCGTCCTTTTTCGGCCTGGGCAACGGCTGCTTTCAAAAATAGGTCCAAGGTAGTGTCCAGTCCCGGTGGGTATAATTTCGAGCCTCGCAGTATAGGGGGCGCCAAACAGAGCTTTCAACTGTAACCTCTGGCTGGGTCCGTAGAAACCGAGTTGAGACCGTCGCCCGTTACACCTACTATGAGGTATCGAAAAAAGGAGAAACCAATGCGACAGCAACTTATAGAAGCGCTCACTTTCCCCAAGATTCTCGTCCGCCAGCTCATCGATGGCGGCAATTTCGAGCACAAAAACCTGTTTGAAGCGACCGGCGAACGCTGTAGTCACTGCGATCCAGCCAATGGCTGTGGTTGGGAGAACTGCCTGCAGGATTTCAGGAAACTCGATGAAGAAACCACCGAATCACTGAGCGCTTATCTTCGCGAAGGCATCAAGCTCGTCGAGAGCCTGCATCGCAAGCTGCGCCATGATGAAACGACCTGTACCTGTGAAACCTGTCGGTGGATCAGGAACGCAGAACACCTGACCGAAGAATGCGAGCACCATTTGCCGCACGTTGATCCGGCGGTGGCCGCACAGGCAACTTGATCGGCTAGCGGAGCCCGCAATTCGCGCCTCTGGTAGAATGACGGGCACCATTTCTCAGAGGACTTCAAAATGAAGAGATTAATAGCAATCCTCCCCCTGTTGCTGCTGGTTTCCGCCTGTGACCAGAGTGCTCCGCCCGCTGACCCTTCGGAAATCACGGCGCGCTCCGAGATCTGGGAGACCGCGCTGAATGCCAAAGATCTCGATACGCTGGTCGCGCGTTATACGAGTGACGCTCGCGTACTCGCGCCCAATGAAAAAGCGGGCACCGGCACAGATGCCGTTCGCGCGACCTTCGGTGCGATGATTGATGCTGGCCTCAGCGGCAGCCTCACCAGTATAGATGCGGCCGTGTCAGGCGATATCGGCTACAACGTCGGCAATTACACGCTGACAGCCGGCGACGAAGTCGTTGACGCCGGGAAGTACGTCGAGACCTGGCAACGCGGTACGGATGGCGAATGGCGTATTACCAACGATATCTGGAACAGTGATATGCCCGCTGCGCCGGCAGCAATGCCAATGGGCGGTGGTCCTCCGAAGACGCACCTGATGATCACGCATGAAGTCGATGACGTCGAGCGCTGGCTGTCAGCCTGGCGCGGTGATGACAGCCGTCACGCCCTGTTCAAAGCGAACGGTGCCAAGCACGTTCATACGTTCAGGAACGCAGACAACCCGAACCTGACGGGCCTGATTATCGCAGTCAATGATCTGGATGCTGTCAACGCAATGCTGGCTTCAGAGGAAGGCATGGCGGCCGCGGCTGAAGATGGTGTTCGGCAAGACACATTGACGGTGCTCACACAAGCAGACTAGCGCTACACCAGATTGCCATGTCGATAAGAAAAGGGGACAGACCCCGTAAGGGGTCTGTCCCCATCTTGTTAAACGAACTACTCTTCGGTGCTCGGCGTTGATATCGCCGTGTCGTGCATCCAGACGGTGAAATCCGAACTCGCGAAGCCCGAACCGAATTGTTCGAACATCTTCATGGCATCTTCCGCGGATCCCATCTTCTCAGTGACAAACTCAAAGAAGGTGGTCTCATCGGGCGCCAAATCGGCAAGACTCTCCATGCTGGTCACAATGGCTAACTTTTCCTCCCCGCCAATCGGTGACAGCCAAAGCCAATTATGGCCCTCAGCCCAACCTTCTTTTATGGCCATCTGGCTGAACTTCTTGCGCGCCTCATCCGAACCCGGACCAGCATTTTCTTTCAGTTTCCAGCTAGTCACGCCGTAGTACGGACCGTCTGAACCATCCGGCCAATGGCTATTCTCCCAGTCATTGGAATCGATGTAATGATGGTAATGGTCTACGTATGGGTCGACGTTGGTGTTCCAGTCGTCATTCAGGCCTAACTTCTCATCCGCGGCCATGTTGCCATCCAGATCTGCGTATTCAAAACAGCAGGATCGAAACTGGACAACCGCCATGTTCTCGCCAATGACCGGTCGAAATACACTCCATGACCGAGTCTCCCCGGCCTTAACTCGAAATGCCATGTGCTTGGCGGCGGCTTTCGTAAATTCTGCTTCCATGCCACGTTTCGGTACCAATACCCAAACGTCCGTGAGCGGTGCTTGTTCTTCAACCGCTTCAGCCGCTTCAGCCGCTTCATGATGGTCTGCAACTGCCCCCACTGGTAATACCAGTGCCGCAATTACGGCGATCCAAAAGCTCTTTTTCATTGTTTTACTCCAAGAATTACACTGCGTGAGTATAAATGAAGCACGGGTGCATTACGGTTGTAATGGCAGGATATTTCTTGCATATTCGTGACCGCTGCTAACACATTGAATTAAAAACAATAATGCGGATACATCTTCTTATCGTTGCCACGCTCGCGCTTCTGGCTGCCTGTCAACCAAAACAACCAGGGGCCGAATTGCGTTCTCCAACAACAGACATTGACTACCGTTTATCAGAAACGCTAGAAATCCTTGTGACCAGCGAAGCCGGTGACAAGATCGCGTTGAAAAAGAATCAACGCTTTCGTGAAGGTTCGCCCGACGGCACCATCGTTGTCATTCGGCCGGATATCGTTAAGCAGACAATTACCGGAATTGGATCTTCGTTCACCGAGTCCTCTGCCTTTGTCCTCGCACACCTTGATAACGATCAGCGTCTCGAAGTGATGGACAAAGTGTTCAGCGAGCGCGGAGCCAATTTTTCATTGACCAGAACACCCATCGGCGCCACGGATTTCTCTGTCAATGGAAAGTATTCCTATGCTGAAGTCAGCGATGACAAAGAACTCGAGCACTTCAGTATTGCGCCGGATCTTGATGGCTTCACAGCTGCTGAATACCCCGGCATCAAGGACGAGACCTTCGACCTGCTGCCGATGATCAAAGAGGCCCTCGCGATCAAGAGCGTTCAGGATGACAAAAACCTGCGGATCATCGCGTCCGCATGGACTGCGCCACCGTGGATGAAAAACATCGAAGACTGGTACCTGCCACCCACGCCGGAAAATGACTACCAAGGCACCGGTGGTGACCTGAAACCGCAGTACGTGCAGACCTACGCGGAATATATTGCACTGTATCTCGACGCGTACCGCGCCGAAGGCGTAGACGTCTGGGGCCTGACGCCCGTCAATGAACCGCACGGCAACAGCGGCCAGTGGGAGAGCATGCACTTCACGCCGAAGTCGCAGAACGAATTCATCAAGAACCACCTCGGGCCAACGTTGCAGGCTCGCGACCATGGTGACACGAAGCTACTGATCTATGACCAGAATCGCGACGGGCTCGAGGATTGGACGGACATGATTTTTGGTGACCCGGAAACCGCACCTTTTGTTCATGGTGCAGCCGTGCACTGGTACGAAAGCACGTACAAGGTTAACGAGGAAGTCCTCGACCGCGTCCACGAGAAGTTTCCTGCGTTCTCGATTATCCATACCGAGGGCACCATCGATGACCTGGGCAAGGACGCGCCGGGCGGCGTGCTCGATCCCGTGCGCTTCAAGGAATCCGACTGGTTTGATAACGACGATTTCTGGTGGAATGCCAACGCCACGGACTGGGCATACACCGCCACCTGGGCGCCGAACAACGAGGATCATCCGATTTATACGCCGGTGCACCGGTACGCCCGGAACATAATCGTCAGCCTGAATCACTGGATGGACGGCTGGATTGACTGGAACATCGTCCTCGACCGCAACGGCGGGCCTAACCACGTCGGCAATTTCTGCGGCGCGCCCATAATGATTGACGTGGAATCCGGACAGATTTACTACACGCCGATCTATTACGTCCTCGCACAATTCAGTCGAACGATTCGACCGGGCGACAAAGCCGTGCAGGCGGACAAGAAACTCGAGGGCCTCGACGACGATGCACTGCACGCGAGTGCAACCGTCAACAACGACGGGCTGTTAAGCGTGCAGTTGCTGAATACCACGAAGGAACCCATCCGCTATTCATTGCAGATTGGCAGTCAACATTCGCCCATGGACATTCCTGCAAACTCGTTACAAACGGTGAGAGTCCAACTTTAGACCGTTTGAAATACCGTAGAGCACCTTGAAGACCCACTATTATGTTACCCCCGCATAAGCGTTTTCCAGAATTGACACTCTGTGTGGTTGTAGGATGATAGCGTCAATGAAAGGGCAAAACTGGCTGTAGCCAGCGACGCAGGGCCGCAGGTCCTAGCTTCCACCGGGAC
>CAZTQL010000012.1:19453-36051 GCA_964615665.1 uncultured Woeseiaceae bacterium | reverse complement strand
AACGTGATCGAAAGCGAGATGATTCCCGATCTCGATGCCTAGCCCGCGCCGGGCGGCTACCGGTTGTTGCCTCGCCATAACAGGAACAGCGCCGGAATCACGACCAACGTCAATACCGTCGCACTCAACATGCCACCGACCATCGGTGCCGCAATGCGACGCATCACCTCTGAGCCGGTGCCACTACCGAGCATGATGGGTAACAATCCGGCAATGATGGCAGCGACTGTCATCATGATCGGCCGTACACGCAGTACGGCACCGTCGATGACGGCCTGTTGCACATCTTCGACATTGAGCACGCGATTTTCGGCTTTGGCTCGCACTTCCTGTCGGCGAATTGACTGATTAAGATACACCAGCATTATGACGCCGATTTCAACCGCAACGCCCGCCAGAGCAATGAATCCGACACCCACGGCAACCGAGAGGTCATAGTCGAGCAGGTATAACAGCCAGAGTCCGCCGATCAATGCCATAGGAAGGGTTCCGATTATGATCGCAACTTCGGCAAAACGACGGAAATTGAGGTACAGCAACAGGACGATGATCGCTAGCGTGACTGGGCCAACGACGGACAGCCGTTCCTTGGCGCGCACCATGTACTCATACTGGCCGGACCAGGCGAGCGAATAGCCAGCCGGCAATTCAACCATCTCCGCTACAACTCGCTGGGCCTCGGCAACGTACGAGCCGAGATCGCGTTCAGCGATATCGACATAGGTCCACCCATTCAGGCGCGCGTTTTCGCTCTTGATTGCGGGGGGGCCGTCGACGACTCTGACATCGGCAACGTCGGCCAGCGCAATCCGCGCGCCTTGTGGCGTGACAATGGGCAGCAGTTTCAATTGCTCGACCGAGCTTCTAACGCGCTGCGGATAGCGCAGATTGACGGGATAACGCTCGCGACCTTCTATGGTTTGCGTAATGTTCATTCCGCCGATCGCGGTTCGCACAACATCCTGTACATCCCTGATATTTAATCCATAACGTGACGCGCGCTTTCGATCAATATCGACATCGACATATCGGCCACCTGCAACGCGCTCGGAGTACACCGATGCCGTTCCAGGGACATTCTGCAGTACCCGCTCGAGATCCTTGCCAATTCGCTCAATCACGGCCAGATCGGGTCCCGCCACTTTTATGCCGACCGGTGTTTTTATGCCGGTCGCCAACATGTCGATGCGAGTTTTGATCGGCATGACCCATGCGTTGGTGAGCCCGGGATACCTGACGAGTTGATCAAGCGCGGCCCGCAGGCCTTCAGGCGTCATGCCCTCTCGCCACTGATCTCGCGGCTTGAACTGGATCACCGTCTCGATCATCGTTAGCGGAGCCGGGTCAGTGGCTGTCTCGGCGCGCCCGACCTTGCCAAACACGCTTTTCACTTCCGGCAAAGTACGAATTAACTTATCGGTGTGCTGCAAGATCTCACGCGCTTTGTCGATGGACACACCTGGATACGTCGTCGGCATGTACATGAGGTCACCCTCATCCAGGGGCGGCATGAACTCTGATCCGAGCTGCGTTGCCGGCCACAAACCAACAATCAGTACAGCAGCAGCGCCGATCAATGTCGCTTTCGGGAATCGAATCACTCCGTGAATGACGGGCCGATAGATTGCGATCAGCACACGATTGATCGGATTCTTGTGCTCAGGAGTTACCGCGCCACGAATGAAATACCCCATCAGAACGGGGACCAGGGTAATGGACAGACCAGCGGCCGCTGCCATCGCGTAGGTTTTCGTGAAGGCCAGTGGTGCAAACAGCCTTCCTTCCTGCGCTTCGAGTGTGAATACCGGCAGGAAACTGAGAGTGATAATAATTAGTGAGAAGAAAAGCGGCGGCCCCACCTCGCTGGCCGAATCCGCGATGATTCGCCAGCGGTTCTCGTCCGTAAGCGGCTCATGCTCGATGTGCTTGTGGACGTTCTCGATCATGACAATCGCAGCATCGACCATTGCACCGATTGCGATCGCAATACCACCCAATGACATTATGTTGGCATTGATGCCCTGCAGGTGCATGACGATGAAAGCGGCCAGGATTCCAACCGGCAAACTGAAAATTATGACGGCCGACGATCGAAGGTGAAACAGGAACACGGCGCAAACCAGCGCTACAACCAGGAATTCTTCCACCAGCTTCCCTTGCAACGTGTCCACTGCGCGCTCGATCAGCGAGGAACGATCGTAGGTGACGACCACTTCGACACCATCGGGCAGGCTGCGTGACAATTCGGCCAATCTGACTTTTACAGCTTCGATTGTCGTCAGCGCGTTTTCGCCCCAGCGCATCACGACGACACCGCCGACAACCTCTCCTTCACCATTGAGCTCTGCGATTCCACGACGCATTTGCGGTCCGAGGCGAAGCTCGGCTACATCTGCTAACACCACCGGCGTGCCGTTGGCATCGACGCCTAACGGAATGTCGGACAAATCGTCGAGACCCTGTAAATAACCCCTGGCACGCACCATGTATTCGGCTTCACCCATTTCGACAACGGATCCGCCGGTCTCCTGGTTTCCCGCCTGAATTGCCTGTCTTACCTGGTTAAGCGTCAGTCCGAATGCGCGCATCTTGTCCGGATCAACGACCACCTGGTATTGGCGTACCATGCCGCCTATCGTGGCAACTTCGGCGACGCCCGGCACGGTCTGAAGTTCATACTTCAGAAACCAGTCCTGCAGACTTCTCAGCTGTGCCAGGTCATGCCCGCCGCTGCGATCGACGAGTGCGTACTCGAAGATCCAGCCGACGCCCGTCGCATCGGGCCCCAACGCGGGCTTCGCGTTATCCGGCAACTGGCCGGACACCTGACTCAGGTACTCCAGCACCCGTGACCGGGCCCAGTAAAGATCCGTTCCGTCCTCGAAAATGACATAGACGTACGAATCACCGAAAAATGAGTAACCCCTTACCGTCACCGCCTTTGGCACCGAGAGCATCGCCGTTGTCAGCGGATAAGTAATCTGGTCCTCGACCACCTGTGGGGCCTGCCCCGGGAACGAGGTCTTGATGATGACCTGCACATCGGATAGATCCGGAAGCGCGTCTACGGGGGTTTGGCTTACCGAGTAGAGACCCCAGGCCGTGATGAACACAGTCATGATCAATACCAGGAAGCGGTTTGTGATGGACCATCGAATGACGCCAGAAATCACTGCTCGGACTCCCCGGTCGGCGGATCCATGCGGGACAATGCACCTTCGATATTCGATTCCGAGTCAATCAGGAATTGTCCGGAAATCACTACAAGCTCGCCGGCCGCAATACCCTTGCGAATCGCCACACGATCACCGGATTCGATTCCGATTTTTACAGGTTGTGCCTTGAACCGACCCTCCCCCAGCGCCAGTACCACGCGATTAACGGAACCGCCCCGAATAAGAGCCTCCCGCGGCACATGTACCACCTCGCCGACGCTGTCGCCTTGAATCGTGACGCGCGCGAACATATTCGGCCGCAGCTTCTCGGCTGCGTTGTCGAAGCGCAGCCGGACTTTGAGTGTTCGCGTAATTGGGTCCAGTTCGGGGTACACATAGTCAACGCTTCCGTGCCACATCTCGCCCGGCAGATAGTCGAGTCGGACCATTGCGCTCTGGCCTGGTTTGACCCACGCCGCCTGTCGCTCGAAAACCTCGGCCAACACCCAGACCCGGTCGAGCTTGGCGACAGACATGATCTCGGTAGCCGGAGTGACGTAGATACCCTCGCGTACGCCCAGATGCGCGATGACACCGTCCGAGTCGGCGTATACGCGCACCCGCTGGCGGACGGTACGTACCTTGTCCAGGCGTGCGATCTCGCTGCCTGTTACACCGAGGGCCGCGAGGCGTTTCTTCGACGCGTTCAACAATAACTTGTTGGTGCTACGCAGTGCGATGAGGTATTCCTCCTGCGCATTGACGAGGGTCGGCGAATACAATTCGAACAGCAATTGGCCTTTCTCGACCGGATCACCGGTGGCTTTGGTCGCCAGTTTTTCTATCCAGCCCTCGACACGAGTATGCACGTGTTGCACCGTGTCCTCATCGTATGAAACGTAGCCGACTGTCTCTATTAGCTGTGACAGTTGACCACGCTGCGCCTTGGCTGTTCGTACACCGAGGTTGTTGACTATCGTCGCGTCAATCGAGACAACACCGGGCTGTTTATCAGCCGCATCCGCATACACCGGCACAAGATCCATGCCCATTGGCGACTTGCCAGGGCTGTCACGTCGATAGCTGCCATCCATTGGCGCCGCCCAGTACAGAATCTCGCGGCCGCCACTATGATCGGCGCTACTATGATCGGCGCCACCGGCAGCAGCCGGTAGCTTTTCCATGGAACGCCCGATAAGGACGCCGACAGCAATTGCGATAAGCGCTGCGATGACAATAGTTATTTTCTTCATCGTGGTAGCCCTCCAAGGTTGGCGAGCAACGCGTAGCTCTGCGCGCGCTCCACCTGCAGGCGAATGTGATCAACCCGAGTATTCAGTTCTGCGATGTAGGACTGCATCACATCGGCAAAGTCGGCCCGATCACTTTGGTACGCCAGCATCGACGCTTCTGCATGGTCCTTTGCCTGGCCGAGAATGCGACTCTCGTACAATGACAAGCGACGTGTCAGATCCCGCCAATGAGCGTGCTCCGCGGTCAGCTGGCTTTGCAGCGATCGCAGCGTCTGCTCGCGAACCAACTTTGCGGCGCTGCGCTCCTGTAATGCGGCAGACAGGTTGCTGTCGACGGACTTCTTTCTGAAAAACGGCAGGCCAACCGTGATGCCGAGACTGACGAAATCCGAGCGCGCCTCGCCTGAGGGCAGCGATCCGTCTCGATAGCTGTAACCGAGATCCAGCGCCCAGCCAGGTTTGGACCGCTCACTGGCCAAATCAACACCGGCGCTTCGGGCCTCGATCTCTGCGTCGTTGGCTCGCAACACCGGATGCTCTACCAGCCTGCCCTGCAGATACTCTAACGTGGGTAACTCATCCCAAGCCGGGAGCCTCGTGGCGACGGGCCGCATCGCATCGATTCCCAACCACTCGCCGAGCGCCGCTTGCGCATGCGAACGCTGCCGCTCGCTGTCGATCAATCGATCTTCGAGGCGGCTGAGCTCGAGCTCAGCGCGCAGAACATCCTGCTGACTTTTACGGCCCACCGAATACAACGATCGCGTGACTGCAACCAGGTCTTCAAAGAACGGTCGTGATTCCGACACCAGGTCGTACGTCCGCTGCCAGAAATAAGAATCCAGCCATGCCCTGCGCGTAGCCGTGAGGACATCGCGGCCCCGCGCTGCGGCGTCTTCATTCAACTCAGCAGCACGCCAGTTGAATTGTCGAGCGCTGATTGCGCGAGTCTTGCCGGCGGGAAACGCCTGACGAAGCCCGATGGCCGCGTTCGTCATGCCCTCAGTTCGGAAACCACCGGATTCGATCGGAAAATTATTGAGACCGACGCGCAGCACCGGGTCAGGCAATTCTCTGGCGGCCACAGCTCGCTCTCCGAGCGCGGCGGCCCTTGCCTGCATGGCCTGCTGGCCTGGCTCTGCTACAAGTGCCAGGTTCTCAGCTTCGGCAATGGTGACCGGCGCTCGGGTCTGGGCAACCGCGGTCCATGACCATGAACAGCCCATCAGAATTAGTGCACCGGCCATAGCACTCGGCCTCAGGCACCGTCGCGCTAAATTGGTTTGCGAATCATCGGGCGAACGCCCGTAAAGAAAGAACATTAGTCAAACTCCTGCATGAAAAACCGGAAAACGAACGGCTTACAGCGAGAGGTTGGCTAATCCAGGTAGACGCAGAATAAAACGTGCCGCGGCACCGAAGTGCCTGGCGGATCGGGTGGATCGACGGATGCCGAAACCGCATAACTCGGGACCGGCAGCGGTTTGTCGACGATCGTTGAGACAAGCCATGGCTCGTCGTCAAAGCCTTCGTTGACCTTGACCTGGGCCCATCGTGAATCGACGCTGGCCACAGCCAGATCACAACATGACGAGCCAGTCGACAAACAGTCCGGATGAGACTGACCGGCAGCTTCGTTGGCGTGCCCGGTGCCGTGCCCATAATGCTCGTCCATTGCACCTTGCTCTGCAATTGGGCTGTGCGGACACGCCTGATCATCAATCCCCAGCGCCATAGCGCAGGGCACTACCGCCAAGTTCAGGCACAGAACCAACAGCAGGCCGAAGACGCCGGGCGTCACGGCTCGCGAGCTGGATTTGCCTGTAATGCGATGATTCACAGACCCTTTTTAGACCCTTCGGGCAAAGGGTGCAAGGAACCGGACGGGGTTTTCGGGCCAATGTGTACGTCACCACGCTCTGCCGCCAATGCCACCTGGCGACGCCGCTCCTCGAGACGCGCACGCCGATCGCCATCCGTCTCGTCGATGCACTGCGGGCACGACACGCCCTCGCGATAGTCCGGTGACTCGAGATCGGCGACGCTCAGCGGCCTGCGGCAGGCATGACATTGCACGTACCCGCCCTCGGTCAGATCCCGATCCACGGCGACCCGCGTGTCGAAGACGAAGCACTCTCCGTTCCAGCGATTATTTTCGGTGGGCACCTGCTGCAAGTAATTGAGGATCCCTCCCTGCAAGTGATAAACCTCGTCGAAGCCCAGTTCGAGCATTAATGCGGTGGCCTTTTCGCAGCGAATACCGCCGGTACAAAACATGGCAAGTGGTCGCCCCTTCGATGTCTCCGCGAGTTCGCGCGCGAAGTCCGGGAATTCGCGAAAGCTGTCGTTGCCAGGATCGATCGCGCCAGGGAACGTACCTACTTCGACTTCGTAGTGGTTGCGGGTATCGATAACCAGAACGTCCGGATCCTCCAGCAATTCATTCCACTTTGCGGGTGGCACGTGCTGACCGGTACGTTTGTGCGGGAGGATGTCGGGCCGACCAAGCGTGACAATCTCTTTCTTGACCTTGACTCGCAGACGTCGAAACGGCGCGTCGTCAACGTCAGTCCAGCGCGCGTCAAGCTCACCGCTCAATGCGGCACGCTCGCGCAGCCACGCAAATAATGCCAGCACCGCCTCTTCACTGCCGGCTACCGTACCGTTGAAACCCTCACTGGCTATCAGGATAGTCCCGAGCAGGCCAAGCCGTTCGCAGCACGCCTGCAAGTCATCCCGAAATGCCTGCGGCTCTTCGAGATCGAAAAAACGGTAGAACGAAACGGCTTTCATGACGACACTCGCTAGCTATGCTCCGCCACTGTCAACGACAGAATGCTGTGACGAATCTCTTCACCGAGTACCAGGCGCGCGTCCGCACCGATGCTCTCGATATCGTCGTCATACTCGAGGACGCCGTCGGCATTACGACGCAAGACACCCTGATTCTGCAATTCGCGAATGAAATCATGAAACAGCGATTTGTTGAAGAAGTCGGGCGAATGCAAACCATAAATCATCGACAGCCGCTCCGCACTTTGCTGGCACAAGGTCTCAAGACGGCTCCGCGACAGCCTTGCTGAACCGTTGCTCACCAGTATCGCTACGACCAGGTAGAAACGCTGGATCATCGGCACCATCGACTGCCCCAGCATGAGCAACTGAAACGCCTTCTCCGATCCCGACGGCGGACGCACCAGCGTTGCTTCAGTTTCACCGTAGGTCAAAATATTGAGGTCAACCAATGACTTGATCGCATCGGTTGTCACGCCACCAATGTCGTCAAACCTCCATTTGAGGTTCAACTCTTTCTGCATGAACGGGTAAATCAGCCGCATTAACCGCTGCAGCTCGACGATCGGCAGCTGCCGCCCCTGGATAAAACAGCATGCGATCGATGCTGGTAAAGCCAGCAGGTGCAGAATGTTGTTGCGAAAATAGGTCATCAGCACGGCGGTGCGTTCTGCCATGTGTATGACTTCACCCATCGGGTGTGTCGTGCGGCTGATGACGTCGAGCCGCTCGCCATGCTCGATGATCTGGTCCGGACTCAAATCCGGCACCGTCACCCAATCCGAGTACTTGAAGCGCTGCAGCAGATCCAGGGTGGTCTGCAGTTGCCGGCGCAGTTCATCTGCACCAATCTTCTGCTTGGGCGTCGCCAGCAGTACGTAGGCCAGCAGGCTGATTGGCGTGACAGCGGCAGCCGAATTGATGCCACGCATGATTTGTCCACCGAGGTCATCGACTGCGTTCGCGAGCCACTGCGGGCGTTCGCCGTTTTTCGACTCATAGTCGCGCCAGGTCGGCCGCAACCGATCCAGAACCGGTTCCAGCTCGATCGGTTCGGCGACGTTGACGTAGACTTTGCCGAAATGCTCGCGCAAGGACTTAATTGAGCGAATCAATCCGCCCAGCGACTCTTTTTTCTTTACCGCGCCGCCCATCTCGCTGATGAACGAATCGCCCTCTATCAGCTTTTCGTAGCCGAAATAGATCGGCACAAACACAATCGGGCGCTTCGGGTTCTTGACGTAAGCGTTGATGGTCATCGCCAGCATGCCGCCCTTCGGCGCCAGCAGGCGACCCGTGCGGCTGCGGCCACCTTCGACAAAGTACTCGATCGAGTGCCCGCGCTGCAGAATCTGGTTCAGGTACGTATCGAAGACGGTTGCATACAACCGATTCCCTTTGAAACTGCGACGCAGGAAGAATGCGCCACCACGACGCAGGATACCGCCGACAACGGGCATGTTGAGGTTGATGCCGGCCGCCACGTGCGGCAGGTGCAGCCCTTCCTCGTACATGACGTAACCAAGCAGCAGGTAGTCGAAGTGGCTGCGGTGGCAGGGCACGTAGATGATCTCTTTCTCGCTGGCAACGGCCTGCAAGCGATCAATGTGGTTGAGTTCGATACCGTCGTAAATGCGATGCCAAAGCCATTTCAGCAGTCGCTCGATGACTCGAATCGTTGGGTAGGAAATATCTGCAGCAATTTCAAATGCGTATTTCTCGGCCTTGCGCCGCGCAACTTCCTCTTTGCGATAGTCGTCCCCCGCTTCATCCTTGATGGCCGCGCGCACGGCAGGCTCTCGTAATACCTGGTTGATCAGCGTCCGACGATGCGAAAGATCAGGGCCGACCGTGGCGACGCGACGCTTGCGAAAGTGCACCCGCAAAATTCGCGATACCTTGCGATACGCGATGCCGGATTCCTGTCCCTCAAGATTAATGGCGCGCAGCGGCAATGCGTCGCTATAGCGGAGCAACGTGTCGCGCCCCAGGAACAGCGTCGTAAAAAACTTGCGCGTGCGGCCCACAACATCCCAGTTCTCTGAAAACAGCAGTTGCAGCAGCGAGCGTTCCTTATCGGGTGACCTGCCCCAATAAATAGCAACTGGTATCAGCAACAGCTCCTGATCGCCGTGTTCCGCTGCCTCGACCAACCGCTTGAGACGCTGCGATCCGGTCTTGCGCGGGTGCCTTACGAAGAAGCCCTCCATGCGCCGCAATACGACGACGCGGCGATACTCGCGTGAGCCGCAGAATTCCAGGGGTTCGGTGGGTGACGGCAGTCCGTGCTTTGCGCAGGCTCGTTCGAGCGCAAGCATATCGGCAAGGCCGCCCGTCTCCATCACGTAGCAAATGGCGGCGTTGTTATCGGTTATGAGTTCGGCGGGCGCTTCCGGCAGCACCGCTGGGCGTGCCCACAACGAGAACACCTTGCCGGTCAGCCTGTAGACCGGGCGCACAATGAAACCAACGATATTCATGGCGCAGAATTCTACCGGAAACGGGAGCAGCGGCCCGCTTGTATTAGACAGCGGCGTGCTATAGGCCGTTTAGAGAGACGGACCGCAGGCCATCACAGGCCTGCGGTCCGCTCAATTCGATCAGTCGTTCTCCGTGGCGTCGTCAAGCGCGCCATCGAGATCGTCTTTGTTTTCCATCAGCATATCTTCGACGGAGCCTGCTTTTCCCAACGCATCCTGCATCGCGTCGCCCGCCATCTCTTTGGCACCTTCCACCGCGTCGCCGGCCATTTCTTTGGCGTCATCCATAGCACCTTCAGCCGCTTCCATTGCGTCATCGGCAACCGCGCCCGCTGCATCTTTGGCCTCGTCCATAGCGCCGCCAGCTGCATCCATCGCGTCACCCGTGGCTTCTTTCGCCGCGTCAGCCGCGTCAGCCGCGCCTTCCATCGCGCTGCCCGACTCCTTCCCGCCACACGCAAACAGCGTGAGTGTCATTATCAATACCAGTAATTGCTTCATTATTTCCTCCCAACTATCCGAACGATTCGGACGTCTTTTTCATGAAAAATCTCAAATATTCATTGATTTCAGCGATGTTCGCCGTAAGCCGGTGATCACCATCAACCAAATGCAATGTCGCACTACAGTTCCCTGCGAAACGAATGCTGTTTTCTGCGGGCACAATATCATCATGCCAGCCATGCACAATGCAAATCGGCAGATCTGGCGGATCGGGGGTCAGCGCCTCGTATCCGGCCATATAGTACGCGGGTGCCAGCACAAATAAACCGGCCGCGCCCAGTTCGGCGGCGGCAGCGGTCGCCACGTAGCCTCCCATGCTGGAACCGACCAGGATCAGGCGATCGTCAATGTGCGCACATTCGCGCAGCAGCTTGGCGACGCGCTCACCCGGATCGGCAATGCCCTGGTAGTCGATACTGTCCGCCACGCAGCCCAGGCTCCTGACGACCTCGGCCATCGCGCGGATTTTGGTTCCCCAGGGACCGCTCTCCTGGCCATGCGAAAAAACGACGGTTGTCATACCAGGCCCGCACCTCTCTGTTCAGATCGTTTAATGTTCATCCCACGCGTCGGATGGTTTCCACAACAATTCATCCAGCCCAGGCTCCCAGCGATACTTGCTCATATCCACTTTTCCATTGAGCATTACAACGCCTTCTGCGGCGAGTCTTTTGCGCTGCAGCTTGAAATGTCGGCTGTTGGGATCGAAAGCGCTCTTGCCCGACGCCTGAATGACGCGATGCCAGGGCAGGTCGAGATCTTTCGGCGCAACGCGCAACGCGTAGGCAGTCATGCGTGCCCCGCGCGGGATGCCGGCAATTTCAGCGATCTGACCGTAATTGGCCACGCTGCCAGAAGGAATATCCTTAATGGTCTCCCACAGACGTCGCAGACGTGCATCTTTATCCATAAAAGCGTCTCAGCTCATTCCCAGGCGGGCCTGGATCTCGCGCTTGGCGTCACGCAATACCGTGTCGCGATCGAGCGAATCGAGAATCTGCTTCACCACCTGCTTCGGGCCACCGTCACCCCACGATTTTCCTTTGCCCAGATACTCAGCCGCAGCGCGACCCACAAGATAGGTGCTGTAATAGGCGATCGCGCCCTGTGCCCCGGCCGTCAGAATGGTCGACAGACCAATCGTCCCTACTTTCAATGCACTCGAGACAAAGTGCAACGCCCAGACTGTGCCCATCAGTGCGGCAGATTCGGCGACGATGACACGAACGATCGAACCCGCCTCGCTGCGACTTAATGGCAGGCCATACACTCGCGACAGGTGCACGACCATGCCGACATCGATGAAGGCTGCGGCAAACAGGTCGGCAACTGGCACGGGATTGAATGCCACAGCGATGCCTTTCGCCACGCAATATGTGCGCACGAGCTTCTCACCCAGTTCGGCGCGCGCGCTGAGAATGCGACGCCCGACCTGATCCGACAAGTCCGAGGCGAACAGGCTGGCATTGAGAGCCGACAGTGTTTTTCCTTCCGACTCCAGGATCTCCCACAGTCTGAGTCGCAGCTCGGCGACATCCGGTGCGCGTGCGCGCAACGTCGTAGATTCACCGCCGTCTGCGTCAACTTCGACCACCGCCTGCGGCCGCGGCTGCGCAGCCGCCGATATAACGTGCCGGCTATCCAGCATGTCCTGTGTTTTACTGCGGATAGACTGCAGCAAAGCATCACGCTCGCCCGCCGTGTACAGGTCAGATTTATTCAGCACAATCAGCACCGGCCGCCCTAATGACAATACCGCCTTAAGCGCGGCCAGCTCGGTATCCGTGATATCGCTATCCAGCACGAACATGACGAGGTCCGATCGGCCGGCGACTTCACGGGCAAGATCTTCGCGATCTTCGCCACCCGCCTCATCCAGTCCCGGCGTATCAATCAGAAATACGCCGCCCGCCTCGGCCTCGTCCCAGGCCTGCATGGAGGAGCGCCGCGTTTCACCGTGAACCGGGCTCACCGAAAACCGCTCTTCACCAATAAGCGCATTGAGTAACGACGATTTACCGGTACTGACGCGGCCAAACGCCGACAGGTGCAGGTGACCGTGTTCAAGCTTGTCGAGCATTCCCTGCACGGCGGCATAATCACTCGCGAGCGATTCGCGCACCCCATCAGGCAACCGCGCATCCTGAATAAGGTCGCGCAGGCTCTCACGGGCCAGCGTCAGATGATCCTCGCCGGCTGCCGGCTGAGTTTCAGTCGCCGCTTTCGTCCAGGGCCATTTTGGCAATACGGCGAACGCCCGCTTCCAAATGCTCACTGATGCCTTCCTCAAATTCTTTTGCGGCGGTGTCGGCTACTAGCTCGCCGTGGCGCGATAAGGTCAGCACCAGACTGCGCCCCAGTGCGTCGAAGATCAATCCGTACGCGACGGCATGGACCAAACCTCCGGCGACGGTGCCTAAGCCGGGAAATGCTTTCAGACCGTTGCCGGCAACGGCAAGCGACAACGGCAGGGTTCGACCAACACGACTTTGGCTCAGCGACAGGAACTCTTCGATGTCGAGATCCCGCGGCGCGGCACCAAACAACGCGCACAGGTCGCGCGTCATCGCCGTACCGATGTAGCCCTGAATCAGAATGTCGGTCCCCGGGGTGATCGCCGCCAGTGCTCCAACCACGGCTTTGCGTGTTGCGCTCCTTATGATCTGTTCGGATCGTTGCAAGCGGTAGCGCGCCTCAGCATCAGCGAGTCGCGCCGCGGCCATTTGAAAAACCGCGCGCTCGCGGCGCTGATCAAGCGGCGCTGCGTCGCCGGCGAGCAGGCGATTTATCGCAACGACCAGAACGCCAATGTCAGCCGGCCGGCTGCGCCTTACAGTTGTCTCCCCGCCGTCGGGCCGCCGTTCGATGACATCGGTTTCGCCACCGGCAGTGACCGCTACGACATGATCACGCTGCAACTCCCCGCCCACCGCGTCGATGCGCTCCAACAGTTTTTGCATCAGCGCAGCCTGCTCTTCGGCGTCAAAACGATCGGCCTTGTTGAGTACCAGCACCAGCGGTTTATCGAAGGCCAGTAGCGCCTCGATAGCCTGCATCTCCGCGCGTGTCAGATCACCGTCACAAACGAACAAAACAACGTGCGAGCGCTTTGCTTCGTCAGCTGCCACTTCGGTCAGCTCACCACCGACGCCGCCGATACCCGGGGCATCGGTCAACAGGATCTCGTGGCCGGCCTCATTGCGCCAGCGATAGCTGCGAACGTCGTCCGTCGATCCGCCTACAACGTCGATCAGGACCTCGGCCTCGGGCACCAGTGCCTTGATCAATGAGCTTTTGCCAGAGCTGATTTCGCCAAAGAAGCACAGTTGAATCGCACCATGCTGCTGCCGTGCCGCCAGTTCCTGCAGTTCTGCCTGCGCTGTGCTGACGTCGACACCGCTGGCCGAGGCGTCCCGAATGCGCTGCTCGATGTCGTCTTTCGCCAATGGTCTGGAGTCGACCGACCTGACGGGCTGGATCTTCCGTCGGACAACCAGTCTCCAGATGAGCCACAGCGCCGTTAAGGCCAGCAACAGCATGACGGCGACGTAGGCATACATCAGTGCCGGTGGCCCGGCTTTGAGACGGTCCCAGACGTTCAAAGCCGACTCTGAGATGAACAGCAGAGCGCCGGTCGCGACAATAAAAATCAGCGCGACGGCAACGGCAATCGAAATGCGAATGAAGCGGTCGAGTTTCATCGGAAGCGGCCCCTGTAATTTGCGTCAGGCGCAGTTCTCGAGCGTGGGGGCAAACGCCGTGCTGCCAACCCGGCAGCCTGCAGGCGTCAGATGAAGTGTCAGTGAAATCGGGTGCGTTGACCCGATCGGATGAAACACCAGCAGTATCGTCACGCCATGCGCGTCACTGTCGGCACGTCGGCTAACGCCGGCGTCGCACTTCACCACGAAGCGTTCGTCGGCGAACGCGCCCATCTCAGCGAGGCAGATAAAGTAGGCAGAGACCTGCGCACGCACACGCTTCGCAAGGGTGTCATCTACTGCTTCAAATACCGCCCAGCGGGTGCCCGCTGCAATCGCGTTGACGATGCGCAAACAGAGACGCTGCACGGAGAGGCTTGCAAAATCGCGGTGCGCGCTGCTGCTACGCCCCATCGTCACCGAACCCAACAGCCGGGCACGACCGGCGGGGCCTTTTGAGATCACGTTCAGCCCTGCACGTTGCAGTAATTCCCTGGCGCCCTCGTCCATCTCCGCGGCAGGCAGCAGCTGCTGGTGTAGCGGCATGCCGTGACTAGCCGGCTTCTGCCAGACGCCCCGCGTCCGGTCATGCTTGCAGAGCAGGCCTGCGATTGCGCCGCCGGCCGAGTGCGGCGTGCCGGCGTCCCTGTCACGCAAGTCCACGCGCGGAAAATAGCCGATCATGTTCGCGCTCTTATAACCTAATTGGTTGACGCCGCTCACCGCCTGTCTGGCCGTGCGCCATTCGGTCCGTGGGTCAATGACCAGCATCGCTCCGCGCTCGCGACAGTAGCGCTCGGCCGCAAGGACTGCCGCAGGCCCGAGATCTCTCCCCTTGCCGAGTGGTGGCAGATACAACAAGTCGAAATTCTCAGCCTGCTGCAATGCAAACAGGCCGGTGCCCGCGCTCCGCGAACCGATCAGATCGTAGTCCGTGAGATCGGCACCATCGGTGCCTGCCTGCACGTGATCGATGTAATCGGATTCGAACTTGTCCCCGTTTTTCAGTGTCTCTTCCGGCCGGTGTGTCGGGTACGGGTGCTCGAGATGCGCAAGCGTCGACGTTAGTAGCCCATCGCCCACAAAATTCCCGACACCTTCTTCGTAAGAGACACCCGACAACAGTTCCTGATCTTCAATCAGTCGCGTTACAGGGTTGATTCGTTGCAGGGTCAGATTGAATGTCTGATCGTCGTTGGCATCGATACGGTCGTAATCGACGGCGGCTCGTATGAATTCCGTCGACCCGGGCTCCACCGCGCGCAGCACGAGCGCCGAGCCTCCGGCCGGCAGACAGACCATTGCGCCTCGCGCACTGTTCGCGACGCGCACAACATACAGGCTGCTGCCACCGTGCGCGAAGAACTGCTGAACGGCAGGCCCGAGGCTTGAGCGTGACCAGATTTCGCCAAAGCGACGTCGGTACTCGGCCAGGCTCTTGACCCGCACCGGTGTATTCACGGGACCACGCAGCGCACGCCCGACAAAAGCAGCCGTGGTTTCCGGGGATACATCGATAGGTTGCCCCATCGCGGCGATCTCTGTGACCGTGATGCCGTGGTCAACTGCTTCCGACAAACCTGTCTCCGTGTTGACTCTGGAAAGCTAGCGGGCATTCTAAATCATTCGCGCCGCCCGGTGCACTTCGATAATCTGTCTACATGACGGACTTCCTCGCATCCGCTTATCCGCGATTGAGCACTTGCTTGAATAAGATGGTGCTCGCTGATCTACCAACGCCAGTTGAAACTCTGAGCTTCGATACCGAATCTGGTGTCCGCGCGATTTCAGTTAAACGCGATGATGTGAGCGGCGCGAGTTATGGTGGCAACAAGATTCGCAAGCTCGAGTATATTTTTCAACGAGCAAAGGAACGCAACGCAACTCGCGTTGCAACGTTCGGCGCTGTCGGTTCGAACCATGCGCTCGCCACCGCCATTTTTGCGCAGCGATCAGGCTTCGATTGCAGCTGCTTTCTCACGCCGCAGAAGCCGACGCCGAAAATTCCACGAACTCTCAATATGCATCGTCGTATTGGGACTGAGTTGGTCGCATTGGGTCATACCGTTGATCGACTGGCGACGTACCGGCGCTACCTACAAGGACG
Source organism: uncultured Woeseiaceae bacterium (assembly GCA_964615665.1). GTDB lineage: Bacteria > Pseudomonadota > Gammaproteobacteria > Steroidobacterales > Woeseiaceae > UBA1847. The sequence continues at coordinate 20,058 of CAZTQL010000012.1, read as the reverse complement.
TCAGTGCTGGGTGATCCCGATGGGAGGTTCAAGCTGGCTCGGTGCCGTCGGATTCGTCAATGCCGGTTTGGAACTCGCCCACCAGGTGTTGGCGGGAGATGCTGTAGCGCCGCAACGGATCTATGTCGCCAATGGCACGATGGGCAGCTGTGCCGGACTGGCACTCGGACTCGCGCTGGCCGAACTGCCGACCGAATTACACGCGGTGCGTGTTGTCGACGAGCGCTACGCAAATCCGACTGCTTTCGCTCGGCTGATGCAGAAAACGGCAATGTTGCTGCATCGATACGACTCGTCCATTCCTGCTGATCTTGGCAGTCGCGTGCGGCTGCAGTGGCGCGATGAATTTTTTGCCGGCGGCTATGCCGTCACCGACAGCATCACGGACCGCGCGGTCGCTCTCGCAAAGCAGTCTCTGGGGCTGGACATCGAGACCACGTACACGGGCAAAGCCATGGCGGCAATGGTGCACGACCTCACATCAGCTGACTATGACGGCGGCCACTACCTGTTCTGGAACACCTACAACTCGCGGCCATTGCCGGTCGGCAACGAACGGCCATCGACCGCCCGGAACATTCCTCGGGAATTCATGACTTACTTCG
>CAZTQL010000012.1:0-19353 GCA_964615665.1 uncultured Woeseiaceae bacterium | reverse complement strand
GCGCTGCGCTTGTCTGGCTCGGCTCGACGCTTGAGTTCTTCACTTGCCTCGGACTGTTCGCGTTCTTTGCGAGCAACTTCATCGATCATCAGATCCAGCCACTCACTCACAATGAAACGTCCTCTTCGCCTGCGGCATTCATCATCTCGCGCACTTCAATCAACGTTGGTTCATCCGGATCCGCTGCAACCGTGTTGTGCACAACACGCACGCGCGACATGACCTCATTCACATCGTACATTGCTACTCGAAGCGGCACACCGAGGGGGTGCTGAGCCAGTGCTCTGATGTGCTCCTCGAGGTGCGCATTCAAAGTCCGGCCGGATCCGTCGACCTGCGCTTCAAAAAGGGCCTGCAGGCGTTCCTCGGGAGCCACGGTGTCATCGTCAAGCGGCGCGTGTGCTTCGAAGTAGAGTTGACCATTCTGGCGGCCAAGCAGGTACGGCTCATTAATGATCATCACCGATTCGCCAACGTCGACAAGCTCGTAAAGAAACTCGATGTTCTCCGGATACAGGCGTACGCAACCGTGACTGACGCGCATGCCGACACCATAAGGCTGATTCGTGCCATGTATCAGGTAGCCCGGCATATCAAGCTTGAGCACGCGGGTACCCAGCGGATTGTCAGGCCCCGGCGGCACGACGGCGGGCAGTGGATCGCCCATCTCCGCGTGCTCAGTCCGTACTGACGACGGCACCCACCATTGCGGATTGCGCGCTTTCGAGATCACGGATGCGGCGCCCAGCGGCGTCTCCCAGCCAACGCGGCCGATACCGATCGGATAGGTCAGCACACGCTGCGGTTCCCCGTCGGCGGCTGCCGGAAAATAGAAGAGCCGTTTGCTGGCAATGTTCAACACAATACCCTGTCGCGGCACATCCGGCAGTACATACTGCGTCGGCAGTATCACCGGCGTATTTTCTCCGGGCAACCAGGGATCAATGCCGGGATTGGCCGCGACAATTTCGTCGTAACCGAGTCCGTACTCACGTGCAAAATCGGAAAACGTGTCTTCGTGTCGCGCAAATACAGCCTGCGGCTCGCCGATGACGGATTGATCGGCAGACTGCAGCACGAACTCGTTCGCGGGAAGGGGATCCTCTACCGGCCGCGCCTCGAGGGCAACCGGTTTATAGGCGGTGGCGCAGCCAACGATCGCCAGCAGCGCCACCAGTGCGACGCTGCGACGTAATGCGATTACGATATCTATTCTTTTGTACAGTTCGGTTCCCGGCCTTCAGCAACGGCCGCATTGTAATACTGCAGCGTCTTTTGCCACTCCGACACCAAGTTCTCGATACGGGTTTCGTTGGCAGGGTGAGTTGATAGAAACTCTGCGGGTGCTTTGTCCGACGACGCGTTCATGCGTTGCCACAAAGGCACCGATTCGCGCGGGTCGAAGCCCGCCTTGGCCATGTATTCGAGACCGATGATGTCAGCCTCGCTCTCCTGACTACGCGTGTGCGGCAACGAAATACCCACTGCTGCGCCCGCGCCGAGCGCCTGCTGCGCCGTGTAGGTAGCACCACTATGGCCACCGCCCAATATTATCGCGGCCACGTCGATACCAACGCCGGTCAGCGACGAACGTGAAGCCCGCTCATTGGAATGCCGCGCGGTCACATGCGCGATCTCGTGCCCGATAACGGTCGCCAATTGGTGCTGGTTTTCCGTGATCTTGAGGATACCGGTGAACACACCAATTTTGCCGCCTGGCATTGCAAATGCGTTTACAGACTCACTTTCAAAAACAGCGAGATCCCACTGCATTTGGTCATACGGCGGTTCCAGCGCGCCAACGACAGCCTCTGCAACGCAGGCCACGTATTCGATTTTCTTGCGGTCGGTGGACAACGGCATACTGGCTTTCATCTGATTGAACGCCTTTGCGCTCTGCGCTTCCAGTTCAGCGTCTGATTTCCAGATCATCTGGCTACGGCCCGTCGGCGAGGTAGCGCATGACGCCAGAATCAACGACGATAAAGTTATATAAATCAATGTTTTAAGTGGTTTTGCCCGCATGAAAACTCCTTGGAATCTAGCAGGATTATAACGCCTGTGTTTAGCGTGAACCTGACGTTTTCGACCGCCGCCTGGCGCGTGGGTTCCTCAGGCTAGCGTGGCAGCCGCGACTCGAAGCGCCGTCGCCAGCCACTCGCCTCGGCCTTTTCGAGCAAGCCGTCGATATTGGCGAAGACACGTTTCTGCAGCGGCTGCTTGATCTTATACGCGATGTGATAGAGATCGCGCTCTGCGGCCTTCGCCTTCAGCAGCTCGTCGCTCGTGAGGATCTCATCGGCAAGACCAAGTTCGAGCGCGCGTTTACCGTACCAATGCTCACCGGTCGCGACTTTTTCCAGGTCCAGCTCGGGCCGGTAACGTGCGACCGCATCCTTGAACAGCGTGTGTACATCTTCGAGCTCTTCTTTGAGCTTCGCGCGATCTTCATCCGTATTCTTGCCGAACATCGTAACCGTGCGCTTGTGCTTGCCAGCCGTAATCTGTTCGAATTCCACGCCGTGCGTGTCCAGCATACGATTGAAGTTGGGGATTTGTGCGAGCACGCCGATCGAACCGAGGATAGCAAACGGCGCTGCGTAAACTCTCGAAGCAACGCAGGCCATCAGGTAACCGCCGCTCGCGGCCACCTTGTCAACGCAAACAACCAGCGGAATGTCGTGTTCTCGAATCCTCGAAAGCTGTGACGCGGCCAAACCGTGCTCGTGTACCACGCCACCATGATTCTCCAATCGCACTATCACTTCATCGTCGCCGCCCGCCACGTCGAGAATCGCGTTGACCTCCTCGCGCAACGAGGGCACAGCGCTGGCTTTCAGATCACCTTTGAAATCGATAACGAAACTGCGCGGCTTGCTAGTCGGATTCTTGCTTTTGGCTTTCGCTTCTTTCTTGCTCGCCTTGGCCGCTTTTTTTCGTTCGTCCTTGCTTGAGACGGCACCCAGTAAAGCATCGCCGAGTTTCTTGTATTTGTCGTTCAGATTGTCGACTTCGAGCGACTCATCGTGGCTGCGGCGCCCGAGCGACGCGGCTGCAACGATGACCACGACAATGCCCGCCACAATCGTGACGACCTTGAGGAGAAAGAGTCCGTATTCTGCAAAAAACTGTGCCATAAGAGCCCTGCTTCGTTGTTGATCCTAGATGGCAATGCCGACGTTGTTCTTCTGCAGCACCTGTTCGGCGCGGTAGCTCGACCGCACCATCGGTCCGGCGACGACTTCGATGAAACCCTTCTCCAGACCCTCGCGCCGGTATGCATCGAACTCTGCGGGCGTGACGTAACGCTGCACCGGCAAGTGGTTCGGTGTGGGTCGCAAGTATTGCCCCAGAGTCAGGATATCAACATTGGCGGCACGCAAATCATGCATGGTCTGAACGATTTCGTTGTCGCGCTCGCCGAGCCCGAGCATCAGGCTCGTCTTGGTTAACACCGACGGGTTGTGGGCCTTGGCATGCCGCAGCACTTCCAGCGTCTGCTCGTAACCGGCACGCGGGTCGCGCACCGGGTGCGTTAACCGGCGGACTGTCTCGACGTTCTGGGCGAATACCTCCAGCCCGGAGTCAACGACCAGCTCAACGTGTTCTTTGACGCCATTGAAGTCCGGCGTCAATGCCTCCATGGCTGTATCGGGGTTCAGCTTCTTGATCTCGCGGACGCAGGCCGCGTAATGACTTGCGCCACCGTCATCGAGGTCATCGCGATCGACCGACGTGATGACGACGTACTCGAGGCCCATGAGCTGCACGGCCCGTGCGGAGTTCAGCGGTTCCTCGGGATCCAGCCAGCCTTTTGGATTGCCGGTATCGACCGCGCAGAAACGGCACGCCCGGGTGCAAACGGAGCCGAGCACCATGATCGTCGCGGTGCCCGCATTCCAGCACTCACCAATGTTCGGGCACATGGACTCTTCGCAGACGGTGCTGAGCTTATGCTCATGCACGATGCCCCGCGTGTTCGAGTAACCGGAACCGGACGGCATTTTTGCACGTAGCCAGCGTGGCTTGTCGCCACGCACGAGCGGCACCGAGTCGCGACGCTGCTTGACACCATTCTTGATGGCGGCAAACCCCGCGTCGGTCTCATACTTCTGACCGCTTTCTACAATCGGGATACCACGGAACCTTTTTTCGTCACTGCTCATGCCGGTTTTTCTGGGTCTTCTGCTGTTTTGAAGGGCACGCATTGTCGCATAAAAATCGCACAAAAAAAGATCCCGGCCGGAGCCGGGAGAGTCAGGGGGAAATAAATTGAACGCCAGAAGTGTTAGTGAAGTCTCGACCAGCTGACCAGTTTCACAGCGTTCTGCTGCAGGTCAAAATTGCGGGCCAGAATTGCCTCGATGTCACGCTCGTCGGAGTTCTGCTCCATTGGCTGGCTCAGCTCTACAACGCCACAGAATTCATTGCCGTCACGATACTGCGCATCGGTGAGGATGAACTGTGTGTAGTACTTAGCGGACATGGCCCAAGACTAGCGCTGGCGGATCTTCGTATCTGTGAGCCACAGCACAATTTCCCGGCCCGAACCCGAAATACGGCGATTTATCCGGCTCATTGACAAAATATTGGTCGAAAATCCGGCATATCGGCGTAAAATTCCCGGTGTTTCGGGACTTCAGACCGATATTTGTGGTCCTACCCTATGTAAAATGCGCACAACCCTGCCGGCTCCCGGCAACGCACGCCCTGTTAATTTTGAGGATCGACTCCATGGTTGTTACGACCCGGCTCGCCAAGCTGACCCTGCTTGGACTGATGTTACTCAGCGCGGCTTCCGCTTCCGCACAAAACGAACTTCGCGCGACATTTTTCAAAGACGCCGACGCGGCCAAGGCCGCAGCCGAGGCGGCGAATGCAGAACTGCTGGCGCCGAAGAACTTTGAGCGCGGCATGAAGGAATACGGCGACGCTGAAAGCGCATTACAGCGGGGCCGAAACATCGAAACCGTTCGGTCCAACGCGGCGCAAGCCACCAGCTTTTTCAAGACCGCTGCCGACAAGGCGTCGCTTGCGAAGACCGCTTTGGCACAAGTCCTGAAGAGTCGCCAGGATGCAGCGAATGCAAAATCACCCCAGCTGTCCGCCGAGATCTGGCAGGAAGCACAGCGCAAATTTGGCGACTCTATTCGTCTCCTGGAACGTGGCGATCTTAAAGGGTCGAAGCGCCTCGGCATTGGGGCAACCAGTCTCTATCGCGATGCCGAACTGGCCGCCATCAAGGCACAGTACCTAAGCGGCACCCGGCAGTTGCTGGCGGATGCCGATCGTGCCCGCGTCGGTCGCTATGCACCAATCACGCTCGGCAAGGCAAAACGGCTGCTCGCTGATGCCGAACGCGAGCTTAGCGAGAATCGCTACGATACTGATCTGCCGCGCAACCTGGCGCAGCAGGCAAATTACGAAGCCAAACACGCGATCTACCTCTCAGAGGTTGTACGCAGGATTCGTGACAAGAAGCTAACGGCCGAACAGCTGGTGCTGCAGTGGGAGCAGCCGTTGCAGTCGATCGCAGGCGTTGCGGATATCGTACCGAATATGGAGAACGGTCCAGACGTGCTAACCGGCGAGCTTGTCACGCACTTTGAAGATCAGCGTAACCAGTTACAGGCGCTCGAGCAGGAAAAGGCTGAGAACGAAGTCCGCATGGCGGACATGGAAGAAGAGATGCGCGCACTGGATGAGCGGCTCGGCGGAGCCACCGCCGAGCGGGCAGCATTGGTCCAGCGCCTGGAGGCGCAGGCGCGGGTCAAGCAGCAATTTGAACAAATCGAAAAGATGTTCACATCGGACGAAGCCCGCGTCTTTCGTGAAGGCAACACCATCATCATGCGCCTGGTTGGCCTGAGCTTTGATAGCGGTGACTCGCAGATTAAATCAGAGAACTTTGACCTGCTCGCCAAGGTCGAAAAAGCGATCGATGTGTTTCCGCGGAGCGAGCTAACCATCGAGGGTCACACGGACTCGTTTGGCGGCGATGATCTTAATCAGAAATTATCGCAGCAGCGCGCAGAGTCGGTGCAGCAGTACATGATCAATGCGATGCGTATACCGACGTACCGGCTGATTGCCACCGGTTATGGCGAAACCCGTCCGGTCGCCAGCAATGAAACTGAATCCGGTCGGGCCCGCAACCGCCGCATCGACATTGTGATCAAACCAACCCTGGAGTCCAGCTAGTCCCCGTTCAGTGACGCGTCATGTGCGCGCCACCAGTCAGCGACGATACGCGCGGTTGCCTCGGTGACGAGGTAACCGTATTCGGAGTGGACATTCAGCATGCCGTTGAGCCGGAACCAGGTAAAGATTTCTTCGTCAACAAAACTCTCGACCAGATCTAGCTCGAGCAACTCTCCGAAATCGTCCTGCAATTTCGGGTCGATGGACGTTAACTCGCCAACGGCAGAAAGGTTCTGCCAGGTGCGTATATTCCCCGGATAACGTTCCGCACCACGATGTTCGTTGCCGCGAATGCGTTTTTGCATGTAGCGCTGACCAAGCGGGCTGCCCATCGTCAGCAACAAGTCCACGTGCGCGTGATCGCCGTCATGATGCGACATCTCCCAGAGCGCGTCGTAAGCGATCACGGAGCCCATACTGTGCCCGATGAGCAGCAGGGGGTGCTTGCCCTCTGCCGCCGCTCTGATTGGTACTTTCAGCATCCGGCGGGTGTGGTCGGCGATGCCATTGTCGTCGTGCACATAGCGCCGCAAGTCACGCAGGTGCACTTCGGTGCGTTCACTCGCGAGATGTGGGATCAGGAACGGCAGTCGATCGCCCAGATGATAGATCCAGCGGGTCATGCGCCGTCGCCAGGAACTTGCCTCAGCAATGTCGCGCGCGCCGGCGGCAGGCTGGCTAATCACGTCATCAACCGCACCACGATCGATCTCAAAGTCGCGATGCTCACGGTAAAAGTCGAAGGTCCAGGACACGATGTCAAAGCCGCCGGCGGTCGTGGCAACGGCAGCAGCAACATCGTCGTCAATGCGACGCAGGCCCGCCAGCAGACACCGCTGCAGGGCATCTTTATGCGCCTCCGGCTCAGGTTTCGGCAGCAAACCGGGGACATACAGAATAATTGGATGGGCCGTTTCGGTCACGATCAACTCATGCTAAGCAGGTCACGCAGCTCGCCGACGTGCTGCACCTCACCATCTGGCGAATGATACTCACCGGGCCATTGGTCGCCATTACGGTTAACCCAGATGGCCCGCAGGCCCGCGTTCCGAGCCCCGTGAACATCGTAAAGAGGGTGGTCGCCAACGTGCAGCGTCCGGTCCGCGCTCGCACCACCCGCTTTCACTGCCATATCGAAAATTGGACGATCCGGTTTCGCGGCACCGGCCATGGCCGCAGAAATCACATCGTCGAACAACTCGCGAATACCAATCTTCTCGAGGTCGGCGTTGCCGTTGGTGACAGCAATTAATACAAAATGTTCGCCCAGTGCCTCGAGCGCCGGGCGTGCTTCCGGAAACAATGTGACCTCGTTGCGGGCTTCGTTAAACACCGCGAACGCTTCGTCGACGTAGTGATCGCCGTAACCAGCAGCTTCGCCGAGCCGGGCCAGGATCGTGCGTCGCAAGAATGTCAGGTCATGCAGACGATCTTTGTGTTCCGCCATTACCTTCGAGCGAACGTCGAGCAGGTCGTCTGGATTGAATAGCTCCGTGATGCGCGGGTAGTTGTCGCTCATCCAGGCATACAGCCGCGCCTCTGCGCGCTTGATCACCGGGTGGATAGCCCACAGCGTATCGTCGAGATCCAGAGTAATAGTACGAATGTTGTTCACGGGTTGCCTGTACCGAACAGATCGACGACCATTGTGGGGTCAAGGCCCACGCGGAGCAAGATCATGAAATACCTGCACACGATGGTGCGAGTCACCGACATCGACAAATCGCTGGAGTTCTACTGCGACCACCTAGGCCTGGTCGAGCTCAAGCGCTACGAGAGCGAACAGGGCCGGTTTACGCTCGTTTACCTTGCCGCAACGGGTGATGAAGAAGCCCAGGTGGAGCTGACGTATAACTGGGATCCGGAGGAATACGATGAGGGCCGCAACTTCGGACATCTCGCGTACCGGGTTGATGACATATACGCCATTTGCCAGAAGCTGATGGACGCGGGCGTCGCGATCAACCGACCACCGCGTGATGGCCACATGGCATTTGTCCGTTCGCCGGACAACATCTCGATCGAGCTCCTGCAAAAAGGCGACGCATTGGCACCGCAAGAACCGTGGGCGTCGATGCCCAGCGTCGGCCACTGGTAACAAGACCGCAGCAGATTCACCGCAAACACAGGCCAGCACCCACTTCCAGGCCGAATCAGGCCACTGTTGCAGCGGGAAAACCGGGCATCAACGTAATTGCCTTACAATAGCGTCGGCGTTCGCTTTTGCTTTTGCTTCGCGCCTGAATAACAAGAAATACAAACTAGGGAGATATCATGGGGAACAAAATTTTATATATGGTTCTGGCTGGGATATTTGGCTTCGCTTGGTTCTACACGGGCTATTCCGATCACTATGCGACACCGACTGGCGGCATCGGCGCCGGGTATTTTTTCAGCACATTTGTTGCGCTTGCACTCGGCGCCGGTGACTCCGGTGATGCCAGCAATCCGGTCGAAACTATCATCAACGGTCTTAAGTCGTTTATCCCGGCATTCATCGCAATACTGGTGGCATCACTGGTCAGTCGCGCGATCTATGAAGTGGGATTCAATAGCGAAGGTTTTCAGGTATCCGGCTTGGTAGATACTCTCAGCACGGCCTCTGCTGCCACTATTCTGATCGTGCTCGTCATGTCGTGCCTGCGGAAAGCAAAATAAGGAAAATTCCTGGTACCTTGCGACTGTTTCAGTTGCGCATGACAAATCAAGGCCACTCCGGATAAGAGTAGCCTTTTTGCTGACCAGGGAGTTCCCGGCATGTTGCCAAGAACTCCGATTTCGGCCGGCCCGCTGTTTCGAACCGCCGATGCCGGGGCTATACTCACTGCCCCTCCGCTGCGTGGAATAATCGTGCACAAGACCCTCGTTCAGCTCCTCATACTGGTTTTCGCCATGACAGCTTGCTCCGACAAAGAACCTTCACTTATCGAACCAGCGGCCGAGAAGCGCCCGGTTGAGCTTGAGCTGCACGACAATACTCGCGTCGACAATTACTTCTGGTTGCGCGATCGCGAGGATCCGGAGGTCATCGCCTACCTCGACGCGGAGAACGCCCATACCGAGCGAACGCTCGAGCCCTTCAAGGGGCTACAGAACATCGTGTTTGAGGAAATCAAGGCGCGCCTGCAGCCGGACGAGGAATCGCCACCGTACAGGTACGGCGACTATTTTTATTACGTGCGCTATGAAGAAGGCGGCGAATACCCGATCTACGCGCGCAAGAAAGGCTCGCTGGACGCGCCTGAGCAGGTCATTCTCGACGTTAACCAACTCGCTGGCGACGTCGACTATTACTCGGTTCGCGGTTTCAGCATTAGTCCCGATCACCGACTAGCTGCCTACGGCGTCGACACGGTGGGCAGACGCTTCTACGACCTGCACTTCCTCGATATCGACAGCGGAGAATTATTACCCGACGTCATCGAGGACACGACCAGCAACGTCGAATGGGCCAACGACAGTCAGACAGTCCTTTACGGCAAGCAGCACCCGGAGACATTACGCTCTTACAGGATTTACCGGCACAAACTGGGTACGGCCGATGATTCGCTGGTCTACGAGGAACCCGATGAGACCAATTACCTGTATCTCTCCAAGTCATTGTCGGAAGCGTACTTCTACCTGACCAGTTCGCAGACCCTGTCGACCGAGATTCGCTATCTGTCGGCCGACAACCCTCAGGACGACCCGACACTGTTCCTGGCGCGCGGAGAGGATCATGAGTACTTCGTCAGTGACGGCGCCGATCGTTTTTATGTCCTGACCAATGATGACGCCAAAAACTTCAAGCTGATGGCGGCACCGTTGAACGACACATCCAAGGATGCGTGGACTACCGTGGTGGCGCATCGAGACGATGCGCTCATCGAAGATTTCGAGGTCTTCAGGAACTACGTTGTCGTAACAATTCTGGAGAATGGCCTGACGCAGATAGAAGTCATTGATCGCAGATCAGGCGAGACCAAACGCGTTGCTTTCGACGAAGACGTCTACGTTGCGTACACGGATGATAACTACGAGTTCGACACTGATTTGCTGCGTTACACCTACGAGTCGCTGACCACGCCAGAGTCAACCTATGACTACAACCTTGCGACCGAGTCACACGCGCTTATCAAGGAAGAAGTCGTTGTCGGCGACTTTGATCGAAGCAACTACGTGACCGAACGCCTGTTTGCGACAGCGCGCGACGGCACGCAGGTGCCAGTTTCGATCGTGTACCGAGAAGGTACGCAAAAAAACGGCAAGAATCCGTTGCTGCAATACGGCTACGGTTCTTATGGATCCAGCACGTTCCCGTATTTCAGTTCCAGTCGCTTAAGCCTGCTCGACAGGGGCTTTATTTTCGCCATCGCTAACATCCGCGGCGGGTCGGAGATGGGTCGAGAGTGGTATTACGACGGCCGACAACTCAACAAAAAGAACACGTTCACTGATTTCATTGATGTATCCAGGCACCTGATCGACGAGGGATACACATCGGCCGAGCATCTTTACGCCTATGGCGGCAGCGCCGGCGGTCTGTTGATCGGTGCCGTTGTGAATATGGCGCCCGAGCTTTATAACGGTATGCATGCGGCAGTGCCGTTCGTCGACGTCGTCACCACCATGCTCGACGAAGATATTCCGTTGACCACCGGTGAATGGGACGAATGGGGCGACCCCCATGAAAAGCTCTACTACGACTACATGCTATCGTATTCGCCGTACGACAATGTCCACAAGACCGACTACCCGAACCTGCTCGTGACCACCGGTCTGCACGACTCGCAGGTACAGTATTGGGAGCCTGCAAAATGGGTGGCCAAGCTGCGCGATTACAGAACGGATGAGAACATGCTGGTCCTGAAAACCGACATGTCGGCTGGCCACAGCGGTAAAACCGGGCGCTACCGTCGCATGGAAGATACGGCGCTTTCATACGCCTTTTTCATGGGACTTGAGGGTATTCGCGAATAAACGCCAGGCTTCGAGCTCACATGACTGAATCGGATTGCGTCGAGATTCGCCTCGAGAACCTCTGCCGCGAATATACGGAAGGCAGTCGCACGCATCGGGTGCTCGATGACATCAGCCTTGATGTCGCACGTGGCGAAGCCGTTGCCATTCGCGGCCGCAGCGGCTCCGGTAAGTCCACACTGCTAAACCTGATTGGCGGTATCGACGCGCCGGATGCAGGCCGGGTGACCGTCGCCGGTGTCGACCTCACCGAACTGTCGGAGCGTGATCGCACACTGTTCCGCCGCGAGCATATCGGGTTCGTTTACCAGGCATTCAATCTTGTGCCAACAATTAATGTCGCTGACAACATTCGCCTCGTCCTCGAGCTCAACGACATTGCAGCACAAGAGTGCGATGCGCGTATCGGTGAACTGCTCGAAGCCGTCGGTCTTGCCGACCGTGCAAACAGCTACCCGGACGTGCTGTCGGGTGGCGAGCAGCAGCGGGTCGCTATTGCCCGTGCACTCAGCCACGGGCCGGCTGTGCTGCTTGCCGATGAGCCCACCGGCAATCTCGATGACAGGACCGCCGAGAGTATCCTCGCGCTGCTCGACAAGCTGGTAAAGAAGGTAGGCGGAACAATGCTGATTGCCACCCACAGCGCGCATATTGCCTCTTATTGTGATCGTACACTGCGCCTCCACAACGGCCGGTTCGACAGTCTCCCGGACGACTCAAACTCGACATGATTGCGGCCGTCTACCGCGCTAACTTCAATTACCTGCTGCGCCATCCCTGGCAGCTGGTGCTATCAGTGCTGGGCATCAGTATCGGCGTTGCGGTCATCGTTGCCGTGGACCTGGCCAATGACAGTTCCCGCAAAGCGTTCCTGCTGTCGATGGACGCGGTTACCGGTAAAGCGACGCACCAGGTGATCGGCGGACCGAGTGGCATCGAGGAGACTTTGTATGCGGAGCTTCGCGTGCGGCACGGTATCCGCAGCATTGCACCGGTAGTCGAGGGCTACATAACCGTTAACGACGGATCACTGCAGGTCTTGGGCATCGATTTGTTCGCCGAGCAGGAGATGCGGGCATTTTCTTCGCAGTTGTCGTCCGAGACCTCAGATGAAGCGGGCTCACAGACACTATTTCGTGACATGCTAACGACGCCGGGTGCTTCAATCATGTCAGCGTCGACTGCCAGCGGCCTCGGCATTGTCCCCGGCGAGCGATTCGATGTCGTTGCCTCAGGCATACGCCATCCCGCCATCCTGTTGGGCACCTACGCAAGCGCCAGCGGCCTCGATAGTCTCGTCACTGTCGATATCGCCACGGCACAGACCTGGTTCGGCTTGCAGCAACGGCTGACGCGTATTGATGTGCGCGTTACGGATAACGACCCGGGACTGCAATCGAGGATCGAGGGCCTGCTGCCCGCGGACACAACCATGCTACCTGCCGCCGCACGAACACGAACGACCGCGGAGATGAGCGCGGCGTTCATGACCAATTTGACGGCGATGAGCCTGCTGGCACTGCTGATCGGCCTGTTCCTGATTTATAACAGCGTCAGCTTCTCGGTATTGCAGCGGCGTCGCCTCATCGGCATTCTGCGCGCACTGGGAACGACGCGGCGGCAGATCTTTACCATCATCCTCACCGAGACAGCTATTCTCGCGCTATTTGCTGCTCTGCTCGGCGTTGGCCTCGGCGTCTGGCTGGGTGGCGAATTGCTTGGACTGGTCTCGCAGTCAATCAACGATTTCTATTTCCGCGTTTCGGTCACGGATGTTTCGGTCAGCGTATTTTCAGTGAGCAAAGGCATTATCGCGGGCGTCGGCGCAGCGCTGATTGCCGCGACGGTTCCGGCGATCGAAGCGTCCTCCTATCATCCGACACTTGCGATGACGCGCTCTGTACTGGAGCAACAGACACGCCGATTATTACCGTTTGTGGCGCTCGCCGGCGTGGCTACCATCGCCATCGCGATCGTCTTACTAATGTCTTCGGGGAGTAATCTGGTTGCAGGACTCGTGTCTGTGTTCCTCTTGATATTTGGTTTTGCGTTGTGCGTGCCGCTGGCCGTCAAGGGCTCTGCTTATTGGCTATCACCGGTTGCCAAGTGGGTTGGCGGCGTATGGGCACGACTCGCTGTCAGCAGCATTGGCAGTAGCCTGAGCCGGACCGCTGTGGCGATCGTCGCATTGGCTGTCGCCGTCTCGGCGACCATCGGTGTCACCGTCATGGTAGACAGCTTTCGAGGATCTGTGGGCGAATGGCTGCAACAAACATTGCAGGCGGATATTTACGCTGGCGTACAGCGGGGATCGATGCAGCCGGAGCTGATAGAAGAGTTTTCGCAGTTGGCCAGTGTGAAGGCAATCAGCACGAGTCGCCGCACGTCTTACGAGGATAGCCGTGGTCGAACGCGCATACGCGCCATACAAATGGCGCCAGGTAGTTACGCCGGCACAGAAATACTCGATGCCGACCCAGCCGCCGTTTGGCCTATGTTCGAGCAGAATGATGTCGTACTGGTGTCCGAGCCCTATGCGTATCGCAACAACCTTGCGCCGGGCGATACCGTCATGCTGCGAACAGCAGCCGGCGAAGTTTCGTTTGATGTGATCGCGACTTACCAAAGCTATGATGTTAGCGGCACGGCCTTACTAATGAGTTGGGCAACTTACGACCGCCACTTCGATGACCCTGGCATTGATTCCATCGGACTGTATCTTGCAGACGGGGCCGATGCCGACGACGTTATCCGCCAGATGGAAACCATTAGAAACGGGCGACAACAAATTCTGATCAACTCTAACGTCAGGATTCGCGAGCTATCGCTGCAAATTTTCGACCGCACGTTCGTCATTACCAATGTACTTTACTGGCTTGCTATCAGCGTTGCGTTCATCGGCATCCTGGGCGCAATGTTGGCTCTGCAGCTCGAGCGAGCTCGTGAACTCGCCACTTTGCGCGCGCTCGGCATGACGCCTTTGCAACTCGGCGGAATGATCACGCTGCAGACCAGTGTCATCGGGCTGCTGAGCGGACTCGCGGCCATACCGCTCGGACTCGTAATGGCCTACGTGTTGATCGAAGTCATCAATCGGCGCGCTTTTGGCTGGCAGATCGACATGGCAATCTCGCCGCATATCCTGTTGTCGGCGGTCGTGTTTGCCGTTGTTGCGGCACTGCTCGCCGGTTTGTACCCGGCGTGGCGCGCCGCTCAGAGCCAGCCTGCGCTGGCGATGCGGGAGGAATAATTGCGCTTCGCCGCTTTCCTTTTTGTGATACTCGCCACGCTTGTCCTGGCCGATAACCAGCCCGAAGAGCGGTCGCAGCTCTCAGCCTTGCTCAGCGCGGACACCAACGCAGGTTTTCCGACGGCAACGGAACCACGCCAATTTGAATTTCCACGCGATCATGGGGCACACCCCGAATATCGCAACGAGTGGTGGTACGTCACGGGCAATCTCGACGACGCCAACGGTCGCCGCTTTGGATTCGAACTTACGATATTCCGCTTTGCGCTGACGCCGGAGAGGCCGGCTTCGAAGTCTGCATGGCGCACTAACCAGGTTTACATCGCTCATTTTGCCGTGACTGATGCAAACGATCAGACCTTCTACGTCGCGGAGCGATTTTCGCGCGGTGCCGCTGGGCTCGCCGGCGCAGAGAATGATCCCTTCCGCGTCTGGATTGACGACTGGGAGATCGCCGCAGATGTTGGCAAGGCGAAACCTGAGCGTTGGCGTTTACAAGCAGCTGACAGCGAATTTGCGCTGGATCTCAGTCTCATCGCTGCAAAAAAGCTCGTCCTGAACGGCATTGACGGCCTGTCGAAGAAGTCCGCGGAAGCCGGAAATGCCTCCTACTATTATTCGGTCACGAGATGGCAAAGTGACGGCCGACTGCGCATTGGCCAACGTGAATTCGCGGTAACGGGCTTGTCATGGCTCGATCGCGAGTGGAGCAGCAGCGCGCTTGCGTCCGACCAGCAGGGCTGGGACTGGTTTGCTCTGCAACTCTCCGACGGCAGCGACCTGATGTTTTACAACTTGAGAAAATCGGACGGCACGCAGGACGCGTTCAGCGGCGGCACCTGGATCTCTGCGAACGGTAAGTCACGCCACATCGATCGCAGCGAGATCGACGTAACGGTGGTGGATACCTGGGACAGCCCGAAAGGCGGCACGTATCCGGCGGGCTGGAAGATCCGCCTCACGAGTGAAGACCTGGCTCTGTCGGTAGTCCCGATCATGGACGACCAGGAACTCTTTACAACGGTGCGCTACTGGGAAGGGGCGGTGGATGTCACCGGTAGCCACGCGGGAGCCGACGTCAGCGGACGCGGCTATGTTGAACTCACTGGCTACGGTGACTAGCGCTCACTGGTCACGCTGCCGGAACCCGGGGGCGTAAAAAACACCAGCCCAAACCAGACAGCCTGCGCCGCATACACCGCGACGAATCCAAAAACAGCAGGATTCTGTAGCAGATTCAGCGACTTGATCAGCACGATAGCTACGATGGCAAAGTGCATAAGGTTTCCCAGCACGATCGGACGCGCGTAGATTCCGCCAATCACGAAGCCGCGAGTCATCCAGTTAAGAAACGCGAAGCCAAGATACAGAGCGCCGATCATCTCTACGAGCACAACGATGAAACCGCCGGACCGATAGCCAAGCAGCGACAGGGCTTCCTGCGGGAGGAATGATGCGCCCAGACCAAGCAGCCCCATAAAGACGGCGCTAAGGGTCATCAATAGTCGTGTGTATAAATTCATAGCTTGAGTTCGGCGACAACCATAACACTGTGCCTTTAAGTTATTTCCGGTGCTTCGCCCATGCGAACAGAAGCATGCCTAGGCTCGAAACAACCCGTAGTGCACAACACTATCCGCCGCAGCTGAAGCATCGGCTTGCAGTGGACCCGCGCCCTCTCTGGACATGCCGACCTTCTGGAGCACTCGGCCTGATGCCGGGTTTCTTTCCAGGTGCATGGCGTGTATCCGCCGCAAGTCGAGCTCTTTAAAACCGTATTCGACAATTCGACGCGCCGCCTCGGTGCAGTAGCCCGCATCCCAAAACGGTTCACCCACCCAATAACCCATCTCTGCCGTTTGCATTGCGGCATCAATCTTCAAACTGATGGCGCCGATCAGTTCGCCGCCCGGATTCAACGTGATCGCAAACGCGGCGAGCCCGCCCGCCTCAGTACCGGGCTGATGGGACGATATCCAGGCCTCTGCCATACCGTCTTCGTACGGGTGCGGAATATTGAGTGTTGTATCGGCAATCGCCTTATTGCCCGCGAGGCGCTGCACGTCTGCAGCATCCGACAGCATGAAGGGTCGCAGTAGCAGCCGCTCGGTTTCCAGGCGTCGATTCACGAAGGCCCGACGTAATCGTCAGTCATCAAAGCCACCGACGCACTCTGGATTTAAAATTAGTGTACTCGTCGCCAAACTTTTCCTGCAGCGCACGCTCTTCCGGCTTGATCTGAAATTGCGTCATGTAAGCGATAAAAATGACGATGCACAGCAACGCGGCAAAATTCCGCAGGTACACACCCCACGCCAGCACGCAGCACGCGAGGCCCAGATACATGGGGTTCCTGGTGAACCGGTAGACACTGCCGCTCACGACGGAGCTCGCCTCATCCGGCCTGATCGGATTAACGGTAGTGCTTTGGCGCCGAAATGCGCGTATGCCGATAATCGCAACAGCAAGGCCAGGCACGGCTATCGCGATCGTCAGGAACCCGGCATACCGAAATTCAAATTCACCGGCCGGAAAAGCCCGCGCCAACAGCCACATGCCGGCTGCGCAAACAAGGAACACGACAGCCGGCGGAATTTTTAGCTCTAATGCGTGCATCGACTGGCCTCCCAATATCCGTGAATCTGGCAGGCGCTACGCGTTCGGTAGCAGTGTTGGCAGCGGGTCTTTAGGATCGGCCTGCGCCGCAGCACTGACAACGGCAAATGACCTGAGTGATTTGGCCAGGGCCTCGCCATCCCACGCATGGCCGCCGGGACCGTAGCTGGCACCCGATAGCTTTCGCAACTCATCAGCGAGCGGCGATGAAACACGCTCGGACAGCACACCAATGCTGCGTGGCGCGTTGTCAGGCCACTGCAACCGGCCCCACTCGAGCATTGCCGAGCGGACCCCCTGATCATCACCGGCCAATGCGGCTTTGCGCGCTGCCTTCAGCCACTTGGCCTGTTGTTTGTAGATGGGCGGCGGTTCGGGCTCGCGCGGACGACGTTGACCGCTTCGAGAAGACCACCACCAGGCGAGTACGGTAAGCAGCCAAAGGGCCGCGAGTAACTGCGTCGCCCGTTGCCAGATTGTGTTCGGCAGCAGCTGTTCGTCTGGCGTTGCGGTCGGCGCTTGCGGCATCGGCACCTCGCTGACTGGCGCATTGACCACCGGTTGCTCGGGCGCCTTAACCCGAATAGTCCGAGCAGGCAATTTCGCGACTCGCCACCTGCTCTCGTCGAGATCCCACCAGGGCACCTCAAGTTCCGGCAATACGATATCGCCACCCTGGACACCGATCATCGCGTACTGATCCTTGCGAATGCCTCGAATACCGCCGTCTTCGACGCTTCGACTAAGATCGGGCTTGTCCGCATAGACATTCAAACCGTCCACCTCCGGCAAGTCGATTGCCGGAATCTGTGTCTCAATCTGCCCGAGTGCGTTGACCGTCACGCGTCGCGTCACCGGCTCGCCCGCGTCGATCCGGTCTGGCTCACGCGACCACTCCTCGATCAACTGTACGTCGAGTGCCGGCAGCCACACAGCATTCGGATAGTCGACGGGCGGCGCCGGAATGGGCAATACCGTAACCGTATGCGAATTCGACGCGAACACCTTGCGGCCCGTGATCCGTCCGTTGCGCAAGACTCGCGCTTCGAAGCGCGCCGGCGAAATCGAGATCTCACCACTCTCCTGCGGAAAGATTGCTATGACGCGTTCGACGACGTTGTAAGCCTTGCCGTTCAGAACTGCCTCGTAAGTTTTTTCATCGCCAACGAGTTCGACCAGAATCTCAGCACCACTGATTGTGGGTTCGCGTAATGAAGGCTGCCGCGTTGACACGGCGCGGTAGACTTTGATGCGGTAGAGAATCTGCGCCTGCACGAAAGTCTCGGGTTGATCGATTTCGCTGGTTACGAAAACATCGGCCTCACCCGGCGGCTCATTGGCGGGCTCCCTGACATTGATGCTGACCGCCTCGCTTTGCTCCGGCCCGATGGCGATCGGCGGAATTGTCAGCAGCCCGGTACGTTTCGGCATCAGCGCGATCGTCCAGGTTCGGCTACGCTTGATCTCGCCGTTGTAAATAGACGTATTGCTCAGCTGGCTGATCTGTCCGACATAGAAATCCGTCTCCAGCGCAGTCAGGTTCGGCTCCAGGTTCGTGTTCGAATCCACAACGACCTCAAGCATGAAAGACTCATTGAGATCCACCGTCTTTCTGTCGGCCTCTGCTCTGACCGCGGCTAGCGCTGTGCTGATACCAAACAGCAGGACGCAGACGCCGAAAGCAATAAAACGAAAAACAGCCATCCTTTGCGTTACCACGGTTGCACCTCATCGTCAGGCCAGACGCTGTTGCCGTCCTGGTCTTTTCCGGAGCGCTGATACTGGTAACGAAACTTGCGGCGTAGCAGACCACCAGGATCGTCCGGTATACGGCGCAGCCACTGTTCCATGGCCTGCTCCTGTTCTTGTTGCTGGCGCAACTCGGCAAGCTCGGCCGCCGATAACTGCTGCTGCTGTTCGCCTGGCTCCGACTCTTTGGCGGCCTTCTCCAGCTCCTTTTGCATCGCTTCCAGATCTTCGTCGCTCATCTCGTCGTCACCACGCTGCGGTGAATCACTATCCTCCGACTGACCATCGGACTCGGGCGACCCGTCCGAGCTTTGTTGCTCGGCGTCGCTGTCCGATTCTGACTGCTCGCCTTCGCCATCCTCGTTTTCTGAAGGTTGCTGTTCGTCACCCTCACTTTCCTGCTGCTGTTGCTGCTGCTGATCCTTGAGCTGTTTTACGAGGTCCAGGTTGTAGGCGGCATCATCGTTATCGGGTTCCAGTTCCAGAACCTGCTCGTACGCATCGATTGCGGAGTCCAGCTCCCCCTGCATTGCCATCGCGTTACCGAGGTTGTAGAGATTCCGTGAATCTCCGCGTTC
>CAZTQL010000011.1:0-38912 GCA_964615665.1 uncultured Woeseiaceae bacterium | reverse complement strand
CGTTGTGGCCGGACTTCTCCCACAACGCTTTCGCCATAATTTCAGGGGTGTTGATCTCCTGGTAGCCGGCGGCGTTTTGCTTCAGGCGCATGTAGTCGATGAGTGCCTGGAATACGGTCCAGCCATTCGGATGCCAGAAAACAGCGCCTGGTGCTTCTTCCTGGAAATGGAAGAGATCCATGATACGGCCGAGGCGGCGGTGATCGCGCTTCTCTGCTTCTTCGAGCATGTGCAGGTATTTACGCAGCGCCTTGTCGTTCGACCAGGCCGTGCCGTAAATGCGCTGCAGCATTTCGTTGTTCGAATCGCCACGCCAATAGGCGCCCGATACATGCGTCAGCTTGAACGCCTTGCCGAGCTTGCCGGTTGACGGCAAGTGCGGGCCACGACACAGGTCGATGAATTCGCCCTGGCGATACAGGGTGAGGTCTTCATCCGACGGAATGCTCTCGATAATTTCGGCTTTGTATTCCTCGCCCATGCCACGAAAGAAAGCGGCGGCCTTGTCGCGCTCCCAGACCTCGCGCTCGATGACCTCGTCGCGATCGACGATGTCTTTCATTCGTGCTTCGATTTTTTCGAGATCGGCTTCGGTGAACGGTGCTTCGCGAGCGAAATCATAGTAGAAGCCATTTTCAATGGCCGGGCCAATCGTCACCTGCGTCTCGGGCCATAGCTCCTTGACGGCCTCGGCCAATACATGTGCCGCGTCGTGTCGCAGCAGTTCGATTCCGTCATCGGAATCACGCGTCACGATTTCCACGGCCGCATCGGTATCGATGTCTCGGTCGAGGTCCCAGAGATTCCCGTCAACGCGGATCGCCACGGCGGCGCGCGCCAGTCCCTCTCCGATACGAGCGGCAATTTCACTGCCGCGGGCGACAGTATCGAACTCCTGAATGGAGCCGTCAGGTAAGGTGATATTCAGCATGCGCGGAATTGTACGCGAATTGCCACCCTGATAAAGAGTTCGCGTACAATCCGGCCCCATGAATGACAACGAACCGCGGGACTTTATCCGCAAGATTATTGACGACGACCTCGAGTCAGGCAAACACACGGAGATCGTGACCCGTTTTCCGCCTGAACCCAACGGCTACTTGCACATCGGGCATGTCATGTCGATTTGTCTGAACTTCGGCGTCGCCGCAGAAACGGGCGGGCGTACTTATCTGAGGCTCGATGACACGAACCCGGGTAAGGAGAGCCCTGAGTATGTCGAGGCAATCAAGGAGAACGTGCATTGGCTGGGTTTCGACTGGGAGGATCGCCTGACCCATGCATCCGACTATTTCGACCGGCTGTACGGGTCCGCGATTGAGTTGATCGAGAAAGGGGTTGCCTACGTTGACAGCCTCAGCGCTGACGAAATTCGTGAGTATCGTGGCACGCTGACGGAACCGGGCAAGAACAGCCCGTACCGGGACCGCAGCATCGAGGAAAACCTGGACCTGTTCCGACGCATGCATGCGGGGGAGTTTGGTGACGGTGAGCATTTGCTCCGCGCGAAAATCGACATGGCGTCACCGAACATGAACATGCGCGATCCGGCGATCTACCGGATCCGTCATATCCCGCACCAGAACGCGGGTGACAAGTGGTGTATCTACCCGATGTACGACTTCGCGCATGGTCTTTCCGATGCTTTTGAAGGCATTACCCATTCGCTCTGTACGCTGGAGTTCGAAGACCACCGCCCGTTGTACGACTGGTTCCTGGATCAGCTACAGCCGGAACATCGGCCGCGCCAGATCGAGTTCTCGCGACTCAACGTTGCCTACGCAATAACGAGCAAACGCAAACTGAACGTCCTGGTTGAAGAGGGCGTTGTGGCGGGCTGGGACGACCCGCGTATGCCCACGATCGCGGGTATGCGTCGTCGCGGTTATCCGCCCGAGGCGCTTCGCGAGTTCGTGGTCCGGGCGGGCGTGACCAAGAAAGACAAGCTGATCGAGATGGGTGCGCTTGAGAATTGCGTGCGCGAGACGCTTGGAGACGCGGCTCCACGCCGCATGGCGGTGCTTCGCCCGCTCAAAGTCGTACTGACGAACTATCCCGAGGGCCAGGTGGAGTCCATGGAAGCCATGAACCACCCTGGTAATCCCGACTTCGGCACACGCGAGTTGCCGTTTTCACGCGAGCTGTGGATCGAACAGGATGACTTCATGGAGGAGGCACCGCGCAAGTTCTTCCGGCTCAAGCCAGGCGGTGAGGTAAGGTTGCGTTTTGGTTACATCATCCGCTGCGATGAGGTGATCAAGAATGGTGCCGGCGAAATCATCGAGCTACGTTGCAGCTATGACCCGGATACTCGTAGCGGGACGGGGACGTCGGACCGCAAGGTAAAAGGCACGATTCACTGGGTTTCCTGTGAACATGGATTAGATGCATCGGTGCGTTTGTACGATCGTCTGTTCAATGACGCGAATCCCAATACGGCTGACGATTTTCACCGCGTGCTCAACGAGAATTCACTCGAGGTGGTTCGAGCAAAACTCGAACCATCACTGGTGGACGTGGACGAGGCGGTCCAGTTTGAGAGGCTCGGTTACTTCTGCATTGACGCGCAAGACACGACCGTCGGTGAGCCCGTATTCAATCGAATCGTGACGCTTCGCGATTCGTGGGCGAAGCTCGAGAAACAGGCACTGCAGCAGAACGCCTGAATCAGGTGCGGAAGCCGTCGCTCATGATCAATGGCGCACCACGCGCCGAGCCCAGTCCTTCCGCCGCACTGCCTTCTGCTTTGGCAATCTCGACGACGCCAAAGGAATTGACTAACGCGAGAAAATCGCCGGGGCTGGCGCGGCCGTAAGTCTGCAGCATCGGAATCTGGTGTCCGGCAATGCTTGCGACCGGCTCGTGAAACGCTTTGATAAGTTCGCCGTCGATGTTGCTGATCAGGTTCCCGAACGTGTCGATAGTGACAATGACGCCGCTGACCCTGGTCGGCGAGACGTCAGGCTCGTCCAGCCATCCGGGCGTCCATTCCGTCGTCAGGGTGCCGGTTTCCTCGGCCGTTAATCGTCCGGCGGCAATTTCCGCCGCGACCGGCGCGAAGATATCGCGTCCATGAAACGTGGCGCTGGCAGCGGGTAGCTGCAACCGTTCAATTTTTGTCATGTCGAGGCGAAAAACGCGTGCGCCGTCAGCATTATCGAGCAGCTGCGCCAGGAGCCCGTTGTCCGGTGCCATGAAAACGTGCCCGGCATGTTCGACGACCAGAATGTCCCTTTCCGTGCCAACGCCCGGGTCAACGATTGCGACGTGCACACTGCCGGCAGGAAACCACTGAAAGGATCGGCTTACCCAGAAGCCGGCTTCCGGCGGCCACTGCGCCGGAATATCGTGCGCGAGATCGATAACGCGCGCTGCCGGGAAACGCGAGAGGATGACGCCTTTCATCACGGCGGTAAATGGACCTTTGTGCCCAAAGTCCGTCGTTATTGTGATGACACCTGATGTCTTCATCGGCGAGGGTTTCATTGACGATGGTTCCGTTGACAATTCATGCGGCAGACTCGGCGGGATGACCGTTTCGATACATGTGCCTTGCCCAGTAGATGAAAATCGTATCAATCATAGCAATGACGATCTTGAATAGGTACTTGGCCGCGCCCAGTGCGAGCGCCGTTTTCAAATCGACAATTCCCCACCAGGTAACCAGTGAATAGATCGCGGTGTCGATAATTTGCGAGGCCATTGTCGAGCCGTTATTGCGCAACCATAGCCAGCGCTCGCCCGTCAGCGACTTGATCTTGTGAAATGCCCAGACGTCGAAATGCTGACTGATGTAATAGGCGAGCAGCGAACCGAAGATAAATCGCGGTGTATAGGTGACGATTGTCGCAAACGCATTGTGGATCGACGCCGAAAACTCGGCGGTCTCCGCTTTGCTGCTGGGCAGGAACAGCAGCGCGAGACTCAGCATGATCAGCACGATAACGCTAACCGCAAAGCCCATCCGTACCGCCTTGTTGGCAGCTGCTTTGCCGTAGTTTTCGCTGAGCACGTCGGTCGCGAAGAAAATGCTCGAATAGAAGATGACCCCGAGGCTGGTTTGCAGGCCGAAGATGATGGTCAGTTTGGGGCCCTGTAAATTGGCCATGAGAATGGCCAGCGCGATGGCGACCTGCAGGCCGGCTTTACCGAAGAGCCGGTATAAAACCAGTGTGCAGCCGAGATCGACAAACAGCGTTGTTAGCCAGAGGAGTTCCTGGTTAGCGGCGTAGTAATCGGCGATGAATTGCGGAAACACAGGCGCTCGCCCGGATCAGGCAGCGAGCTTGTCGAGGTGCCAATCCGCGTTGCCGAACAGCTGGCCGATGGCGGTCAAGCGCTTGAACAGATGCGCGACATCCAGGTCCCAGGTGACGCCCATGCCGCCGTGAATTTGAACCGCTTCCTCGCCAACCGTCTGACCGCTGGTACCCACCAGGTATTTGAGCGAGCTGATTGCACGCCCGGCGTCATCGCCACCTTCCTGGTAAGTCATGGCGGCCCAAAGCAACAAGGACTGCGCCTGCTCGCAGGCCGTGAGCATGTCCACCATGCGGTGCTGCAGCGCCTGGAAGGTGCCGATCGGCACGCCAAACTGCGCGCGGCTCTTCGAGTATTCGATCGTCTTGTCCTTGAGCGACTGCATGATGCCGACTGCCTCCGCGCACACAGCCAATGTGGCATCGTCGACCGTCGCTTGCAGCGCGGCAAAGCCGCCGTCGACGGTCCCAAGCAGTGCATCCGACGAAACCCGCACCTTATCGAGTGATAACTCGGCGGCTCTTGCACCATCGACCGTGTGGTAGCCGCGGCACGCAACACCGCCCAGCGACGTGTCGACCGCGAACAGCGCGATGCCGCCCTGATCGGTCGTATCGCCGGACGTACGCGCGGGCACAATAATGAGGTCGGACGTTGCGCCGTTAACGACAAAGCCCTTGTTGCCGCTTAACACCCAGCCATCGTTATCGCCATCGGCAGTCGTTTCGATATTCGCGAGGTCGTAACGTGACTGTGGTTCGGTGAATGCGAGCGTCGCCTGTAATTCACCGGCGATCAACGGCTGCAGCCAGCGGGCTTTCTGTTCCGAACTGCCGGTGCGTTTCAGGATGCCGCCGGCGAGTACGACGTTCGCGAGATAAGGTTCAACGACGAGCCCGCGGCCGAAGCGCTGCATTACCACCATGATATCGATTGGGCCGCCGTCAAAACCGCCGTCCTCTTCGCTGAAGGGCACTGCGGTCCAGCCCAGTTCCGCGAACATCCGCCATACATCCGTGCTGTAGCCGGACTCACTGGCCGCATACTTCTGGCGCGCGTCGAAGTCGTATTCGTTGTCGATGAACTTGTCGATGCTGTCGGCCAGCATCTCCTGAACTTCATTAAGTGAGAAATCCATCGTTGTTCCTCTAAAGGCCTAATACGTGCTTTGCAATAATGTTCTTCTGAATCTCATTCGAGCCGCCGTAAATCGATGCCTTGCGGAAGTTGAAATATCGCAATGACGATTTGATTTCGGCACCTTCACCGATAGGCTCGCCGGCGAAGCCTGCTTCGAACTGATCGGGAACATACGGCAGCGCGTAATACCCGGCGGCCTGCAGGTAGAGCATGTCAGTGGCCTGTTGAATCTCTGTACCTTTGACTTTGAGAATCGACGACTCCGGCCCCGGCGCTTTGCCCGAGGCAACAGCCGCAAGTGTGCGCAGTTCGGTGTACTCCAGCGCTTTGAGTTCGACCTCGAGTGCGGCGAGGCGACGCATGAAATTCTTGTCGTTGGCGAGCGGTGCGGCGCCTCTGACAGAGGCCGCAACTTGTTTTCGTAATCGCCGCAGGCGATAACGCGAGCGCGCGACGCCGGCGATATTGGCGCGCTCGTGCTGCAGAAGAACCTTGCCATAGGTCCAGCCCTTGCCATCTTCGCCAACGAGGTTGTCGAGCGGCACCTCAACGTTATCGAAATGCACCTCGTTTACTTCATACGAGCCATCCAGCAAACGGATCGGCTTGACCGACACGCCGGGCGTCTTCATATCGATCAGGATAAAGCTGATGCCTTCCTGCTTGCGCGCGACGTCCGTGCTGGTTCTCGCCAAACAGAATATCCAGTCGGCGTGCTGGCCGAGCGTCGTCCAGGTCTTGGTGCCATTGACAACAAAGTGGTCACCAGCCAGGTCCGCCCGGGTTTTCAATGACGCGAGGTCGGAGCCGGCTCCGGGTTCGGAATAACCCTGGCACCACCAGACTTTGCTGGCAAGGATGTCGGGGAGGAATCGCTGCTTTTGCTCCTCGCTGCCGAACGAATAGATCACGGGACCAACCATGCTGAGGCCAAATGGCACAATGACCGGCGCATTTGCGTTCGCCTCTTCGTTCGCATAGATGTACTTCTGCACCGGCGTCCAGCCGGTGCCGCCGTACTCGACCGGCCAGTTGAGGCCGGCCCAGCCTTTCTTGTACAGCAGTTGCTGCCAGCGAACCTGCGCCTTCGGCGGCAGCTCGATGCCATTATCCTGCATCGCCCGAATGTCTTCGGGAATCTCATCGCGGAAGAATGCACGAACCTCCTGTTGAAACTCGAGCTCTTCCTTGCTGAAGGTCACATGCATTGACGGTTATCCCCTGAAAGCGACCGCGCGAGCTTAGCAAACCTGTGCTTGTCCGTCTGTTGCGGTTTGTAACGAGGGCCAGTTAGGGCAAAATGCCCGGATGACCTCGTTAACGACGAAACCGGAGAACCGGACGGCTCCCAAGCCCACGCAGATTGTCGACGCGCTGCGGCGCCCGCTGCACGATCTCAGAATTTCGCTGCTGGATCAGTGCAATTTGCGTTGCCCCTACTGCATGCCGGAAGCGGAATACCACGCCGACTATGAGTTCCTGCGCAGCCAGCAGCGCCTGACCTACGAGGAAATCCTGCGGGTTGCCAGCGTCGCTGTGGGCCTCGGAGTCAGCAAAATTCGACTCACGGGCGGCGAACCGCTGCTGGACAAGAACCTGCCTGCGCTTATCGAGGGTATCGTCCGACTGCCGGGCCTGGACGACCTTGCGCTGACAACTAACGGCATGTTGCTGGCACCCGTCGCCGCATCGCTCGCGGCAGCTGGGTTGCACCGGGTGACAGTCAGCCTGGATAGTCTCGATGAGACCGTATTTCAGCGCATGAGCGGTGGGCGCGGTAATCTATCGCGGGTTCTGGCGGGCATCGATGCGGCCGAACAGGCCGGGCTGACGCCGCTTAAGGTCAATGTGGTGGTGCAGCGTGGCGTGAATGACCATACGGTCATCGATCTGCTCGAGCACTTTCGCGGCAGCGGACACATCGTTCGTCTGATCGAGTTTATGGACGTTGGCAATCGCAACGGCTGGAAAATGGAGCAGGTTGTGCCATCGCGCGATCTGCTCGAGCAGGTCAAACAGCGTTGGCCGCTGCGGCGGATTGACGGGAATTATCCCGGAGAAGTTGCACGACGTTACGAATACATCGACGGGCAGGGCGAGGTTGGTTTTATTTCGTCGGTTACCGAGCCATTCTGTGGTGACTGTAGTCGTGCTCGACTGTCCGCTGATGGCGTTTTGTACACGTGCTTGTTCGCGACGCATGGCACGGATCTGCGAGAATCGTTGCGCAACAAAGCGGATGAGGAAGAACTAACCGACATCCTGTCGCGTATCTGGTTGCAGCGCGCCGATCGTTACAGCGAGCTGCGCAGCCCGGCACAGGCGGAAGCGCACATGCAGCGCAAGGTCGAAATGTACCGAATCGGGGGATAGTGTGAGCAAACTTAGCCATATTGATACGGATAATCGGCCCACGATGGTCGACGTCAGCGACAAGCAGGAGTCCAAACGTGCGGCCCATGCGGTCGCGGTCGTGGGCTTGCCGCCTGAAGTCGCCGCGCAGATCAGCGGTGACGAGATCGAGACGAAGAAGGGCCCCGTGTTTGCGACTGCGATTATTGCCGGCGTTATGGCGGCCAAAAAGACGCATGAACTGATCCCGTTCTGTCACCCGCTCGGGCTCGACAGCTGCAAAATTGCCATCACGATGGATGGCAACGATGCCGTCATCGATTGTCGCTGCAAGGTAACGCACAAGACCGGCGTTGAAATGGAAGCGCTCACTGGTGCGAGTGTTGCGGCGCTGACGGTTTACGACATGCTGAAGGGCTTGTCGCACGATATCGTCATCCGCGAAACGCGCCTCGTGTCGAAGACCGGCGGCAAGCGAGACTTCCATCGTGCCTGATCAGGCGTCCGGGCGCTCGCTGTTTGGTCTTGTCCTGGCGGGCGGCAAGAGTCGGCGCATGGGTCATGATAAAGCGCTGCTCGATCACAACGGCCAGTCGCAGCTGGCGTTTACCGTGCATTTGCTGGACGAACACGTCGAACAGGTGTTTGTGTCAACCCGTGCCGAGCAACGAGACGAAACCGAGCGCCGCCAGTTCGCCCAGATTATCGACCACTACAAGGAAATCGGTCCGGTTGCCGGCATACTCTCGGCAATGGATGAGCACCCGCAAGCCGACTGGCTTGTGGTTGCCTGCGATTTGCCAAATATCGACGCGCCGACGATCCGCTACCTGTTGGAGCATCGGATCGAAGAGTCCCCATTCGTTGCCTATGCCAGCAGTCATGATGGCCTGCCGGAGCCCCTCTGCGCACTGTATCTGGGTGGCAGCGAGGCGCTGCTCAGGGCGTTTGTCGGCGCCGGCCTGCACTGCCCGCGCAAGATGCTGATCCAATCCGACACGCTGCTGCTGCAACAAGCCAAGCCTAACGCGCTCGACAATATCAATACGCCGGATGATCTGAGTGTCAGTGTGCTCGAGGCGGCGTCATGAAACGCATCACGGTGCGTTATTTCGCGATGTTTCGCGAACACGCAGGATTGAGTGAGGAGACGCTTCGCCTGGATGTCGCTACAGCCAGGGACGTATTCGAACAAACGCGGTCCAGGCACGGCTCCGACGAGCCCGAAGGTCATTGCAAGGTAGCGATTAACGACGAACTGGCCGATTGGTCGTCGCCGGTGCAAGACGGCGATACGATTCTCTTGTTTCCACCGGTTGCAGGCGGCTGAGATGATCGAGATAACGGCCGAGCCCATCGAGCCCGCGTCACTGCGTGAATCACTGGCCGATGGCGGAGCCGGTGGTTTCTGCACGTTCGAGGGGTGGGTGCGCAACCGCAATGAGGGTCGTACCGTGCGTCGCCTGGAGTATGAGGCCTATGCACCGGTAGCGATTGCCGAGGGCGAGTGCGTGATCGCGGAGGCTATGCAGCGCTTTCCGTTCCTGGGCGCACGCTGTGTGCACCGCATCGGTACTTTGGAGATAGGCGAACTGGCCGTTTGGGTCGGGGTTACTGCCGCGCATCGGGACGAGGCGTTCAAAGCCTGCCGCTATATCATCGACGAAATAAAGACACGGCTGCCGATCTGGAAGAAAGAGCACTATGTCGACGGCGACTCGGGCTGGGTGAATTGCGAGCGATGTGCGGCGCATGCGCTCGAATGATCACCGCGGTGGCCCTTGCCATCATTGCAGATTGAACGGGCATCAGGTATCACTAGCTCCAGTTTGGGGGTCGGAACGCACGTGCACACGATAAAATCCGTCGAGGATGCAAAAGCACTGGAGGGTGAAGAGGTCGGCTTGTCCGATTGGGTCGTCATTGACCAGCACCGTATCGACCAGTTTGCCGAGGCGACCGGGGATCATCAGTGGATTCACGTGGACACGGCCAGGGCGGCCCGGGAAATGCCGGACGGCAAGACGATTTCACACGGTTACCTGACCATCGCACTGATACCGGCGCTAGCCAGCAATTTCATCGAGGTTGAGAACCTGGAGCGTGCCATTAACTTTGGCCTCAACAAAGTGCGCTTCTACGCACCGGTACCGGTAGGTTCTCGCTTGCGGGCGCGCGCGAAAATCCTGCAAGCGCGACGCCGTGCCGGAGCTTTGCTGCTGACCTCGGAAGTTCGGCTCGAAATGGATGGAGCACGCAAGCCCGCCTGCGTTGCTGAGACTCTGGGTATGTATTTCTTTTCACAGTGAACATAGGAGAACGTGATGGGTGACTTGGGTATATGGGGAATTGTCCACCTGGTACTGGTGGTCTACGCCGCTTTGCAGATCATTAACAGCTCCGCTGACACGGTCAAGAAGATCATCTGGATCGTAGTCGTTGCCGTCTTTCCGCTCGTCGGCCTCGTCGTCTGGTTTTTTATAGGCCCTGGAACACCAAAAAAATAGTTCGCGTCAGAATAAAGGGGGAGGAACCGTGCAAGGACTCATGATGGACAGGCCTCTGCTGATCTCATCGATCGCAGAGCATGCAAGCAAATTTCACGGTGACCGTGAAATCGTTTCGGTGACTGCCGATAACCCACGTCACCGTTACACGTTTCGCGATGCGGTTGCCCGGTCGAAGCAGCTCGCCAATGCGCTTGCGCGGCTCGGCCTGGAGCAGGGCGACCGGGTTGCCACCCTTGCCTGGAATGACTACCGGCATCTCGAAGCCTATTACGGCGTCAGTGGATCCGGCTACGTCTGCCACACAATCAACCCGCGCCTCTTTCCCGAACAGCTGATTTTTATCATCAATCACGCCGAGGACCGCTGGATCTTCACTGACGTGATGTTCGTGCCGCTGCTGGAAAAACTGCTGCCGCATATCAGGGGCGTGCTGGGCTTTGTCGTCATGACCGACTCGGCGCATATGCCCGCAACCGAATTACCGAATGCGGTTTGCTATGAAACGCTGATTGCGGCCGAGTCGGCCGATTTCAGTTGGCCGGATCTGGATGAGCGGTCGGCATCAGCGCTCTGCTACACGTCCGGTACCACCGGAGATCCGAAGGGCGTGCTGTACGACCATCGCTCCACGGTGCTGCACGCTTACGCTTCGCCGGCTCCGGATATAATGAACCTGTCGAGCCGCGATACCGTCTTACCCGTGGTACCGCTGTTCCACGTCAACGCCTGGGGTGTGCCGTACTCGACGTTGATGGTCGGCGCGAAGCTCGTATTCCCGGGGCCGAAGATGGGCGACGGCGAGGCGCTATACGAGCTCATGGATTCTGAGGATGTCACGATGGCACTGGGTGTGCCCACGGTATGGCTCGCGCTGCTGCAGTATTGCGCCAGCGCCGGCAAGCGGCTCGACAAATTGAAATACTCATTAGTGGGCGGTGCGGCCGTACCGCGATCGATGATTGAGCAATACCGCGACGAGCATGGCGTCGAGCTGCGCCAGGGCTGGGGCATGACAGAGACGAGTCCCCTGGGTACGTGTAATTCGCTGAAGGCCGGGCTCGAGTCGCTGTCGGATGAGGAAAAACTCGATCTCGCGACCAAGGCCGGACGCGGCATCTTCGGCTGCGAGCTGCGCATTGTCGATGACGAGGGTGAAGTACTACCCTGGGATGGCGCCGCCTACGGCGCCCTGCAGGTGCGCGGTCCGTGGGTCTGTAGCGACTACTACAAGCTTGAGGGCGGTGCCGGCTCCCACACCGACGATGGCTGGTTCGGTACCGGCGACGTGGCGACAATCGACCCACAGGGCTACATGGCGATTACTGATCGCACCAAGGACGTCATTAAGTCGGGCGGTGAATGGATTAGCTCCATCGAGCTCGAGAATACGGCGATGGGACATCCGGCCGTGGCGGAAGCAGCGGTCATCGGCGTGGCGCATCCGAAGTGGACCGAGCGGCCACTGCTGGTCGTCGTAATCGCCGAGGGTCAGGAGGTCAGCAAGGACGAATTGCTGGCGTTCTTCAAGGGCAAGGTTGCTACCTGGTGGACTCCCAACGATGTGGCGTTCATTGAGGAGCTACCCCACACAGCCACCGGCAAGATCAAAAAGATTGAACTACGCAAGCAGTTTGCCGATTATACGTTTCCTGAATAACGGCCCGGCTTGCTGCCGGAATCGATACTAAAGAGCGAAAAGCATGGCTGACCCAACCCGCCTCTACGGACTCAATGCGCTGGTGCTCAATGCGGCCGGCGGCATTGGTGAGGCCATCGCGCGCACGCTGGTCAAGCACGGTGCCGACGTAGTCGCCGTTGATTCATCGAACAGCGGCGTCGAGCAGCATTATTCCACCGTCAAAGGCATTACCGGGATGACGGCGCGGCTCGTGGATATCGATGCAGTACCAGAGACGATCGAGCGCGCGGCACAGTTGCTTGGCAGTTTAGACATTGTTGTTACAGATCTTCCGCTGCAACCCGATGAGCCGGTGCAGCAAATCGATGCGGAGCTCGAAAGTCTGTTGCACTCGCGCGCCCTATTGATGGCTGCGGTGTCGCGTGCTGTGATGCCACAGCTGCAGAACAGCCCTCAAGGCCGCATCATCAACCTCGGTTTGTTGCGTAGCTGCTTCGATATCCACGCGGAGGCGGCTTTCGATCATGCGAAACAGGATCTCGCGACCTTGACGCGTGAACTTGCGGCGGAAACCGGCGAGCTCGGCGTGTCGGTCAATTATATTCAGCCCGGTGCGATCATGACGCCCGCAAGCCGCGAAGTATTTCGCAAGAACCAGGCGCTGCGCGACCACTGTATTAATTCGTCCGCCGCGCGTCGGCTGGGAGAGCCGCTCGACGTCGCCAAGGTCGCGCTGTTCCTCGCGAGCGCGGACGCGGTATTTGTCAGTGGTGCCGGCGTTACCGTTGACGGCGGCCGAGCCGCGGCTACTTGAGCCTCACTATGCACCCGGTTCTCCAAGATCTGATCACCCTGCTGCAACTCGAGCGCATTGAAGACAATATCTATCGCGGCGACAGTCGGGATATCGGTAGTCCGCAGGTATTTGGCGGGCAGGTACTCGGGCAAGCGCTGTCTGCCGCGCACAACACCGTGGATGGACGTGTAGCGCACTCGCTACATGCTTATTTTCTACGGCGTGGCGATATGAAAGCGCCCATCATTTACGACGTTGATCGAGCCCGCGACGGTGGCAGTTTTTCCAATCGTCGCGTTGTTGCCATTCAGCACGGTCGCCCGATACTGAACATGGCAGCCTCCTTCCAGAACCCGGAGGATGGTCTTGAGCACTATGCCGAGATGCCCGACGTGCCGCCACCTGATGAGCTCAAGGATCTGACAGCCGTGGCGGCCGACATCAGCGACAAGATTCCGATGAAACTGCGGCGCTTCATGACCAAGGAGCGTCCCTTCGAATTTCGACCGGTTGATCCGCTGAATTTCGATGCCCGTAAGAAACTGCCGGCCAACAAGTCGGTATGGATCCGGGCTGTCGATAAGTTGCCCGACGACAGGGCGCTGCACCAGAATTTGCTGGCTTACGTATCGGACTTTGAGCTGTTGGCAACGTCAACGTTGCCGCATGGCCTGTCATTCACGCGTGGCAACCTGATCATGGCAAGCCTCGATCATGCACTCTGGTTTCACCGGGATTTCAAAATGGACGACTGGCTGCTGTACTCGATGGACAGCCCGAATGCGTCCGGCGCCCGTGGATTTGCTCGTGGCCAGCTGTTTACGGCGCAAGGTCAGCTGGTAGCGTCGACTTCGCAGGAGGGCCTGGTCAGGCTGATTGAGCCGGGTCGTAAGAAGCCACGCTCGAATCCGCGCGAACAGGCATAGACAGACCGCTGCCCTCGAGTACGGGGGTGCGGTCGCCCAGCGTTTGTATCACTTAGCCTTGCCTTGTGCCGCGACGGCAGCTGCGGCTTTCGCTATGGCTTCCGGGTCGCCGAGAAACTCTCGAGACAATGGCTTGAGATCATCATCGAGTTCATAGGCGAGGGGAATGCCGGTAGGAATATTGAACTGCGTGATGTCGTCATCCGAAACACCGTCGAGCATCTTGACCAGCGCACGCAAGCTGTTGCCATGGGCTGAAATCAGGACGTTCTTGCCCGCTTTGAGATCCGGAGCAATCAGTTCATCCCAGCACGGCATGACGCGTTCGAGCGTAAGCTTGAGCGATTCTGCGCCCGGCAGGTTCTCGGCGCCGCGATACCGTGGATCGAAACGCGGATGTCGTTCGTCGTCGTCGGCCATCGGCGGTGGCGGAATATCGTAGCTGCGGCGCCAGATGTGCACCTGCTCGTCGCCATACTTGGCCGCTGTTTCGGGCTTGTTGAGCCCTTGCAGAGCGCCGTAGTGGCGTTCGTTTAAACGCCAGTCGCGAACCACCGGAATCCACATCAGGTCCATCTGGTCGGTGATGTGCCAAAGCGTTCGAATGGCGCGCTTTAACACTGACGTGTAGGCGATATCGAAATCGTATTCGAGTTCGCGCAACAAGCGACCCGCATCGATAGCTTCCTGATTGCCTTGTTCGGTTAAATCAACGTCCTTCCAACCGGTAAACAGGTTTTTCAGGTTCCAGTCACTTTGGCCGTGACGACACAATAAGAGTTTGCCAGCCATTTTGTCTCCGCTTGGTTAGTAACGTAAAAGCGCGATGCGCTCAATTTGAAATCAGGTCACGCAGTTCCTGTGCAGCGACCGAGAGAGTGGCGAAATCGATATCGCCGCGCAGCTTCATCTCCTCGAGCATATGCAGAAACTTATCGACATCTACAGCATGCTTGTCCAGCCATGTTCGTGCAACATCTCCCGGGCGGCGTTTGCTGCGTCGCGTCAACAGCTGCGACGCGAGCGCTCGGCGAATACTGTAGAACTCGTCGCGAAGATTGCTGCGTGCCATCGCCTGCCAACGGCCATCAACCCGCAGGTCTTCGGCGTAATTGTGCAACGTATGCAAACTAAGTGCATCGTTGCACACCGAATAAAGACGTGCCGTATCCAGAGCGTCGCGACCCCTCTCGGCAGCGAGATCTGCAATGTCCAGCGCTGCGCGTGTCAGCAGCAGCAGCGACATCCGATTGGCCAGCGCTTCCGGAGCGCCCATCTCGATCCAGGCACGTTCCGCATTGTCGTGGCGGACGCGGCTCGATTTGGACAGGTAGGTGCTGGAGCGTCCGTACACGCGCGACATGCCGTCTTTCAGACGGTCTACCGTCTCGACGATATCCAGATCGTCACCCCAGCGCTCGATCAGCCAGTAGCAAGTGTGCCGCAGCGTGCGACTGATCTCGAACATCATCGACATCTGTGCGCTCGCCGGGATCTTGTGATCGAGCGACTCGATCGTTTTCAACAGCGGCTCGGTTCGGCACAGGATACGCGCCACGTCGTAGGCGCGAACGACCGTGATGATTTTTGCGCCCGTATCGCCCTGCAGCCGTTTCGAAAACGATGGGCCCATGCGGTTTACAACGGCATTCGCGAGCAAGGTGCCCAGTATTTGCCGGCTCAGGCGATGGTGCGGAATGAGATCGGCATAGCGGCGTCGCAGCACGTCGGGGAAGTAGCGCTGCGGGTCTATTTCCAGGAAATCTTCGAGCGTGTCGTTCGACTGAATCAGGCCGTTATAGATATCGATTTTTGCGTAACTCAACACGACGGCCAGTTCCGGTCGCGTAAAGCCTTGCTTGCGATTGCGCCGATCCTCGATCTCGGATTCGTGTGGCAGGAACTCGAGGTCGCGGTCGAGCAAACCGGCGCGCTCGAGGTCGGCGATTAATCGCGCAGTCTCATCAAGGCGATCCGCTGACAGCGTTTCACTCATGCTGATAGCCTGGGTTTGCAGGTAGTTGTTTCGCAGCACCAGGTTCGCTACGTCCTTGGTCATCGACGCCAGCAGCTCGTTTCTTTTCTTCCGCGTCATGCCTTTCTTTTTCGCGAC
Organism: uncultured Woeseiaceae bacterium; assembly: GCA_964615665.1. Taxonomy (GTDB): domain Bacteria; phylum Pseudomonadota; class Gammaproteobacteria; order Steroidobacterales; family Woeseiaceae; genus UBA1847. Next base: position 23,176 of record CAZTQL010000011.1, on the reverse strand, counting down.
GTCGCTCAGCAGGATCTTGATATTGACTTCGCGGTCAGAGCTGTCAACGCCGCCCGAATTATCGATGAAGTCCGTGTTGATACCGCCACCAAGGAGGCCGTACTCAACACGCGCGCGCTGCGTCAAACCGAGATTGCCACCTTCACCAATGACCTTGCAGCGCAGCTCGTTGGCGTCGACGCGGACCGAATCGTTGCTGCGATCGCCTACATCGGAATGACCCTCGCTGCTGGATTTAACATAGGTGCCGATACCGCCGTTCCAGAACAGGTCCACCGGCATCCGGAGGATCGCTCTAATGAGTTCGTCGGGCTGCAACGAAGTCGCATCGACATCGAGCATCTTGCGGACCTCGCCGCTGAGCCGGATTGTCTTTGCCTGGCGTGAGAATACGCCTCCGCCTTTGGAGATCAGCGCTTCGTCATAGTCGTCCCAGGTCGAACCCGGCGTCTTGAACAGCCGTTTGCGCTCGCGGAAGCTGGCGGCCATGTCCGGATTCGGGTCGAGAAAGATCCGGCGATGATTGAACGCTGCGAGTAGCCTGATCTTGCGCGACAACAGCATGCCGTTGCCGAACACGTCGCCGCTCATGTCGCCGATGCCGGCGACGGTAAACGGATCCTTCTGCGTATTGACGCCCTGTTCGTGAAAGTGGCGCTTGACCGCTTCCCAGGCGCCGCGCGCCGTGATGCCCATTTTCTTGTGGTCGTAGCCTGCCGAACCACCCGACGCGAACGCGTCATCGAGCCAGAAATCGTATTCCGCTGAAATGCCGTTTGCGATATCAGAAAAAGCTGCTGTGCCCTTGTCGGCGGCAACCACCAGATAGGGGTCGTCGCCGTCGCGGCACACGACGTCTCGCGGCGTCACGACTTTGTCGTTGATCACGTTGTCCGTGATGTCCAGCAGGCCGCGAATGAAGGTCGTGTAACACTGGATGCCGTTTTCGAGGATCTTGTCGCGATCGCCGGTGGGCGCGTGTTTTGGAAAAAATCCGCCTTTGGCTCCCGTCGGTATGATCACCGTGTTCTTGACGATCTGGGCCTTCATCAATCCGAGAACCTCGGTGCGGAAATCCTCGCGGCGGTCGGACCAGCGCAGGCCGCCGCGCGCTATATCGCCGCCGCGTAAATGCACGCCCTCAACTTCGGGGGCATACACGAAGACCTCGAAACGGGGACGCGGCAGCGGCACTTCGGGCAGGCGCTCCGGGTCGAGCTTGATCGAGATATAGTGTTTGGGCTTGCCGCCTTCACGCAGAAAATAGTTGGTGCGCAATGTGGCGTCGATACCGCCCGCAAAAGCACTCAGGATGCGGTCTTCATCGACGTTGCGTGCTTTGCTCACCCCGCGTTTGACGGCCGTCTCGAGTCTTGCCAGCTCGCGTTTGCGTTTCGGTTCGGCGAGCCCAGGGTCGAACTGGGTTTCGAACTGCTTTACCAGCAGTGCCGTTACGCCGGCATGGGCGACCAGCACCTCTTCCATGTAGGTTTGGCTGAACGGCAGGCCGAGCTGAATTATGTGCTTGGCGTAGCAACGCAATAGCGAGATCTCTCGCCAGTCGAGTCCGGCCGCCGTGACCAGGCGATGCAGCCCGTCATTTTCAACGGTTCCGTCGAGGACGGCCATGAAGCACTCCTCGAACCGCTCGGAGACCTCCTGGACGTCAATTTCCTGGCCGCGCTCGTTGCGCAAGTAGAAGTCCTGGATCCAGAACGGCCCGCCGGGCAAATTGAGCTCATAGGGGCGTTCCGTATACACGTCCACGCCCATGTTCTCGAGAATGGGTAGTGCGCGTGACAGGGCGATGGGCTCGTCGACGCTGTAGACCATGAAATGCATGTGGCCGGGATCCGAGCCATCCAGCTGATACAAGTCGACGCTAATCGATTTTCCGCTCAGGAGCATCGAGTCGATACGCTGGACATCGGAGCAGGCCTCGGAAGGATAAGTATCTTCCTGGAACCCGGCCGGGAATACATCGTGGTAGGCGCGATACAAGCGCTGCCCTTCGTCCGGTCCAAACGTACCCGATAATTCCTGGCGCAGACGATCGGACCACGTGATAACAAGTTCCGCAATTTGAGTTTCGATAGCATTAATACTGATGCGCGGACGTTCTTCACTTGATGTGCGCACAATGATGTGCACGCGCGCGAGTGCCGAGTCAGAAATCTGCACAGCGGAGTCGACTGAAATGCCGCCGAATGCCTCGGTCAGCAGCTCTTCGACCTGGCGACGAATCACCGTCGTGTATTTTTCACGCGGTACGTACACGAGGCAGGAAAAGAAACGATGAAACGTGTCCCGGCGCAGGAAGAACTTGACGCGTTGTCGATCCTGCAAGTTCAAGACGCCGAGTATCGTGCGCGTCAGGTCCTGAATGCTACTTTGAAACAGCTCTTCGCGTGGGTAGGATTCGATGATGTGCAACAACGCTTTGCCGCGATGGCCGAGCTCTTCGACCTCTGCGCGCTCGAAGATCTTGTGAACCTTGTGCCGCACGAGCGGAATGCTCTCGGGACTCTCGCTGTAAGCAATTGAGGTCAGCAATCCGATGAAACGGCGTTCGCCGATCACGTTGCCTTTCTTGTCGTAGATCTTGATGCCGACGTAATCGAGGAATGCAGGCCGGTGCACCGTCGAGCGCGCATTGGCTTTGGTCAGAATGAGCCAATCGCGTGCGCGCGTGATGCGGCGCATCTGGGCTGTCAGTTCGACCGACCTGTTGGCCGTATCTTCCTTGCTCAGGACACCCAGGCCACTGCCCTTTACGGGCTTTAGGAAATATCGCTGGCCGCGTTTGGATAACGCATACTCGCGGTAGCCGAGAAACGTAAAGTGCTCGTCCGCCAGCCAGTCGAGCAACGCCTGGCTTTCTGAGCGTAGCAGAGGATCGACGCCGCTTGGACCATTCTCAAGTAAGTCACGCGTGTCGCGCATGCGCTGAATCATCTTGCGCCAGTCGCGAACGGCCAGCCGAATGTCGCGGAGTACACTGGAAACCGTCTCTTTGATTTTTCTTAGCTCATCCTTGTCAGATTGCCGGTCGATCGCGTAACGCACGAACGACTCGGAACGCGCGTCGTCGTCATCGACCGACGTGATATCGGTGACCTGACCCTTGCGGTCACGCTTGATCGAAATGATCGGGTGCACGGTGATGTGCACGGCGAGTTTCCGCTGGATGATTGCCGCCGCGACAGAGTCAACGATGAACGGCATGTCATCGTTGACCATCTCAACGAATGTGAAGGCCGACGTATAGCCGTGCTCTTTCTCTGTCGCGTTGAAAACGCGCACCAGTGCCTGGCCCTTGCGTCGTTTGGCGCCAAATTCGAGCTGGTCCAGCGCGATGCGCGCCATGATCTTCTCGTCACGGCCCTGAATGTCCTCGACGGGCACGTTGACGAAGTACTGCCGCAGATAGCGTTTTACCGCCGCTCGTTTTTTCAGGGCTGCGGTGGAGATTTTCGAATTGACAATCTCGTCGACGATTACTTGCCGGATGTCCGCGCCCCGGCGTTGTTCTTTTACTGTCACTACAGTCGCTCCAGCCGTGCAATACGGCCCAAGAAATTCGTTAATGGGTTTGCCGCATCAGAATTCTGCAGAGTATTCGGTATGGTCCTGGAAAGGCGTAAGGGATTATACAGTAAATGCCGCGCATCGAGCCTTGCGGAAAAGACCGATTGCATCGGCAAATGACCTACAATAATGACCCCTGACAAGCGCGTAGATTGATGCCGATGAAGCAACGTGAACCCGAGCGAACCATCCATTCGGACCTGTCCCGCGACGACGATTACACCGGGTATCTCAAGCTCGACCAGCTGCTGACGGCGCAGGTCCCGCTCAGTGACCCGCCGCACCACGACGAAATGCTGTTCATCATCCAGCACCAGGTTGCAGAGCTCTGGATCAAGTTGCTGATTCATGAGATCAGCCGCGCCATCTGGAACATGCGCCGCGATGCGCTGGCGCCGGCGGTCAAGAACCTGGCCCGCGTACGGCACATACAAAACCAGCTGTATAGCCAGTGGAAGGTGCTCGATACGCTGACGCCCAGTGAATATGGCGAGTTTCGGCACGTTTTTGGCAAAGCGTCCGGATTCCAGTCAGCGCAGTACCGCATTCTTGAGTTCATGCTCGGCAACAAGAACCGCTCGATGGGACGTTATTACGAGCACCAGCCTGAGTGGCACGATTGCTTGCTGGAGGCGCTGCATTCGCCCAGCCTTTACGATGAGTTTCTGGCGTATCTGGCACGCTGCGGCATGCCCGTACCTGCTGCCGCACTGGAGCGCGACTTCAGCGAAATTCGCGAAATCGACCCGGAAGTGGTCTCCGTATTGAAAGACATCTACGAGAATCGCTCCGCGCACTGGGCACGCTACGAGGCCTGTGAGGCGCTAATGGATGTTGGCAACAACTTCCAGTTTTGGCGGTTTCATCACATGAAGACCGTCGAGCGCATCATTGGCCACAAGCCCGGTTCAGGGGGCTCGTCAGGAGTCGCGTTCCTGAAAAAGGCGATGGACTTCGACATGTTTCCCGAGTTACTGCAGGTCCGTACCGAAATCGGCGTCGCCGCCGACGATTGATCAGGACGCGTCGAGCGAGCGGGCGCGGTCCAGCAGCTGGTCAATGAGCCCGTCCAGCTGTTCGCGCTCCCCTTCGTCAAAGCCCTCGATCAGATCCCGCTCAAACTGCAAAGCGAGTGGCGCGACCTCATTGTGAACCCGGCGCCCCTCCTCGGACAGGTTCAGGATGGAGCGACGTCGATCGGCGTCTGCAAACTGCCGATCGATGCGACCATTCTTGATGAGCTTGGTTACTGCCCGGCTCACGGCGACCTTGTCCATCAGCGTGCGCTCTGCGACCTCGACAGCAGAAAGTCCTGGAAAGCGTCCGAGAATTGCGATGACCCGCCACTCGGGTATCGACAGCCCGAAACGCTTGTCGTAGACATGCGCAATCGTGGTGCTCACCGTGTGCGAAAGTATCGCCAGCCGGTAGGGCAGAAATTGATCGAGTTTCAGCTCCTCGCTCATGGATTCAATCTATCACGCGAGGTGGGGCAGGGCGAGATACGCCATCGACTGCATTTCCACGAGCCGGCTGATGGTGCGCTCGAAAACACTCGCAAGCCGCCTGCCGCCGTACAACGAGCGCACGTCGACCTCAGCTGACAGTATCAATTTCACCCGTCGGTCATAGAATTCGTCCACGAGTGCAATGAAACGCCGCGCCTGATCTTCCAGCACCTCGTCGAACTGCGGTACGCCTGAGACGATCACAGTCGGGTACCAGCGAGCAATCTCGATGTAGTCAGCCTGGCTACGCGGACCATCGCACAAATTCTCGAAGTCGAACCACGCAACGCCTTTGGCGCAACGATGCGCGCGAATGTCGCGGCCATTAATATCGAGGTCGCGATCATGCTGAATGTGGCTGGACGCCAACTCTTCAAAAAACGCCGCAAGTCGACGGGTCGCTGCGCCGTCATCGGGCGAGAGGTAAGTGCCGGCTTTCTTAAGCAAGCGCAGACGGTGATCCGTGCCACGGCCCATCTGCACGACGTCTGTGCGCTCTTCGAGCAGACTGATGGCGGGCAGGAAGCGCTCTCTTTGTAGCCCACCCTGGTATAGCTCATCCGGCTGCGTGTTGGAGGTCGCGATCAGGGTGACGCCGCGCCGAAACAGTCCATCAAGCAGGCGCCCGAGAATCATTGCGTCACCGATGTCGCTGACAAAAAACTCATCAAAACACAGCACGATGGTGTCACGCGCGATCGCGTCCGCGACTTTGCCGAGTGGGTCCTCGACGCTCTGCAGGCCGCCCAGTCGTCTGTGAACGTCATGCATCATGCGGTGAAAGTGGATGCGCTGCTTTGCTTCGATCTCGAGATTGTCGAAGAACAGGTCCATCAGGAATGTCTTTCCACGCCCAACGCCGCCCCATAAATAAAGGCCGCGCACGTCTTGTTGAGCGCCGCGAAAGCGACGCAGCGCGGCAGGCCAGCCGCTCCGGGCGTGAGCATTCGCAACCAATCGGGCCGTGAGGTCTTCCAGACGGCCGACAACTTGCAGCTGCGCCGGATCCTCAACGTGGCCATCCCGGCGAAGGCTTTCCTGATAGGCATCGCGAATGTTCAAACTACCCTCATCTTTGTATTTGCCCTGCTGCGGTTGCCCGGCAAGATTACCCTGCGCGATTAACGGTAGCCATAGAGGCTGCTAAGATTCGACGCAACGACTAATAACGAGGAAATAGATATGTCGGAATCGAGCGAACGCGAATCCATGGAGTTTGATGTCGTGATCGTCGGCGGCGGCCCTGCAGGGCTTGCGGCCGCCTGCCGTTTGCTGCAGCTCGACGACGCTCTATCCGTCGTAGTCGTCGAAAAAGGTTCCGAGATTGGTGCGCACATCCTGTCCGGCAACGTGTTTGAGCCTACCGGGCTCGACGAACTGTTCCCTGACTGGAAAGAAAAAGGTGCGCCGGTAAAAACTGCCGTCACCGGCGATCTCGTGCATTACCTGACGAGCGCAACCGCGGCTGTAAAGGTCCCCGGACTGTTCCTGCCGCGACCCATGCACAATCATGGCAATTACATCATCAGTCTTGGCCAGCTGTGCCAGTGGATGGGTGAACAGGCGGAGGGAATGGGCGTCAACGTGTTCCCGGGCTTTGCGGCGGCCGAGGTGCTGTATGACGAAGAGGGTCGCGTCAGCGGCGTGACCACGAGCGACATGGGTATTGGCAAAGACGGCGAAAAGAAAGACGCCTACCAGGCGGGTTACAACCTGCTAGGTAAGTACACGATTTTTGCTGAAGGGGTGCGCGGCAACCTAAGCGAACACCTGATGCAGCGCTTTGAGCTACGCAAGGAAGCTGACCCGCAGCATTTTGGCATTGGCATCAAGGAAGTCTGGGAGATCGATCCCGAAAAACACCAGGAAGGGCTGGTGGTTCACACGACGGGCTGGCCGCTCGACAACCATACCGAAGGTGGCGGCTTTCTTTACCACGCGGCAAACAACAAGGTTTTCCTCGGGCTGATCATCGCGCTGAATTACAAGAACCCGCATCTGTCGACGTTTGACGAGTTTCAACGCTGGAAGCTGCACCCGAAGATTCGTACATATCTCGAAGGCGGCAAGCGCATTGGGTATGGCGCACGCGCCGTGAACAAAGGCGGCCTGCAGTCGCTGCCGAAGCTCGCGTTCCCCGGTGGCATGCTCATAGGCTGTGGCGCGGGTTTTCTCAACGGCGTAAAGATCAAGGGTGCGCACACAGCCATCAAGACCGGCATGCTGGCGGCGGAAAGCGTGCAAAAAGCGCTCGCAGCCGGGGATGCCGGCCAGTCCGAGCTCACCGATTTCGAGGAAAATGTAAATAAATCATGGGTTTATAAAGAGCTGCATAAAGGCCGAAATTTTGGGCCTGGATTACACAAGCTCGGAGTGTTTTTCGGCGCAGCATTCGCATTCATCGACCAGAACATCTTCTTCGGCAAGCTGCCCTTTACGTGGCGCAACCGCGAGCCGGACCACGAGTCGCTGGCGAAGGCGAGCGACGCCAAACCGATCGACTACCCGAAACCGGATGGCGTCATTACATTCGACAAGCTGTCATCGGTCTATCTGTCGAGTACTAATCATGAGGAAGATCAACCGTCGCACCTGAGACTCAAAGATGCGTCGATCCCGCTGGACTACAATCTGCCGAACTACGATGAGCCGGCGCAGCGTTATTGCCCGGCCGGCGTCTACGAAATCGTCGAAGAGGATGGTGAGAAGCGCTTCCAGGTCAATCCGCAGAACTGTGTGCACTGCAAGACCTGCGAGATTAAGGATCCGCGGCAGAACATCGTTTGGGAGGTGCCGGAAGGCGGCGGTGGTCCTAATTACGCCAATATGTAGCTAGCACGGTAACCAGCCTGCCTCTACGTATACGGCAAGCGGCCGACAGGTTTATTGGCGGACTGTCTCGCTTCGCTCGCTTTATGTCTCGCCAACAAACCTGTCGTCCACTTGCCTTCCAAGCAGTGACGGCGGCCGGGGCGCCGAGCGTGGGGAAATCTCGCGCAGCGACTTCGCGCCAGCGCGGAGTTAGCGAGATGTTCGCCGCGATTGGCGGCGTTGTGATGTGACGATCGAAACGCGTGGACGAGTTATTTCGGCTGCATTCTTATGGCGCCGTCTACGCGGATCGTTTCGCCGTTCACCATTGGATTTCCGTAGATGAAAGCGACCGTGTCCGCGTACTCGTCGGGCCGACCGAGTCGTGGCGGAAACGGGACTTGCTTGCCGAGCGATTCCTGCACCTCTTCCGGCATGCCGGCCATCATCGGTGTCAAGAAAATGCCTGGCGCGATGGTGTTGACGCGGATGCCAAACTGCGCGAATTCACGCGCCAGCGGCAGCATCATGCCGACAACACCGCCTTTTGATGCCGAATAGGCCGCTTGCCCGATTTGGCCTTCGAAGGCCGCGATCGAGGCTGTGCTAATCACGACGCCACGCTCGCCTTCGTCGTTTGCGTCGTTCAGTTGCATAAAGGCAGCGGCTTCTTTGGTGACGTTGTAGGTGCCGATCAGGTTGACCTGGATCACACGATTAAAATTCTCGGTGGGCCACGGGCCGTCGCGACCCAGCGTGCGCCCGGCGGTTGCTATGCCGGCGCAATTTACAGCCAGCGTTATACCCTGCATGAGCTCGTTCGCCGACTGGATAGACGCGCGCACCGAGTCTTCACTGGCAACGTTCGTATTGATGTAATGCGCTCGCTCGCCAAACTCAGCAGCGCTCTTCTCGCCGTTCTCGTCGTTGATATCCAGCAAGACAACCTGACCGCCGGCCGCGATGATGCGTCGCGCAGTTGCTAACCCGAGACCCGATGCGCCGCCGGTAACAACGGCTTTGGCACTTGATAATTGCATCCCTTTCCCCTTCAGATCATTTCGACGGCAATGGCTGTTGCTTCGCCACCGCCAATACACTGTGTTGCAATTCCGCGCCGTAGCCCGCGCGCGCGCAATGCGTGCAACAACGTAACGGAGATGCGACTTCCGGTGGCGCCTATCGGGTGGCCCAGTGCACAGGCGCCACCATTGACGTTGACCTTCGCGTGCTCGATCCCGACATCGGCCATCGCCGCCATGGTTACAACAGCGAACGCTTCGTTGATTTCGTAAAGATCAACGTCGTCGGGTGTCCAGCCAAGCTTCTCATGCAACGATTTAAGCGCGTAGATCGGTGCGGTTGTGAACCAGGCTGGCTCTTGCGCGAACGCCGAATGGGCGATGATTCTTGCGATCGGCTTGATGCCGCGTTCTTGCGCCTCCGCTTCGGTCATCAGGACCACGGCTGCAGCGCCATCTGAAATGGACGATGACGTGGCGGCAGTCACCGTGCCGTCCTTGGCGAAAGCAGGGCGCAACGTCGGGATTTTGTCGATGCTGACGGTGCCAGGCGTTTCGTCGTCGGTAACCGTAACGTCGCCGCGACGTGAACTTATCGTGACAGGTGCTATTTCGTCGGCGAAGGCGCCTGCAGTGATGGCGCGCTGTGCGCGCGTGACCGACTCAACGGCATACGCGTCCATTTGCTCGCGGGTGAATCCGTACTTGTCGGCGGTGACCTGGGCGAAGTGACCCATCATGTGCCCTTCATAAGGGTCCTGCAGACCGTCGTAGAACATGTGATCGAGCGCTTCCTGGTGCCCCATGCGGAAGCCGCTGCGCGCTTTCTGCAGCAAGTACGGGGCGTTGCTCATCGATTCGAGGCCGCCCGCCACAACAATCGCCGCGCTGCCGGCTCTGATCATGTCGTGACCGAGGATGATCGTTTCCATGCCGGATCCGCACATCTTGTTGACTGTGGTGCACGGGACGCTATCAGGCAGACCGGCGCCTAGTGCGGCCTGACGTGCAGGCGCCTGGCCGAGGCCCGCCGACAACACGCACCCCATCAGGACGCGATCAATGTCGCCGTTGTCGATGCCGCTCTCGGCGACCGCCGCCTGAATGGCTGTGGCGCCGAGCGCCGGCGCCGTAGCGCCGCTGAGAACACCCTGAAACGCGCCAACGGGTGTTCGTTTGGCCGCCACAATTACGATGGCATCTGAACTCATGATTGCTTCTCCAATCGATGTATCTCCCACCGGCTCATTGCCCGGCGATGAGCACTCTGGATACTCTCCTGAAAAGACGCCGCCGGCGCAATACTACGATTCAGTTAGACACCGCTAGTCAGTGGCCGACTGCAGCAGACCTGGTTCCAGCAGATCCGGCTCGTCCAGAACCGCGAGAATGCGCTGTCGCGCCGCCTCGGCAAGCGTTCGGCGGTGCTCGAAGACAGGATCATCGGGCAGAATTGCCGGCAAAATGTCGATAGTGAGGCGGCTGGGTCGCGGCAACAGTCGCTCCGCGGGCAGCATCTGGCGCGTGCCGCTGATGGCAATGGGCACCACCGGCAGGTTACCGCGGACCGCGGCGGCAAAGGCGCCGGGTCGAAACCGTCCTACACCCGGTTGCTTCTCGAACGTGCCCTCGGGGAAGACGCCGAGTGACTCCCCGTCCTGGGCCGCGCGGACCATCTGCCGCGCATCGCGCGTGCTGCCCGATGCCTCGCTGCGCTCAACAAACTTGGCGCCCGAGCGACGCAGCAAGAAATGCGCCGGGCCGAAGTTGCGCAGTTCGCCCTTGATCACAAAATTAAATCGCCCGGGAAGGTAGCCCTTGAGCAATACTCCATCGACATAACTGGCGTGATTGGCAACGACGATGCAGTGCCCGTCCGGCAGGTTTGCTCGACCCCGCACGGTCACATTGACACCGGCCAGCACGAACACGCCTTTGCACGCCACCGCAGCCAGGTGTTGCCGCCGATGCATGCCTGGCACCAGCAAAGCGACGATCATCGTGAACAAAACGGCGAGAAAAAAAGACAGCCAGGCCAGCGATCCCCAGGCCGCGTGCAGGATGCGTGTGACCCAGTTCACTTTATGTTAATGCCTTCTGTAATCTGTGACAGCGGTCACGCCGGGTACCGGACTTCGACAGCATACTCATAACCCTTGGAAAATCCGTCGCTTGGCGGTGAATCGGTCACTTGACCGGGGACAACTGACACAGCGGTCTGGTACCGGGAACAACGTATGCTACCAGCCTGCCACGGCAGTTGGCATTAACTTCATCGCGGCAAAGGATTGCGCGACAGGCAAGTTGAAAATTATGGGCAGCAGCAATATGCAAAGCAGAACGGAAACACCCCTGGTGCAACGTTCCGAAGAACTCGTTGATCGCTTTCTGGACGCGATCTGGATGGAGCGTGGCCTGTCCAAAAACACGCTCGGTGCTTACCGTGCCGACCTGATGACACTCGGGCGCGGACTGTCCAAGAACAACAAATCGATCGAGATGGCCGACAAATCGGATCTTCTCGAGTTCATTGCGGGTCGCGTTGAGGGCGGCTCAAAGCCGCGCTCAACCGCCAGACAACTATCCAGCTTCCGGCGTTTCTTTCGCTACATGATGCGCGAGGGCATGCGGAGCTCAGACCCGACAGTGGACATCGCGATGCCGCGTATCGGCCGTTCCCTGCCGAAGTCGTTGACCGAGGACGAGGTTGACGCGCTGCTGCAGGCGCCAAATACCGACGAGCCGCTCGGCCACCGTGACCGAGCCATGCTCGAGTTGCTGTATGCCACCGGTCTGCGCGTTTCCGAGTTGATCAACCTCAAACAGTCGCAGGTGAATTTCAACCAGGGCGTCCTGCGCATCGTCGGCAAAGGCGATCGCGAGCGGCTGATTCCGTTGGGCGAAGAATCGCAACGCTGGATGCGGGACTTCATCGATGGGCCGCGCATGGAGATTCTGCTCGAGCGCCAGACTGATTATCTCTTTCCCACTCGCCGCGGTGATCGCATGACGCGCCAGGCGTTCTGGCACATCATCAAGCGCTACGCCGAAAAGGCGGGCGTGCGGCAGAAGATGTCGCCGCACAGCCTGAGGCATGCCTTCGCCACGCACCTGCTGAACCACGGCGCGGACCTGCGTGTCGTGCAGCTGTTGCTGGGTCATAGCGACCTGTCGACAACGCAGATTTACACGCACGTGGCCCGCGAGCGTCTCAAAGACCTGCACGGCAAACATCACCCGCGAGGCTGATTGCCGCACGCGGCTCTGCTAAACTCGCCGCCCCAGCAGGAACTGATGCCCGTATTCCGGGTCAACACGTCCATCGCATGTGCTTTCGAGGATTAGAAATAATGAGCCGCAACTCCCTGTTATTGAGCCGTTTTCTCGCCGTTTTCGCGATGGCGTTCTTTGCGGCAGCCCCTGCCACCGCAGCCGATGACGATGCGGTGCTCGAGGAAGTGCGTAACGCGATCGCTGCCAAGTTTGACATGATCGACCCGGAAAACGTCTACGCGAGTCCAATCGAAGGCTGGTATACGCTGAAGAAAGGCTCGGTCATCGCATACGTCACGGCGGACGGGCGTTACCTGATGCAGGGCGATCTCATCGATCTTGATACGCAGGCCAATCTCACCGACCTGAGTCGTAATGACGCGCGACGCGATCTGGTCGCAGGTTTAACTGACGATCAGGCCATCCTGTTCTCGCCGGAAGAGGCGCAGTACAAGGTTACCGTCTTCACCGATGTTGACTGCACTTACTGTCGGAAACTGCATGGCGAGATCAATGCCTATATGGATGAGGGTATCGCCATCCGGTACGTGCTGTATCCGCGCAACGGGCCGGCTTCCAAGGCATGGAAGACGTCACAGGCAGTGTGGTGTGCCGCTGACCGCGGCGAGGCTCTGACCGCCGCCAAGCAGGATCGTGATTTCGAATCCGAGCAGTGCGATTCAACTATCGTCAATGAGCACTATGCGTTGGGCCGAAAGATCGGCCTGAGCGGCACACCGGCTATCGTCTTCGAGGACGGTACAATGGTGGGTGGCTACCTGCCGCCAGCGCAGCTGATCGCGCGCCTGCAGCAAAACGCGCAGAAATAATCCGACTCTGGTTCGCCGACTCTAGTTCGCCGAGCGGCGCAGCTCGTGCACGTGGACGCCGTTATTGGCGCCACGATCTTCGAAGTATTTTTGCAGGGCGAACCTGCCGCTGTGGAACGCGATGTCGTCCCACGGAATCTCGTCCTCGGCAAACAGGCCAACCTCGAGCGTTTCCTCGCCGACGCCGCAGCCGCCGACCAGTTTTCCGGTATAGAACAGGTGTACCTGTCCTGCGTCCACCACATCGACTGATGCGAACAGGTGGCCGAGCTCCACGGTGGCACAGGCTTCCTCAAGCGTCTCTCTTGCCGCGCCGCCGGCAACGCTCTCGCCAAGCTCCATGAAACCGGCCGGCACTGTCCAGTACCCGTATCGAGGCTCGATGGCGCGCTTGCAGAGCAGAATCTTGCCGTCTTGCTCGGCAACACAGCCCACGATAATTAACGGGTTCTGGTAATGCACGATATCGCAGGCGTCGCACACCCAGCGCTCGCGATTATCGTCAGCCGGCGTTCTGCGGCTGACCGCCAAACCACAGTTTGAGCAGTACTTCATTGTGACCGTCAGGCTCCTGTCGAGGTGCGGCTCTTTACGTTTCCGGCGGGGATTATAGCCGAAAATGTTGCCCGGAACGCTGCGTGACGTCCAGGTGCTGATGGGATGTCCGCTTTACTGCCGATAGCTGCCGTTAATCTAGAATGCGTAAAAAGGGCTGCAACTGACCGCAAAGCCGATACTCGCCCAACCTCGCCGGTGTCGGGTAAATGTCGGGCGGATTGCGTAACCGACACTGATAGAATCGGTGGATACTTGCGGCTGATAAGCACTGGGTACGTCTATGATTCTCAAACAACTGCGTATTGGTCGTCATTTCTCACAAGAACAATTGGCTCAAATGTCTGGCTTGAATGTTCGGACCATTCAGAGAATTGAAAGCGGTCATAATGCTAGTTTGGAATCATTGAAATGCCTCGCATCGGTGCTTGAAGTGGACATCGAAACCCTGAACCGAGAGGCCTACACGATGGAAAAAGATACCGCTGGTTGGCAGAGCCTTCCTTTCTGGCTGAAATGCTGGTTCTTTTTGAATTTTCTCAGCGTCCGCACCACCAGAATAGTTGCGACGCGAATCCAACTCCTGTCGCATTTGTTCGGGTTCCTTTTCTGTGCGCTGGGGTTTGTTAGTGAAGCAGCACTTGCTGGCGGAATTATCTTACTCGTGAACGCCTATCTTTTTTCGCTACTAAAGTGGCAGGGCGACAAATACGGTATTTGGTATGACGCCGATGATTCAGCAACAGCGTAGTCACCTCTTGCCAGCGGACCCCGAAATCTGGAATGCGTAAAAAGGGCTGCTTGTGAACCCAAAGCGGCCAATCGCAATTTGGATGTTATCCTCGACTTTCGCACACGAATTATAGTCAGGCTGCACTCGGCGAATCAGTCCTCCATACGCGGGCGGTTTGCCGGGATCTAATTGCACAGAACATGGCGGAAGTACTTGAGTCAGTAGCTGGAAAGAGTATGCAGGTAAGATTGAAGATGACCGCAATGCAGTCTAACAATGCGTAGACCCCCACTTATTCTTGCGTTGCTAGCATTCGTTACCACCACTGTTCTTTGGACGCGGTATTTCATAGGTGTATCGGTTGTGCAGGACTACCACCTCATGTATGCGCTATTCGCATTTGTACCAGCGCTATTGTTTTGCCTATGCTTGGCTATGTTGTCGATTCGCCGATCGTGGGTTGCCTGGGCCGGCGGCATTTTGTCATTGCCGGTCGGCGCGCTTTGGATACTCTCGATCTTGCTGATTCTAAATGACTACAAGATCCACTAGGGCATCAAACCCGTCGCCTCAACCGCCCCTGAGCCTCGGTATTAGGTAGCGCGATTGGACACTCTGCCCTCTTTGGCGCTGGTTCTAAGTGGCACATTCCTCGCGATTGCGGTTGCAGCGCTACTCTGGGCCGAGTTGAAGCTCTCCCGGCTGGGGGTCTGGCTGGCAAAGCCTATCGCGAGCACGCTCTTCGTTATTACTGCGTTGTTGGCGGGAGCGCTTGCCTCATCTTATGGGCGACTCATCCTGCTGGGTTTGCTTTTATCGTGGCTGGGCGATGTATTTCTCATTCCAAAGCGTCAGCTTTTCTTCATTGCCGGGCTTGGAAGTTTCCTCCTGGCCCACGTGGCGTTTAGTGGCGCCTTTCTTCTGCAGCCGCTAGCGGTACTGCCGTTAGCACTCGCGACCACCGCAATGGTGGTTGTCGCGATAATTGTCCTTCGTTGGCTCTGGCCACACCTGCCGCACAACTTCCGACCAGCGGTCGTGTCCTATCTGGGTGCAATTTCGCTGATGGTTGTACTCGCAAGCGGTACGATGCCTGCTACTGGCCTGCAACTGGCTATTGGTGCCGTGCTGTTCGCGGCATCAGACATATTTGTCGCACGCGACCGGTTTGTCTCGCCCTCGGTGGCTAATAGACTCTGGGGTCTTCCGCTCTACTACGCGGCTCAGCTGATCTTTGCCTTGAGTACGCAGGTCCGCTAATGGCGGGCACCAATAAACGAATCGCCGCACCGATAATCCAATGCATGGACAGCAGTATGTTGAAAACAAAATATCCGAAGTGAATTGAATGCTCTAAGGCGAATAAGCCCTCAATGGGAGGTCGCCGGCGTTCGGCCTGCGGTCTATCGGATCCGCGCCGAGTGTCGTTTCATTGTGTCAGTGGTTTAGCACGAAAGAACGAGGATCGCGTTACGGAATTTGGGCGGGCGTTCACATACATGGAGCGCTATGCCGTTAACAGCTGGGCAATATTCTATTTGCAGTCGGCGGCCTGATCGTATTTCTTGGTGGATTGATTGCCTCTCGCGCCACTGCCCATTAGTCTGCAGTCACGGCTAAGGGAGCAAGCATAGTGAAACGAAAGAGAGTGCTGGCTTTTCGCGGCATGACAGCAGATGTCGAAGCCAATCTGGCATCCAGTTTCGATATTGACATTCTGCGCGACGGCGGGCAGCGAGAACGCGAAACGCTGCTGCAATCCGTGAAGCATTATGATGCTTTGTGCCCGACGGTCGCCGATCCCATCGATCGAGAAATGATTGAGGCCTGCTCGGGAAACGTAAAGATCATTACCAACTTCGGTGTCGGTTACAACAACGTCGATATCAATGCTGCACGTGATGCTGAAATCGCTGTGACCAACACACCAGGCGTGCTGACGGAGGCAACAGCTGACCTTACGATCACCCTTCTTCTCATAATTACGCGCCGTGCTGGTGAGGGTGAGCGCTTGTGTCGCTCGACGAAGTGGGATGGCTGGAACCCGACTCAATTGCTTGGCGTTTCCATTGCCGGAAAGACGCTCGGACTGGTTGGATTCGGGCGAATCGCTCGTGCCGTTGCGAAGCGTGCGAAAGACGGATTCGGTATGCGAATCAAGATCTTCAGCAGGCAAGTATTGCCGTCACCTGATCTGGAGCGATACGGAGTGGAGCAGAGTGCCTCTCTTGATGAGCTACTGGCGGAAAGCGATTTCGTATCCTTGCATTGCCCAAGTACCCCAGCAACAAAACATCTGATTGACGCGGCTTCAATAAGAAAAATGAAACGGTCAGCATTCCTGATCAACACAGCACGCGGTGACGTCGTCGATGAACGCGCGCTTACGCAAGCGCTAGAGGCTGGAGAGATCGCCGGGGCAGCATTGGATGTCTATGAACATGAGCCGGGAATCAGCCGAGAGCTTTTGGCAATGGAGAATGTTGTTTTGCTCCCCCACCTCGGTAGTGCCACACAAGAAACGCGCTCAGCAATGGGTATGAGAATGCTGAACAACCTGGTCGAATTCTTCGCCGGCAACGAACCGCCTGATCGGGTTGCGTAGTTCATTGAGCCCGCATTCTATTTCTGAATCAGATTCCGGAGAATGCCAAATCCCTCCACCTCGGTTGTGACTGTTTCGCCGGCCTCTATGATAAAGGCCTTAGACGTGCCGCTGAATATCAGGTCGCCCGGTTCCAGTGTCAGAACTCTGGAAAGATCCGAAACGATTTTTTCTGGCGGATAGAGCAAGTTACTCGTGTTGTGTTCATAAGTAACTCGCGTTTCGCCCGACGGGGATGCGATCGATAGCGTTCTTTGACGGTCGCGCCAATCGACATCTGAATAGACAAAGGGCCCGAATGGCGCATAGTTGTCTCCCAATTTTAACGCTGGTGCCAATAAAGACTCCGCGCGATTCGCATCTTCATCAGAGGCGCGATGAAAACTTTCTACAAACCCGAATATTTCGGTGCCTGTCGCAAATCCGAAAATTGCAGACTTCGCCTCGTCAACCGAGGCGTTCTTGACTGCTGCGCCAATGACAATCACCAGCTCAACTTCAACTTTCAAAGCGTCGAGCGAATCAGGAATTCTTACAACATCCCCATCCGTTGCAGCGCCCGACGGTGATTTCGCAAACCAGCGACTGGTCTTCGGAGGATTGGAATCCGGCGATGCGTAGGCACCCGCAATACCGATGATGTTTCGCGGTTCACTGGGCGGAAGCAATGTGACGTTTTGCCGATCTACTGTGCTTCCAGTTTCTTCCCCACCTAGCCACGGAGCGGCACTTAATACGTGAATTGAATTTCCGTCGACACGACCATAGTAGTCACCGTTATCTGAGTGAAATCGGCAAAACGTATCGGCATGTGCGATATGTGCCAGGAAAAGTGAACATCCGAGAATGAGTGAGGTACGTATTTTGATTCGCCTGTTCATCATAATATTTGATCGCTTCTCAAGCCTCAGAGGTCGCCTGATTCTTGCAGACTTGTATACTCACCACAAATTATGCAATGAAAAAACGCAGGCAATAGCGATGAACGGAACCTACAAAATTGCTCGTCTAACTTCCCTGGCATTGCTAATGATCGCGGCTTTCGGTTGCCAGTCTGCAACGTCCAATACCAATCCCGGACTGGTGGGCCTGTATTTTAGTGAGCCTGATTTGACGGCAGTCAAAGCGAAAATGCTGCTCACAGATCTCGAACAAAAATGGGACGATTCGACCTATCAGACGACCGGCAGTTCCGGCATCTGGGACGGTAGTATCATCGCCCCCGCTGATGGTGACGTGACGTTGTATCTTAGTACAAACAAGGTCTTAGAGCTGCATATCGGAGACCATCAGGATGCTCGCGCCGACCTCGAAAACCCCGAATCCCAATTGGTTGTCGCGATGAGACAAGACGAGTCTTACCCCGTACGACTGACCTTTTTAAACGATGGCAAGAAAGATGGCAGCGATATCGGAGCGTTCTCCATCAAGTGGAGTTGGGGGAAAAACCAGGCGCACGAAATACCGGCGTCCAGCTTGCGGCACACGGCTAAACAACTGGCGGCCTACAAATTTATCGACGAGCCGGACTTGGGCTCCATCGATCGAAGCCAGTCAATCTACATCGAAGCTGAACACCATGTCGCCTACTATGAGCAAGGACGATTTGGTGGCTGGCCGGCGAATAGTGGCGTCTGGAACTGGGGCGACGAAATTCTCGTCGCATTCAATCGCGCTTACTACAAACACAATCCTTTCCATCATTCTATCGACCGAGCGAAACCAGGTGGGACCGTTATGAGTCGCAGCCTCGATGGCGGTGTGACGTGGACGCTGGAGCAATACGAAAGTTCATCGCAGGATAGCGGTGCGGGCGTGACCATGAATGACGGGGTCGACTTCGCCGACCCGAATCTCGCAGTGCGGATTGACAGAAACTATTTTGTTGCCAGCTATGATCGTGGCAAGACATGGTCAGATGCGCTGGGGTTCGCCGGACTTGATACAAGCAAATTGTCATCGCGGACTGATTATCTTGTGAGCGATGCAGATGAAGCATTGTTTTTCCTGTCTGCCGATGACGTTGAAACCGTCCAGGCAATTTTGCAGGACCGTTCGTTCCTGGCACGCACCAAAGACGGTGGGCAGAGTTTTGAGTTCGTTTCGTGGATGGCGGACGAAGAAAATGCCCGGTCGGTCATGTCGTCGACGGTGCGTATTTCCGAATCTCATCTTGTGACAACCATGCGACGACGGTTCGATCCAGCCGGTGATTTTAGAGTCATGCCGAAGAACTGGATCGATGCCTATGAATCCCACGACAATGGTCAAACATGGAATTTCCTGACCAAGATTGCGGACACGGATACGGGATTACGCAATGGCAATCCACCCGCGTTGGTACGAACAGATGAGGGGCTCTTGGCTGTGTCCTACGGATACCGCGGTGCTCCCTACGGCATTCGTGCCCGCGTCAGCGCTGATGATGGTGCCACCTGGAGCAGGGAAGTTACTCTGCGTGACGATGCCTCGACCTGGGATATTGGGTACTGCAGGTCGGTCGTGAGGAGCGATGGCAATATCGTGACGATCTATTACTACGCCACGGATGAATGGCCCGAACAACACATCGAAGCGACGATTTGGAACCCCCGACTGGCGCTGTAATTACTCTGTTGCTGACGCGTCTCTTTTTATTTTTGTGAACGTAGCGGCGGCTTCCAGTATTACGAGGATACTGGTCACGAGCACGATGATATCGATGACAACCAGCAGCCAGTTGCCGGCATTGTAGAAGTCGATCAGTTTGATCGCCCCTGCCCAGAAAGACATGATCATTACGAATATCATCGGCACCAATGTGTAACGAACAGGACGTCCCAGCTTCAGTAACATCACCGAAATTACGAGCAGCGTAAGGCCCGCAAGTATTTGATTTGTCGAGCCAAATAGCGGCCAGATAACCAGACCGCCACTGCCCGATGAGCCGCCCGCGCCGAAGGCCAGCAACAGGCAGCTACCCACAGCAATCAGCGTCGCAACAGCGCTACTTCCCAGTAACGGCAGTCGATAAATCTCACTCCATTCCTGAATAATATAACGCTGCAGTCGAACGCCAGTGTCCATTGTTGTGCCAGCAAACAAGACGACCATTGTTGCAAGGAGTGTCTGCGAAATTCCGACAGGGACACCCCAGCCCATAGTGATCAGGTTGGCGCCGCCATCGATAAATGCGGCGGCACCCGCGGAGCCGAATTTCTCATAAATCTGATGCCAGATTTCCGGCGTTGATGCCAGGGCCACGCCACTAACGGCGACGATGGTGATCAGCGCGAGGGCACCTTCACCGATCGCTCCCAGGTAGCCGACAAAGCGCGCGTCAGGTTCCTTATTCAACTGTTTGGATGTTGTTCCGGAAGACACAATTCCGTGGAAACCCGATACAGCACCGCATGCAATCGTTACGAACAGAAGCGGAAATATCGATGGTGCGTCCTCACTGACACGGGTATTAAACGCGGGCGCAGTAATGTCCGGCATGATCAGAAAAACAGCGCCGTATAGCAGAATCAGTCCGACAAATAATTGCAGTCCATTAATGTAATCGCGCGGTTGGAGCAATGCCCAGACCGGCAGCATCGATGCGATCGCTGCATAGACAAAGAGGATGATTATCCAGTTGGCCTGGGCGCTAAGACCAAACGAATCGGGTAATTCGAGGGGCATCTGACTACCAACGTAAATCGATGCGTAGAGTGCAGCCACGCCGACTATCGAGAGAATAGTCAGCTTGAAATTGCGATGCACAAGCTGACCGATTACCAGCGCGACGGCGATTGCCGACCACGCGGGGAACACGGCCGTCGGTGTGTTGACCAGCGAGCGGGCGATTACCACGCCGAAAACGGCATTGAC
Source organism: uncultured Woeseiaceae bacterium (assembly GCA_964615665.1). GTDB lineage: Bacteria > Pseudomonadota > Gammaproteobacteria > Steroidobacterales > Woeseiaceae > UBA1847. Next base: position 2,396 of record CAZTQL010000011.1, on the reverse strand, counting down.
CATCAGGAGCAAGAGGAATACGACAACCATGAATAGTGCGCGAGTGCGCCGACCAATGACCTCTTCAGAAAGCGCGCCGATCGACTTGCCACCGTGTCGATTGGATGCCCAGATCGCCGCCATATCGTGAATACCGGCGAAAAACACGGTGCCAATAGTGACCCACAAAACCGCGGGGACCCAACCCCAATAGACCGCAATGGCCGGGCCTACAATCGGCGCTGCGCCTGCGACAGACGTGAAATGGTGGCCCCAAAGAACGTACTTGTTTGTTGGCACGAAATCGACGCCATCGTTGATTTCATGGGCAGGCGTAACGAAGTCCGGATCGAGCTTCAAAATCTTCGTTGCGACGACTCGCGAGTAGACGAACCACCCGAACGTGCCGCCAATCAGGCCGAAAATAATTAGTAGGGCTGAGTCCACCTCGCTTCTCCAACGGATCATTGTGTTTCGACGAATCGGCACAGAGAATAACGCCAAGTTCCGTTCGATAGCCAACCGGACTCAGGTTGTCGGACCGGCAGAAATCGACACCTGTTGCTGCGCTTCAGCGGCTCAAGCTCGACAAGCTATACGCATCGGATCGGAGCTGGTTCATGAAGATTGACTACGCCTGGGCACTGTAGCGCGCCCAAGATCGACGAATATCCTAAGTTGTTGATTAATGGGTAAATGATTTTGTGTAAGCGAGCTTAGAGTCTTTCGATTTGCGATTTCCCTCAAAAAATGAGAACGTTCTCATTTTGGCGAACCTGGAAGACCTGACCCTATGAAGCGACGAAACTTTCTTAAATCGGGCATTGGAGTTGCCGGCGCCAGTGTTGCCAGCGCGGCAACCCTGGGTGCTTTGAATACTGCGGAGGCGGGTCCACTCGAGCGAACGTTTGCTGAAGCAAAGCCGCTAAATCTCAGGATTACCGATTTGAAAACCTTCCTCGTTGATGCCGGCAACGACGAGAACTACGTATTCGTCAAGCTGTACACCAATCAGGGCATAACCGGGCTCGGAGAGGGCACTCTCTCGAATAAAGGCGAAGTGATCGCAGCGGCCATTAACGCGCATAAGCGTTACCTCGTCGGCAAGGACCCCACAGAAATCGAACGGCATTGGCGTGGCATGTTTATTGGGCCACGGTACCGCGGCGGCCCCGTGCTGATGTCTGCTTTGAGCGCCGTCGAAATAGCACTCTGGGATATTCTCGGCAAGGCTCTGGGCCAGCCGATTTGGAAACTGCTCGGCGGTAAGGCACGCGATAAAGTCCGACTGTATTGCCATGAAGGCCATTTGGAGCGCATAAGCCATCGCAAGAAGCGCAAGCCGAAGTCTTACGAAGAAGAACTCGACCTGTGGCGGCAAAAGAAAGAAGACGGATGGACCTGTGTGAAGGGTGGTTTTTACTCAGGTGGAAAGCCAATTAACCATCGCGTCGCTATTCGAAGCGGCGTCGAACACCTCGCACGTGTCCGTGAAATTGTCGGGCCCGATTTCGATATCATTGTGGAGGCGCACGGAAAGCCTACGCCATTATCGGCCGTCGAGTTTTGTAATCGCGTTGAAGAGTTTCGCCCGTTCTGGGTTGAAGAAGTCACTCAACTTGAGAGCGAAGTGCTGGAGGAAGTTCGTCAGATTCGCGCGCAGACACGCGTTCCGCTGGCAACTGGCGAGCGATTGACATCCCGATACGATTTCGCGCCTCTGTGTTCGGAGCGATTGGTTGATGTAATCATGCCCGATGTCGTTCACGTCGGCGGAATTTCCGAATTACGCAAAATCGCGATTCTTGCCGAGGCATTTCGCGTGGATGTGTCGCCACACAATCCGCAAACTGAAGTAAGTACGCTTGCGTCAATGCATGTCTGCATGTCCACACCGAATTGCACAATCCTCGAAATTGGTAGCGGACAGGACCCGTTCTGGCAGGACCTTTTCTACGGCGGGCATTTTTCTTACGACAGAGGCTTCGCAAATCCGCCGACTCGTCCCGGCCTCGGAATCGACCTCGACGAAAAGGTTGCCGCGAAATATCCGTTCCAGGAAAAGAACTGGAACACTTTGCAAACTGAGGACGGCGCTTTCGTAGACCGGTAGGCGGTAAGTAAATGATCAAGACAAAATTCAGGCAGCGCATCCAAAACGGCGACACATTGGTTTCGACAATGCTGAGCAAGATCAGGAACCCTGGCTGGCAAGAGGTCCTGGCTGACTTGCCTTTCGATTTCCTTACGGTTGATATGGAGCACTCGCCGTACAGCGACAGCGAAGTAGCGGATCTGATCGCTGTGATAAAGGCGAGCAAGACACCGTCGGTAGTTCGAATTCCGCGACCCCAGTGGCACTTCGTCACGCGCGTTTTTGATTCCGGAGCAAGTGGTGTGCTGGCTCCCTATTGCGA